>JAKLLO010000027.1 GCA_023150095.1 Zoogloea sp. | reverse complement strand
CGACAGCAGGTAGGGGTTGCCGTGCTGGGCGAGCCAGGCGCCGGTGCGTTCGCGGGTGAGGGCGAGCTCCTGCTCTGGGGCGAGCTTTTTGGCGTCGATGCCGCCGTCGCCGCGCACTTCCTTGTAGTTGAGGCCGACCACCGGCAGCTGGCCATCCTTGGCGAAGGCCACCAGCAGCGGGTGTTCGGCGCGGCACGATACGCACCACGAGGCCCACACGTTGAGCAGCCACACCTGGCCGCGCATGTCGGCGGGGGAGAACTCCTTGGCCGGGTCGGCCTGGGTGGCGAGCCGGAACTCCGGCGCCGGCTTGCCGACCAGCGGCGACGGGACTTCGTGCGGGTCGCGGTTGAGGCCGACGGCGAGGAAGCCGACCAGCACCAGGAAGATGCCGAGGGGGATCAGGAAACGTTTCACGATGCGGCTCCGGGGGCGAGCTGGGTGGCGGCGCGGCTGGCCGACTTGAGGCGGTAGCGGCGGTCGCTGGCGGCGAAGATGCCGCCGAGGGCCATCAGCACGGCGCCGGCCCAGATCCAGCTGACGAAGGGCTTGTAGTACACGCGCACGCTCCACGCGCCGTCGTCGCCTTCGAGCGGATCACCCAGCGAGACGTAGATGTCGCGGGTGAGGCCCGGATCGATGAAGGCTTCGGTCATCGGCATCGCGGAGGAGAGGTATTTGCGCTTCTCGGGGTGCAGCGGCATCACCAGCTGGCCGTCCTTGAGGAGCTCCAGGTTGCCGCGGGCGGCGTTGTAGTTGGGGCCGGGCACGCCTTCCACGCCCAGGAAGCGGATCGTGTAGCCGCCGGCGGCGACGGTGTCGCCCGGGGCCATGCGCACGTCGCGCTCGGTTTCGTAGTGCTTGACCATCACGATGCCGACCACGGTGACCGCGATGCCCACGTGAGCCAGGTGCATGCCCCAGAAGGACCGCGGCGGCATGCCCGACTTGGCCCGGGCGAGGATCTGCAGCACCGACGAACCAATGATCCAGATCGCCAGGCCGATGCCCAGCGCCACGCCGGCGTTCCATTGGCCGGTTACGAAGGGAAGGCCTACGCCGGCCACCACCGCCAGCGCGAAGGCGGCCTTCAGCGGGCGGATGATGTCGGCGAGATTGGCCTGCTTCCAGCGCGCAACGGGGCCGACTGCCATCAGGAACAGCACCGGCACCATCAACGGCGCGAACACCGCGTTGAAATACGGGGGGCCGACCGACAGCTTGCCCAGGTTGAGGGCGTCGATCACCAGCGGGTAGAGCGTGCCCAGCAGCACCGCACCGGCGGCGCACAGGAGCAGCAGGTTGTTGATCAGCAGCATGGTCTCCCGCGACACCAGCGCGAAGGCGCCGCCGAGGCTGACCTTGGGCGCGCGCCAGGCGAACAGGGTGAGGGACGAGCCGATCACCACCGCCAGGAACAACAGGATGAACACCCCGCGCTTGGGGTCGGTGGCGAAGGCGTGCACTGAACTGAGCACGCCGGAGCGGACCAGGAAGGTGCCCAGCAGCGACAGGGAAAACGCGCCGATGGCGAGCAGCACCGTCCAGTTCTTGAAGCTGCCGCGCTTTTCGGTGACGGCCAGCGAATGGATCAGCGCGGTGCCCACCAGCCAGGGCATGAACGAGGCGTTCTCGACCGGATCCCAGAACCACCAGCCACCCCAGCCCAGCTCGTAGTAGGCCCAGATCGAGCCCAGGCCGATGCCCAGGGTGAGGAAGACCCACGCGGCGGTGGTCCACGGCCGCGACCAGCGCGCCCAGGCGGCATCCAGCCGGCCCGACAGCAGCGCCGCGATGGCGAAGGCGAAGGCCACCGAGAAGCCCACGTAGCCCATGTAGAGCATCGGCGGGTGGAAGATCAGGCCCGGGTCCTGCAGCAGCGGGTTGAGGTCACGGCCGTCGTCGGCGCCGGGCAAGAGGCGCTCGAAGGGGCTGGAGGTGGTGAGGATGAACAGGATGAAGCCGGCGGCGACCAGGCCCAGCACCCCCTCGACCCGCGCCACCATGTCGTCCGGCAGGCTGCGGGAGAAGGCCGCGACGGCCAGCGCCCACAGGGACAGCATCATCACCCACAGCAGCAGCGAGCCCTCGTGGCCGCCCCACACGCCGGCGATGCGGTATTCGATCGGCAGGCGCGAGTTGGAATGCTGCGCCACGTACAGCACCGAGAAATCGTTGTTGATGAAGCTCGCGGTGAGGCAGCTGAAGGCCACCGCGATGAGCAGGAACAGGGTGGCCGACGCGGGACGCGCCAGCTGCACCCAGGCCGTCACGCCGCGCTGGGCGCCGACGAGGGGCAGGGTGCCCTGCACGAGGGCCACCAGCAATGCCAGGACGAGGGCGAAGGTTCCGATTTCGGGGATCATGGGGGGCTTCCTGGGAAGGAGGGAGTGGGGCGTGGGGAGTGGGCCTTTGACGGTGCTTTTGCGCTGGCGACCGGGAGCGCGCGGGGCCGGATCAAGGCCCCCTCACGCCTTACCCTTCACGCTTCACTGTTTCAAAGTCCGCGATGCCTCGTGGGCTTTATCCACTGCGGCCTTGGCTTCGGGCGGCATGTAGTTCTCGTCGTGCTTGGCGAGCACTTCGGTGGCGGTGAACAGGCCGTCCGGCCCCAGGCTGCCCTGGGCGACCACGCCTTTGCCCTCGGAGAAGAGGTCCGGCAGGATGCCCTTGTAGGTGACCGGGATTTCCTTGGCGGTGTCGGTGACCACGAAGCGGGCGGTGATGTCGGTGCGCTGGAGGCTGCCCTCCTTCACCAGCCCGCCGACGCGGAAGGCGCGGCCCTTGGGGGCCTCGCCGCTGGCGACCTGGGTGGGCGTGAAGAAGAACACCAGATTGCTCTGGAAGGCGTTGAGCACGAGGGCCGCGGCGATGCCGAGGGCGGCGACACCGCCCACGATGATGGCGAAGCGTTTGTGACGTGGTTTCATCTCAGTCTTGATCGTTGCGGTCGGCCGCAAGTTCCCGGCGCAGGGCGCGGCGGGTGTCGGCCACGCGCTTGCGGGCGAGCAGGGTTTCAATCAGCAGGGCGGCGGCGGTCACGCCGAAACTGCCCCACACGTAGAGGCCGTAGCCTCCCATGGCGAAGAATTCGCTGGTGCTGCCCCAGTTCATCGCTGCATCTCCGGCAGTTCGGCCACCCAGGTGGTGTGGCGTTCGCGCTCCAGGATGATCGCCCGCACCCGGTAGAGCGCGATGGCGATGCTGTACATCCAGAAGGCCAGGGCCATCAGCAGCATGCCCCACAGCATGGTGGTGGCCATCGTGGGCGCCTTGGTGAGGGACACCGAAGCGCCCTGGTGCAGGGTGTTCCACCACTTCACCGAGAAATAGATGATCGGCACATTCACCACGCCCACCAGCGCCACGATGGCACCCGCCTTGTCGGCCCGGCGCGGGTCGTCGATGGCGGCGGTGAGGGCGATGTAGCCGATGTACAGGAAGAACAGGATCAGTTCGGACGTGAGGCGCGCATCCCACACCCACCACGCGCCCCACATGGGCTTGCCCCACAGGGCGCCGGTCCACAGCGAGATGAAGGCGAACAGCGCGCCGGTGGGCGCCAGCGCCGAGCTCATCATGCCCGACAGGCGGGTGTTGAAGGTGATGCCGATGGCGGCCCAGAAGGCCATCACGCAGTAGATGAACATGGACATCCACGAGGCCGGCACGTGGATGAAGATGATCCGGTAGCCCTCGCCCTGCTGGAAATCGGTGGGGGCGACGAAGAAGCTGATCCACAGCCCGGCGGCGCAGAAAGCCGTGGCGAGGACGGCGAACCACGGCCAGGCCTTGCCGGCGAGGGGGTAGAAGCTGGCCGGCGAGGCGAACTTGAACCAGTTGATGAAGCGCTGACTCATGGGGATGAATCCGAAAAAGGGTGTGGCGGCGCTATTCGAGGGCGATGCGCAGGGCGGCGGTGGCGGCCCACGGGGCGAAGAACACGCCGAGCGCCAAGAGGGCGCCCAGCAGCGACAGGTGTCCGCCGACGCCGAGCCCGGCCATGTCGGCCTCGACCGCGCCGGCGCCAAAGATCAGGGCCGGAATATACAGCGGTAGCACCAGCAGCGACAGCAGCACGCCGCCGCCGCGCAGGCCCAGGGTGAGCGCCGCGCCGATGGCGCCGATGAGCGACAGCAGTGGCGTGCCCAGCAGCAACGACAGCATCAGGATGCCCAGCGAGCGTGCCGACAGATCGAACTGGATGCCCAGCACCGGCGCCAGCAGCACCAGCGGCAGGCCGGCGGTGAGCCAGTGGGCGAGGGTCTTGCCGGCCACCAGCAGGGCCAGCGGGGTGGGCGACAGGGCCATCTGTTCCAGCGTGCCGTCGGCGTGATCGGCTGCGAACAGGCGATTGAGGGACAGCATGGCGGCCAGCAGCGCTGCCACCCACAGCACGCCGGGGGCGATGCGGCGCAGCAGCGCGGTCTCGGGCCCGATGCCCAGCGGGAACAGGCTGACCACGATCATGAAGAAGAACAGCGCAGTGAACACCTCGCTCTTGCGGCGGGCGGCGAGCAGCAGGTCGCGGCGGACGATGGCGAGAAAGGCGTTCATGCCCCGAGCCTCAGGCTTGAGGGCGTGCCGCCGAGCTGCACCGCCTGGTGGCTGGTGAACAGCAGCATGCCGCCGCGGGTGAGGTGTTCGTCGAGGATCTCGCACAGCTGGCTGACGGCGGCCACGTCGAGGGCCACGAAGGGCTCGTCGAGGATCCACAGCCGGGCCTGGCTGCACAGCAGGCGGGCCAGCGCCACGCGGCGCTTCTGGCCTTGCGAGAGTACCCGGGTGGGCAGGTCTTCGCGGCCCTTCAGGCCGATCCGGCGCAGGGCAGTGAGGGCGGTGGATTCGTCGAGCGGACGGCCGGCCACGGCGGCGGCGGTCTGGAGGTTCTCGAGGGCGGAGAGGTCGTCCTTGATGGACGGGGCGTGGCCCAGGTAGAGCAGCCGGGCGTGGAACTCGTCGCGCACCTCGGCCACCGGCTGGCCTTCCCATTCGATGCGTCCGTCCGCGGCCGGCGCCAGCCCCGCGACGATGCGCAGCAGGCTGGTCTTGCCGGCCCCGTTGGGGCCTTCCACCTGCAGCCACTGGCCCGGGGCGACGGCGAAGTCCACAGCGGAAAACAGTCGGCGGTCGCCGCGATCGCAGGCAAGACCGTGGGCAGTGAGCATCGGAGGGTTTGAGAGTCGGAGTCGGCGCATTCTGCCCGACCGACCCGGGCGGGTAAACCGGCTCGACCCTCCCGTTTCATGCCCTCTGGCTGGCCTCAGGCGCGGAACTGGGCGGCGAGGGCCTGCAGCTTGTCGGCCAGCTTGCCGATCTGGTGGGCTTCGGCGGCCGAATGGCGGGCCATGCCGGCGTCGACCTCGGCGTTGCGGGCGACGGATTCCATCTGTGCGGCGATGTCGCGGGTCGCGGCCCCGCTCTCGGCAAGGGCCACGCCGATCTGTTCCATCGCGGAGCCGGCCTGGATCACCGTGGCCTCGACCGAGGCGGCCACCTCGCCGGCTTCCAGCGCACTGCGGGCGCCGGCGCCCACTTCGCGGCTACCCGCCGCCACGGCGCTGGCGACGCCGTTGCTGGTGTCCTGGATGCGCTTGATCACCGTGGCGATTTCCTGGGTCGAGCTGCCGGTGCGTTCGGCCAGCTTGCGCACCTCGTCGGCCACGACCGCGAAGCCGCGGCCCTGTTCGCCGGCCCGGGCGGCTTCGATGGCGGCGTTGAGGGCGAGGAGGTTGGTCTGATCGGCGATGTCGTGGATGACCTGCACCACCCTGCCGATCTCGGCCGACATCTTGGCCAGTTCGACGATGCTGGCTTCGGTGCCTGCCACCGAGCGGGCAGCGTCGTTGATGCTGTCGGCCGCGTCGCGGCTGATGGTTGCGCTGTGGCGGGTGCTGGCGATGGAGGCGCGGGCCGCTTCGAGGGCATTGCTGGCGCTGTCGCTCATGGTGGCGCTGGCCATCGACAGGCGATCGACGGTGACGGCGATGCCCGACAGCGTGGCGGATTGGGCCGCGGTGGCCTCCACCGTGGCCTCGCTTGCGCTGGCGAGCTTGGCGCTGGAGCTGGCGAGCTCGCGGGCGCTTTGCTGGATCAGGCTGATGGCTTCGTGCAGGCGGTTCCGGAGGATGGCCACGTGGGTCAGGATCTCGCCGATCTCGTCGGTGCTGCCCGGGCGGATCTCGATGGACAGGTTGCCACCGGCCACCGTGGCCACCATCGCGCGGGCCCGGGCGGCCTGGCTGGCGGTGCGGGCGAGCAGGCCGGCGCCGAGGGTCAGGCCGAGGAGCACGGCCCCCAGCCCGAGCCCCAGGCTGCGCCGGATGCTGGCATCCGATGCTTGCTCCAGCTCGGCCAGCAGATGCGGCGAGGCTTCGTCGAGGCGCTTGATCTCGGCCAGCAGGAGATCACGCATCTCCCGCCATTTCGGGGTTTCTTCCTTGTTGAGCATGGCCCGGGCCTCTTCGCCCTGGCCGTTCCTGACGAGGCCGAACAGCCTTTCGTGGATCTGCCGCTGCTCCTGGCGCAGGGCCTGGATGCGTGCCGGCAGACCGGAGGTGAAGGTCTGCTCGTCGAGGCTGCGCGTCTTGGCGGCCACGCTGTCGAAGGCTTCGGCGGCCTTGGTGTAGTTGTCGTAGGCCTTGGGGTTGGCGGGGTCGAGCATGGCGTTGCGCAGGGCCTGGCCCATCTGCAGGCCCTGGGCGTACATGCTGTAGAAATCGACCCGGCGGGCGCCGTCCTGGGCAATGTGCGCCTGGTAGCGCGCCTCGATCTGGCGGGCCGAGCGCTGGCTGTCGGCCAGGGTCGCGGCGAGCAGGATCATCACGATGACCATCACCCCGAGCAGGCGGCGTCCGATCGGCATGTTGTCGATCAGGGCCATGCCCCGCTGGATGAGCCGTGCCACGCCCTGACGGCGGATGCTGCCCTCGTGGAGCCGGATCGACGGATCGCGGTTCATGCGCTGGTAGTTCGCCTCGGCGGTGCGGACTTCGTCGGCCGTGGGCTTGACCCGCACCGACATGAACCCGCCTTCCGGCTTCGGGGTGACCGACGCGCGCACCCAGTAGAAATCGCCGTTCTTGCAGCGGTTCTTGACCAGTCCGGACCACGGCCGGCCGCGCTTGAGGGTGGCCCACAGGTCGCGGAAGGCCTCGGCAGGCATGTCCGGGTGGCGGACGATGTTGTGGGACTGGCCGATCAGCTCCTCGCTGGAAAAGCCGCTGATCGCCACGAAGTCGTCGTTGACGAAGTTGATCCTGCCGGCGTCGTCGGTGTGGGAAATGATGGCGATGTTGTCGCCGAAAGTCTGTTCCTTGCCGGTAACTGGCCCGTTGTTACGCATCTGATGAGTCTCCCCGTCGCCTCGGCGTTCCCCGCCTCGTTAACTGCTATTTCGGCGGAGCGGAAGAAAACCTCAGTGGTTACGTGGTTATTTTTGTGCTGGGGCGTGAGCGTGGCGCGGCCTTGAACCGGTAGGCACACAAAACGAAACGGCCCTCCGGGAAGGGAGGGCCGCGGCGGGGGCGGGGCCTAGTGGCGGGCGGCGCTGGCGAAGCCTTCGGGCAGCACCGCCGCTGGCTGCACGGAGACCGCCGGGGCGTCGCGACGGGCGCGCTGACTGGCGTCCGCCTCGCCGATCTCGAGGATCTCCATCACCTGGCGGGCCAGGTTGCGGCAGGCGTTGCCGAGGTTGGAGGGCAGGCTGTCGGGGATCTGCTTCTGCAGCAGCAGCTTGGAGGCGGACAGGCTGGCCACCGGGTGCAGCAGGCGGTCGCGGTAGTCGCCGAGGAGCTGGGCCACGCTGCGGTCGGCGGCGTCGCGCTGCCAGGCGTTGGTGGGCCACTGGGACGGCAGGCCGTAGGCGTGGGGGAAGGTCTGCAGATCACCGAGGGTGGTGCGCAGGTCTTCGTGGGAGTCGCGGAAGGGCACGATCACGATGTCGGAGAGGCTGTCGAGCAGGCGATCCACCTCGGCGCGGTTGCCGCCGCCGTCGATCACGCCGACCCAGCCTTCCATGGTGCGCAGTTTGGTGACGATCTTCTGCAGCGCCTCGGGGGTGCGGCCATCGGCGGTCACGTAGCGGCGTCCGTCGGGCGAGAGCGGTTCGCGGTGGGTGTCGGTGAGGACGCAGGCCGAGCGCTGGCCCAGCAGGCCGAGGCCCTGGCACAGCATGTGGGACAGGGTTGTCTTGCCGGTGCCGCCCTTGTTGCCGATGACGCAGATGATGCGGGACATGGTGGAAATCCTCTCGCTGAACGCAAGGCGCGATGACGCCATTATTCCTTGCTTAACGGCATGGGCAACGATGGAATTAAGGGCGGATTTGGCCGCTTATCGCCGGCCAAATCCGTTTGACGCCAAGGGCTTGGGCGTCGGCTCGGGGCCGGCGGGGCGATAGCAGTAGAGCCGCGTGTGGCGGCTGTCGGGCACTTCGATCACCTGCTCCGGATCAACGCCCTCGACCGGGAAGCTGTTGCTCACCAGCAGCGCGCCGGGGCGCAGCTCGGCGCGGGCCTTGTTCCACACGGCGCTCATGGGCACGGGCGACAGGAAGGCATACACCAGGTCGTAGTCGTCCCAGGGGATCTTGAAGAAGTCGCCCCGGGCCAGGGCGATGTTGTGCTGGTGGCGGGCCAGGATGCGCGACAGCAGATAGGGCGCGGGGGCGGATTCGACGCCTTCGCAGCGGCAGTCGGGCCGCAGTCGGGCCAGCGGGCGCAGTAGCGAGCCGGTGCCGCTGCCCAGATCGAGCACCGAAGGCGGGCGATCCCGGCGCAGCAGGCCGGCCACCGCCTCGGCGGTGCGCGGGTTGGAGAGGAACAGCGGCACCTGGGTGCGGAAGCTGCTCCAGTAGATCAGCGCGAACACCACGAAGGCCGCCAGATACCAGCCCGGGGCGATCTGCAGGGCCAGGGCGCCGGCCACCACCGGCATGAAACCCAGGTGGATCCAGCGCCACCAGCGGGCACTGCGCAGCAGCGTGGCGATGCCGGCGGCGGCGATGGCCTGCACCGTGACCACCGGCCACGCGCCCGGCGGCAGCAAGCCGGCCCGACCCGCGGCGTAGGCAACACCCACCCCGCCCAGCTGGGCCAGCAGGGCCTTGAGGGCGGGCGGCATGGCGAAAGGAGACAGACGGCGCATGGGGCGCAGTGTAGCGTGTTGCCCTCGATGGGCGTAGCCGTGAACCAGGTGGGATGCCGATGGTATGCTCTCGTCCCTTTTTGACGGAGCCGAATGTGCAGCCTGAGCATGCCCTCGCTATTGTCGGGCGAGCCCTGAACCGCGCGTCGTCGGCGCCGGGCAGCCTGCCCTCCAACCGGGACCTGCGTGCGGCGGCAGCCTGCCTGCTGACTGCGGTGCCGGCGCCGGCCCTGGCGGCCGAGCGGGCGCAGCTGGAGGCCGCCCTCGCGGCGCGCACCCTGCGGATCGATGCGGCCTTCGAGGCGAGCCTGGCGGCGCTGGCCGACCACCTGGGCGCCCAGGGCGTCGTGGCGCAGCCCGAGCCGGCCCCGTCGGGATACCAGCCCAACGTGGTCCCCCGTGGCGTCCGGCTCGGCCGGACGGCGGCGGCGCTGTTCGTCCTGTTTTACGTAGTGCGGGGCTTGTTCGTCGACGATCTGGTCATCGAATTTCCGGTGCGGCAGCGCAGCACCCTCGGGGGGGCACTGCACCTGCACGGCGTGGTGGCATGGACGATGGCCGCGGCCATGCTGTGCGCCGTGGCGGTGCTCGTGAGTGCGGTGGTGGATCACTACGACAAGCGCGACAACGAAGCGGCCTACCGGCGCTTCGCGGCCCGGGGCTACGAGGCCGCGTGGACGCTCGGCATCGTTGCGATACTGATGCACTGCGCCACGCTGGTCCTCGTGCAGCTGCGGGGCTGAGCCCTCAGGCCACGTTGGCCGGCCGATGGCCGCCGGCGCGCCACCTTGCCAGCAGCGCCTCGCGCTTTTCTGCCGCCCGCTGCATCGCGGCGGCCTTGATGTGGCCGTAACCGCGGATCTCGTCCGGCAGGCGGGCGAGCTCGATGGCGATGGGCAGGCGCTCGGTGCCGAGTTCGCCGATCAGCCGGCCGATGTCGGCTTCGTACTGGGCGGTAAGGGCGCGTTCGGCCTTGCGTTCGGCGTGGTAGCCGAAGACGTCGAAGGGCGTGCCGCGCAGCCGGCGGAGCTTCGCCAGCCAGCCGAAGGCGGTCTTCATCCACGGGCCGAACTTCAGCTTGTGGATGCGCCCCGAATCCGGATCGGGCCGGGCCAGGAAGGTCGGCGCGAGGTGGAAGCTCACTGTGAAGTCGCCCTCGAAGCGCTCGTCAATCTGCTGCCAGAAGGCCGGGTCGGCGTACAGCCGGGCGACCTCGTATTCATCCTTGCAGGCCAGCAGCTTGAAGTAGTTGTCGGCGACGGCTTCGGTGAGGCGCTGGCTGCCCAGCCTGGCTTCGGCCTCGCGCACCCGGGCGACGAAATCGGTGTAGCGCCGGGCGTAGGCGGCGTCCTGGTAATCGGTGAGGAAGGCGGCCCGGCGGGCGATGCGGGCGTCGAGGGTTTCGCTCGCCGTGGCCGGGCGGATCGGGATCACCGGGGCCGGCGCCAGCAGGCGCTCCACCGCCACCTGATCCACCGCCGCGCGGCGCCCCCACAAAAACGCCTGGCGGTTCATGTCGACCGCTGCGCCGTTCAGCACGATGGCCTTGTCGAGGCTGGCCTCGCTCACCGGTACCCAGCCCTTCTGCCAGGCAAAGCCGAGCAGGAACAGGTTGGTGGCGATGGCGTCGCCCAGCAGCGCGGTGGCCAGCGCGGTGGCGTCGAGGAAGGCGCAGCCCTCGCGGCCCACGGCCTCGGTGATGGCCGACTGCATCTTGTCGAGGGGGAACTGCCAGTCCGGGTTGCGGGTGAATTCGGATGTGGGCGTCTCGGCGCAGTTCACCACGCCGTGGGTGGTGCCCACCGCCATCCGCGAGAGGGCGTCGGCGCTGGCGGTGACCACCACGTCGCCGCCGATCACCGCGTTGGCCTCGCCCACCGCGATGCGTACGGCGTGGAGCTGCGCCGGGTCGTTGGCGATGCGGATGTGGCTGAACACCGAACCGCCCTTCTGGGCCAGGCCGGTCATGTCGAGCACCGTCACGCCCTTGCCGTCCAGGTGCGCGGCCATGCCGATCAGCGCGCCGATGGTGACCACGCCGGTGCCGCCCACGCCGGTGACGAGGATGCCCCACGGCTGGGTGGTGGCCGGCAGCCGCGGCGTCGGCAGGGGCGGCAGGTGGCTCGCGTCCACCGCCGTGGCGCGGCCCTTCTTCACCCGTCCGCCCTCGATGGTCACGAAGCTCGGGCAGAAGCCGTTCATGCACGAGAAATCCTTGTTGCAGGCAGATTGGTCGATCTGCCGCTTGCGGCCGAACTCCGTCTCGACGGGCAGGATCGCCATGCAGTTGGACTCACGCCCGCAGTCTCCGCAGCCTTCGCACACCGCCTCGTTGATGAACACGCGGGTCTGCGGGTCGGGGTAGGTGCCGCGCTTGCGGCGGCGGCGCTTCTCGGCAGCGCAGGTCTGGTCGAACACCAGTGCGGAGACGCCGGGCAGGGTGCGCAGCTCGCGCTGGATCACCTCCAGCTCGTCCCGGTGGCGGATCGACACCCCGTGGGGGATGTCGGCCACGTGCCACGGGCGGTCGGTGCCGTCGGTGACGAGCACGATGCTGCCCACGCCTTCGCCCTGCAGCTGGCGCAGCAGCCGCGGCACGGTGAGCTCGCCATCCACCGGCTGGCCGCCGGTCATCGCCACCGCGTCGTTGAAGAGGATCTTGTAGGTGATGCCGCTGGTGGGCTGGCGGCCGTGGCCGGGGCGGTTGAAGGCCGCCACCGCCTGGCGGATCGCCAGGATGCCGGAGTGGAAATAGGTGCCGTCGCCCAGGTTGGCGAAGATGTGCGGCTCGTCGGTGAAGGGCGCCTGGCCCACCCATGGCACGCCCTCGCCGCCCATGTGGGTGAAGGGGCCGGTGCGCCGGTCGGGCATGAAGCTGGCCATGTAGTGGCAGCCGATGCCGGCGGTGGCGCGGCTGCCTTCCGGCACCTTGGTGGAGCTGTTGTGGGGGCAGCCGGGGCAGAAGGTGGGCACCCGGTCGATGGCGAACACCCGGTGGGCCAGGGTCTGGTCCTTGGCCTGCAGGAAGGCCAGCCGGCTTTCGATGCGCTCGGACGTGAAGAAGCGCCCGATGCGCGCCGCAATCACCCGGGCGATCATCGCCGGGGAGAGCTCGCCGGCCGCCGGCAGCAGCCACTCGCCGTGATCGACGGTGATCCGCCCGTCCGGCCCCGGCGTGGCGATCATCGCCCATTCGCCCTTCTCGTCGAACTTGCCCACCACCCGCGGGCGCACGTCCTCGCGCCAGTTGTAGAGCTCTTCCTTCAGCTGGTATTCGAGGAGCTGGCGTTTCTCTTCCACCACCAGAATCTCGTCCAGCCCTTCGGCAAAGCGGCGCACGCCCTCGGCCTCCAGCGGCCACACCATGCCCACCTTGTAGAGCCGGATGCCGATCTCGGCGGCGAGCTGCTCGTCGATGCCCAGGTCGTCGAAGGCCTGGCGCACGTCGAGGTAGCTCTTGCCCGACGTGATGATGCCCAGCCGCGGCGCGGGCGAGTCGATCACCACCCGGTTGAGCCGGTTGGCGCGGCAGTAGGCCAGCGCGGCGTAGAGCTTGAAGTGCAGCAGGCGGCGCTCCTGCACCAGCGGCGGATCGGGCCAGCGCAGGTTGAGGCCGTCCGGCGGCAGCGCGAAGTCGGTGGGCGTGATGGTCACCACCCGCTGCGGGTCCACATCCACCGAGGCGGAGGTTTCCACCGTGTCGGCCAGCGCCTTGAAGGCCACCCAGCAGCCCGAATAGCGCGACAGCGCCCAGCCATGCACGCCGTAATCCAGGTATTCCTGAACGCCGGCCGGGGCCAGCACCGGCATCATCATCGACTTGAAGAAGTGGTCGGTCTGGTGGGGCAGGGTGGATGACTTGGCCGCGTGGTCGTCGCCGGCGATCACCAGCACGCCGCCGTGAGGGCTGCTGCCGGCGGCGTTGGCGTGGCGGAACACGTCGCCGCAGCGATCGACGCCCGGCCCCTTGCCGTACCACATGGCAAACACGCCCTGCACCCGCGCCCGCGGCGACAGCGCCACCTGCTGGCTGCCCCACACGGCGGTGGCCGCCATGTCCTCATTCACGCCGGGCTGGAAGACGATGTCGTGGCGGGCCAGGTGGTCCTGGGCTTTCCACAGGCTCAGATCCAGCCCGCCCAGGGGCGAGCCCCGGTAGCCGGAGACGAAGCCCGCGGTGTTGAGCCCGGCGGCCCGGTCGCGCTCGCGCTGGATCAGCAGCAGGCGCACCAGCGCCTGGTAGCCGGTGAGATACACCCGGCCGCTGGCCGCGGTGTACTTGTCGTCGAGGGAGGCGTCGGGGGTGAGGCTGGGGCGGGGGTCCTGCTCGGCCATGGTGGTTTCCTCGCAAAATCGGGGTGCGACTGCGGGAGGGCGCGGCTTCGTGGGGCGCGCCCGGTCCGGGGCGGAATCTAAGATTTGGATACGAAGATTTGCCCCGGGTTCCGGCCCCGTGCAAGGCCGCTGCAAAGGGCGCCGGCTATCATTCCGGCACACGGACAGGCAGCGGAGAACATTGATGGCGCAAACGGCTGCGGGGCGCAGGTCTGCCGACCCCCGGAAACCCGACGCTCCGGTCGGGGCGATGGATGAACTCGTGCTGGGCCGGCTGGCCTTCGGGCCCGGGCCGCTGGCCGAGCGCCAGCACCTGCGCGACGTCGGCCTGCGGGCGTGGCTCGCCGAGCAGCTCGCCCCGCCCGAGGGCGACGACCCGGACTGCGCCGAACGCCTCGCCGCCGCTCGCCTGCGCCTGCGCTTCGACGCCAGCAAGGCGCCGGGGCCGGAATACCCCGCGGTGGACGAGATGCGCCCCCTCGATTCGCTCACCGCGCCCATCGCCCAGCTGTGGCCGCTCACCGACTACAAGCGCCCGATGGCCGGCCCCGAGCGTTTCCGGCCGCGCTCCGAGATGGCGGTGGCCTGCCTGATCCGCGCGGTGCACAGTCGCTGGCAGCTGCGCGAGGTGCTGGCCGATTTCTGGCACAACCACTTCAACGTGGACGCCAGCCAGATGGTGCAGGTGAATGTCGCGCTGCCCACCTACGACCGCGACGTGATCCGCCGCCACGCGCTGGGCAACTTCCGGGATTTCCTCGAGGCCGTGGCCAGCAGCCCGGCGATGCTCTACTACCTCAACAACCGCTCGTCCCGCGCCGGCGCCGCCAACGAGAACTTCGCGCGGGAGCTCTTCGAGCTCCACAGCCTGGGCCGCGAGCATTACCTCAACGAGTTCTACAACCGCTGGCGCGACGTGCCCGGCGCCCTCAAGGGCCAGCCGCGGGGCTTCATCGACCAGGACGTGTACGAAGCCGCCCGCGCCTTCACCGGCTGGGTGGTGGAGGACGGCAGCGGCCTTGGCGGTGCCGATCGGCTGCCCGCCACCGGCCACTTCACCTACGTGGAATCCTGGCACGACAACTACCAGAAGCGCGTGCTGGGCGTCGAGTTCGACCCGTTCCAGCCGGCACTGGCCGACGGCCGCAAGGTGCTCGACCTGATCGCCGATCACCCGGCCACCGCCCGCCACCTGAGCGGCAAGCTGTGCCGCCGGCTGGTGGGCGACGGCGCCTCGCCGCGGCTGCTGTCCGCCGCCGCCGACCTGTGGTGGCGCGCCCGTCGCCAGCCGGACCAGATCGCCCGGGTGGTGGAACTCATCGCCCTGTCGCCGGATTTTGCCCGGAGCAGCGGCGCGCGGCTGCGCCGTCCGCTGGAGCTCGCCGCCGCCTTCGTGCGCGGGACGGGGATGCCCTTCACCGCCACCGAGGGGCTGGTCGCCGGGCTCGCCAACGCCGGCCAGCGGCTGTTCGGCTGGGCGCCGCCCACCGGGCATCCGGAAGAGGCCGCCTACTGGATCAGCGCCAACGGCATGCGCCAGCGCTGGCAGCTGGTGCAGGGGCTGATGGAGAACCGCTGGGGCAACGGCACGCTGCAGCCCGCCGAGCTGCTGGATGGCCCCGCTGGCACCGCCGGGCAGGCGGCCGACGCCATCGCCACGCGCCTGCTGGGGACGGCCAACGGCGCGGTGGGCAGCGCGATCCTCGCCGGGCTGGCGGTCAATCCGGCCCGCGTGCTGGATGCCGCCAAGCCTGCCGACGCCAACCTGCTGCGGCGCGTCATTGCCTTCACGGCGATGAGCGCCGAGTTCCAGACCTGCTGACGAAAGGCCCGCCATGACGACCCGCCGAGACTTTCTCAAGGCCTGCGCCGCCGCCGGCGCCTTTGCGCCCCTCGCCGGCCTCGGCCGGCTCGCCTTTGCCGCCGAGGGCGCCCCGACGCCGCTGCTGGTGGTGGTCTTCCAGCGTGGTGGCTGCGACGGGCTCAACCTCGTCGCCCCGGCCAACGAGAAGCCCTACATCGACGCCCGAACGCCCGACCTGCGCGTGCTCGACAGCGGCGAGCGGCCCGGGCTGGCGCTCGCCAACGGCCTTGGGAGCGGGCTGGATTTCCGCCTGCATCCCGAGGCGAAGCCGCTCTTCGAGCTTTACGACGCCGGCCGGCTGGCGGTGCTCCACGCCTGCGGGCTGATGAACGGCACCCGCAGCCACTTCGAGGCCCAGGATCTGATCGAGCGCGGGGTGGTGAATCTCGCCGACTACGCCCGCACCGACAGCGGCTGGCTGACCCGCTATCTCGCCGCCATCGGCGAGCGCAGCGGCGACGACCGGCGCATCGCGGCGATGTCGGCCAACGCCGGCATGTCGGCCGCGCTGCTGCGCGACGACGACGCGCTGGCGCTGCCCGATCTCTCGGGCGGCGTGCCGCTGGCCGGCGGCAAGGACGCCGCCGCGGTGCTCGCCCGGCTCTACCCCGCCGGCACCGCCGACCCGGTGCGCCAGGCCGGCGCCCGGGTGCTGGCCCGCAGCGCGCTGATCGATGCGCGCCTGCCGCGCCAGCCCGACGGCCGTCTCACGCCCTACGCGCCGGTCGGCGCCAACTACGAGAACAACGGCTTCAACCTGGGGCTGCAGGCCATCGCCCGGCTGGCGAAGATGGACGTGGGCCTGCGGGTGGCGTGCATCGACCACGCCAGCTGGGACACCCACGACGCCCAGCCGGGCCGCTTCAACGGGCTGGTGGGGCAGCTCTCCCGCGGGCTGGCGGCCTTCCACCGGGACATGGCCGCCGCCGGGCTGCCGGTGCGGGTGGTGGTGATGACCGAGTTCGGCCGACGCCTGCGCGCCAACCGCAGCCAGGGCACCGACCACGGCCACGGCTCGGCGATGCTGGTGCTGGGCGACGGGGTGCGCGGCGGGCGGATGTTCGGCGACTGGCCGGGGCTGGATACGCCGCGGCTCGATCAGGGCGTCGATCTGGCGGTGACCACCGACCACCGCCACGTGCTGTCCGAGCTGCTGGGGCTGCCGGAGCGTGACCGGGCGGCGGTCTTCCCGGGCCTTTCCGGGCGGGCGCCGCTCGGCCTGCTGGCCTGAACCGGTTAGAACAGGTCGATCTCGCCGGCGCTGACGGCGTTCTGGCTGACCGCCTCGAAGCGGATCTCGGCGGCCGAGCGGGAGGATTCGTCGAGGAGCTGGGTGAGGGTGGCTACCCGGCGCTGGATGCGGGCGAGGCCGTCCTTCTCGTTCACGTCCCGGTGGGCGTCGAAGAAACCCTGGGTGTAGCGGCTCATGAAGGCGGTGTGCTGGCGCAGCTTGCCGAGCACCTGGCTGACGATGTCCTCGAACTGCATCGACAGGATGCCCTGCATCACCAGCCGGTGGATGGATTCCGAGACTTCGTTGATGCGCCGCGACTGGGCGGTGGCGCGGGCGTTGAGCTCGCTCATCTCGGCCCACATGGCGGCCACGTTGGCTTCGGACGCCTGGGCCTTGCTGATGTCGGTGGAGGCCGACAGATCCACCGCCACACCCACGTCGTCGATGGCCACGTGGATCTCCTTCAGCAGGGTCTCGATCTGGCGGCTGAACTGCTCGGTGCGCTGGGCGAGCTTGCGCACCTCGTCGGCCACCACCGCAAAGCCGCGGCCCGCCTCGCCGGCGCGGGCGGCCTCGATGGCGGCGTTGAGGGCCAGCAGCTCGGTCTGGCTGTTGATCTGGTTCACCTCGGTCATCAGCCGCGTCACCGCATCCACCTTGCCGCGCATCGCGGTAAAGCGCGCCGAGATGTCGGCGCCGCTGGCCTGCAGCGCGCCCACGGTGACCACGAACTCGTGGATCGCCTCGCGGGTTTCCTCGGCAAAGCGCTGCAGCCCGCTGCTCTGCTGCACCTGATCTTCATTGGTGGCCAGGGCCAGGAGTTCATCCACCAGATGGCGCAGCAGCTCGCGCTGGTCGTTGCTGTTGTCCTGCAGGCCGGTGAGGCTGCCGCCCAGCTTGCTGGCGGCGCTGGCGATCACCTCGTTCATCTGGTTGAGGGATTCGCCCAGCCGGCCGTACTGGGTCTCGCTTTCGGCGGCGATGCGGGTGCACAGGCTGTCGTATTCCTGCACGCTGGAGTCGATGCGCTCCCGCTGGCGGCGGGCGTTCTCGCGGGCGCGGCCGCGGGCGCGATGGCTGATCGAGGTGGCGGCGATCAGCGCCACGATCACCCCGCCGCTCAGGGCGTACTGCAGCCAGTCCGGCCCGTCCAGATAATGGGCGGCGATCCCGGCCAGGGCCAGAACGATTCCAGAAAACGTGGCGATGTCGTCGGAGCGGATGCGGGGAGCGGACATGGCAATACCAGCGAGTCGTGGGCTTGACCCGCCGTATCGGCCTCGTCCGATCCGACTTGATGACCGCTTTGTTAATTTCCGATAACGCGGAGGGTTATTCGGTCGGGCGGCGTATGCCGCCGGAAACTCAGCCGATCACCTTGCCCGGATTCATCAGCCCCAGCGGATCGAGCGCGGCCTTGAGGCTCGCCATCACCGCCACGCCTTCGCCATGTTCGGCGAGCAGGAAATCCTTCTTGCCGATCCCGATGCCGTGCTCGCCGGTGCAGGTGCCATCAAGCGCCAGCGCCCGCTCCACGATGCGCCGGCCGAGGGCCTCGGCGGTGTGCACCTGATCCGGGTTGTCCGGCTCGGTGAGGATCACCACATGGAAGTTGCCGTCGCCCACGTGGCCGACGATGGGCGCGATCAGCCTGGTGGAGGCGATCTCCTCCTGGGTGCCGGCGATGGCCTCGGCAAGGCGTGAGATCGGCACGCACACGTCGGTCGAGATGCCGCGGCAGCCCGGCTGCAGGTTGAGGCAGGCAAACAGCACGTCGTGGCGGGCCTGCCACAGGCGGGAGCGGTCTTCGGGGCGGGTGGCCCATTCAAAATCCTGGCCGCCGTTGTCGCGGGCGAGCTCCTGCACGGTTTGCGCCTGTTCCTCGACGCCGGTGGGCGAGCCGTGGAACTCGAAGAACAGCATCGGCGATTCCCGCAGGGTCGTCTTGCTGTAGCGATTGACCGCCTGCACCGTGAGGGTGTCGAGCAGCTCGATGCGCGCCACCGGCACGCCCAGCTGGATGGTCTGGATCACGGTTTGCACCGCGCTCGCCACATCCGGGAAGGAGCAGGTGGCGCTGGAGATTGCCTCCGGCAGCGGATGCAGGCGCACCGTGAGCTCGGTGATGATGCCCAGGGTGCCCTCCGAGCCCACGAACAGCCGGGTCAGGTCATACCCCGCCGACGACTTGCGGGCCCGGCCGCCGGTGCGGATCACCCGCCCGTCGGCCAGCACCACCTCCAGCCCCAGGGTGTTCTCGCGCATGGTGCCGTAGCGCACGGCGTTGGTGCCGCTGGCCCGCGTCGAGGCCATGCCGCCGAGCGACGCATCCGCGCCCGGGTCGATGGGGAAGAACAGCCCGGTGCCATGCAGCGCCGCGTTGAGCGCCTTGCGCGTCACGCCCGGCTGAACCACCGCGTCCATGTCCTCATCGTGGATCGTGACGATCTGGTTCATCTCCGACAGATCGATGCTGATCCCGCCGTTGGTGGCCAGGATGTGCCCCTCCAGCGAGCTGCCCACCCCAAACGGGATCACCGGCACCCGGTGCGCGTGGCACAGCTTGACCACCTCCACCACCTCGGCGGTGGAATGCGGCCACACCACCCCATCGGGCAGCGCATCCGGAAAGTGCGATTCATCGTGCCCGTGGTGGGCACGCACGGCCTCGGCAGTGGAAAAACGCTTGCCGAAGCGCTCGGCAAGGGCTTGGGAAAAGGCGTCGGGCAGGGGCATGGCAGGGGTGGGAACGGGAAGTGGGGATTGGGAAGTGGGCGAAAGGGTAGCGCGGTTTGGCGCGGATCACTACCCGGGGAAGCCTTCATCCCGCCGCAGGCACGACCTAGGCCGGACTTTAGTCCGGCTCACGAGCACCCCGTGACGGCGCGACCCGTTGCGGGCGATTTGTAGGGGCGACTTCAGTCGCCCGCGGACTCAAATCCGACATCTGCGCCTGCTTCGGGCCTGGATGGGCGACTGAAGTCGCCCCCACGAGAACCGGCCAGCCTCCACCTACCCCTTGCTGGTGAAGCCCCCATTCCCGGTAAACTCCGCCCGTTCAACCCACGGAGCCTTCTCCCATGTCCAAAACGATCATCGCCACGCCCAACGCCCCTGCCGCCATTGGCACCTACTCCCAGGCCGTCAAGGCCGGTGACACCGTTTATATGTCGGGCCAGATCGGCCTGGATCCGGCTTCCATTCAGATGGTCGAGGGCTTCGAGGCCCAGACCGTGCGCGTGTTCGAGAACCTCAAGGCGGTGGCCGAAGCCGCTGGCGGTTCGCTGGGCGACGCGGTCAAGCTCAACATCTACCTCACCGATCTGGCCAACTTTGCCAAGGTGAATGAAGTGATGGCCCGCTACTTTGCCGAGCCCTTCCCGGCCCGCGCGGCGGTGGGCGTGAAGGAGCTGCCCCGCGGCGCGCTGGTCGAGGCCGACGCCATCCTCGTGCTCGGCTGATCTTGCCCGAGACTGCCGCGCCCGCCACTTCCGCCGCGCCGCCCAAAAAGGCGGCGGTGCGCGGCTGGCCGGGCGTGGGGCCGCAACTGGCCGAGCGGCTGGCGAAGCTCGACATCTTCTCGCCGGCCGACCTGATCTTTCATCTCCCGCTGCGCTACGAGGACGAGACCCGCCTCACCATGCTGGCCGACCTGCGCCCCGGCGTGCCGGCCCAGTGCGAGGTGGAGGTGATCTCCTGCGACGTGAGCCCGCCGCCGCGGCGCCAGCTGCTGGCCCGGGCGTCGGATGCCAGCGGCGAAGTCACGCTGCGCTTCGTCCACTTCTACCCCAACCAGCAGAAGCAGCTTGCCGCCGGCAACCGCCTGCGCATCTTTGGCGAGCTGCGCGACGGCTTTTTCGGCGCCGAGATGATCCACCCTCGGGTCAAGCCCGTGGCCGCCGGCGAGCCGCTGCCCGACAGCCTCACTCCGATCTACCCGACCACCGCCGGCCTCGTCCAGTCGGCGCTGCGCAAGCTCATCGGCGGCGCGCTGCGCCACAACCCGGTGGTCGAGGATCTGCCCGAGCCCCTGCGCCGCCGCCTCAACCTGCCCACGCTGCCCGATGCGCTGCGCACGCTCCACGCGCCGCCGCCGTCGATGGCGATCCTGGACATCGAAGACCGCGGCCACCCCGCCTGGCAGCGCGTGAAGCTGGACGAGCTGCTGGCCCAGCAGATCTCCCTGCGCCGCGCCTACGCCGCCCGCCGCGCCAAGAACGCCCCCAGCCTGCTGCGCCACGACACGCTCACGCGCAGTTTGCTCGAGCAACTGCCCTTCGCCCTTACCGGCGCCCAGGGCCGCGCCTTTGCCGAGATCGCCGCCGATCTGGCCTCGGACCACCCCATGCAGCGCCTGCTGCAGGGCGACGTGGGCTCGGGCAAAACGTGCGTGGCCGCGCTGGCGATGCTGCTGGCCGCCGAGAACGGCCGCCAGGCGGTGCTGATGGCGCCCACCGAGATCCTCGCCGAGCAGCACTACCGCAAGCTGGCCGACTGGCTCGCGCCCATCGGGCTGGAGGTGGCGTGGCTCTCGGGCAGCCGCAAGAAGAAGGAGCGCGAGGCGACCATGGCCCGCCTCGCCGCCGGTGAGATTTTGCTGGCGGTGGGCACCCACGCGCTGATCGAAGACCCGGTGGCCCTGCCGCTGCTGGCCCTGGCGGTGGTGGACGAGCAGCACCGATTTGGCGTGCGCCAGCGCCTGGCCCTGCGCGAAAAAGGCCAGGCCGGCGAATCGCCCCACATGCTGATGATGTCCGCCACGCCCATCCCGCGCACGCTGGCGATGAGCTACTACGCCGATCTGGACGTGTCGGTGCTCGACGAGCTGCCGCCGGGGCGCACGCCCATCGTCACCAAGCTGGTGTCGGACCAGCGCCGGGACGAGGTGATCCGCCGCGTGCACGACGCCTGCGTGGCCGGCCGGCAGGCCTACTGGGTGTGCCCGCTGATCGAGGAATCCGAAGCCCTGCAGTTGAAGACCGCCCAGGAGAGCTTCGAGATGCTCACCGCGGCGCTGCCCGATCTGAAGGTGGGGCTGGTCCATGGCCGGCTCAAGAACGACGAGAAATCCGCCACCATGGCCGCCTTCAGCGCCAACGAGGTGAAGGTGCTGGTGGCCACCACGGTGATCGAGGTGGGCGTGGATGTGCCCAACGCCAGCCTGATGGTGATCGAGCACGCCGAGCGCTTCGGCCTCGCCCAGCTCCACCAGCTGCGCGGGCGGGTGGGGCGCGGCGTGCATGAGTCGGTGTGCATCCTGCTGTTTGCCCAGCCCCTGTCCCAGGCCGGGCGCGAGCGCCTGAAGGCGATCTTCGAGCACACCGACGGCTTCGTCATCGCCCGGGAAGACCTGCGCATCCGCGGCCCCGGCGAGTTCATCGGCGCCCGCCAGAGCGGCGTGCCGCTGCTGCGCTACGCCGATCTGGAAGAAGACGCGGTGCTCGTCGACATCGCCCGCGACCTGGCCGAAACCCTGCTGCGCGACGCGCCGCGGGTGGCCGATGTGGTCACCGCCCGCTGGTTTGGCGGAAGGGCGCAGCTGCTGAAGGCCTGACGGCGCAGGGGGCCTTCGTGGGGGCGACTTCAGTCGCCCATCGGGCGGCCCTACAAATGGAGCTGTCCGCTCTGGATGTCTGTGGGCGGCTGAAGCCGCCCCTAAGGGGGGCGTTGGCGTTGTTGGGGCGACTTCAGTCGCCCGCTGGTGGCTGTTGCGCCAGACTCGCGTTCTCGGTCTTCGCCATAAGCCGTACAATTGCGCGGCCCGCTTGCGGGCGTTTTTCGTTTTTCCGCACACCGATGACTCTCGCCCACTTTCCGGGCCGCGATCCCTTCCGCATGGCCGCCTGGCAGGCGCCGCGGCAGATGCGCGGCTGGCTCACCGACGACAGCTCCCTCACCGCCCGCATCCGCAGCCGCTGCGGGCGCTTCTCGCTACGCGTGGTGAGCCAGGGCAAGGGCGTGGTGCTGCCCGACGAGATGGCGGCCCTGGGCGTGCTTCGCCACGGCCGGCTGTGGCAGCGCGAGGTGCTGCTGATCGCCGACGGCGAGCCGGTGGTTTTTGCCCGCTCGCTGGTGGCCGACACGATCATCCCCGCCGACTGGCACCTGCTGCGCGGGCTGGGCGGCCGGCCGCTGGCGGCGGTGCTCTTCGACGACCCGCGGGTAGCGCGCTCGGCGCTCGAGGCAGCCCGCCTCGATACCCGCGATTCCCGCTGGCACCACGCCGCCCGCGCCACCGGCCGGGCCGATCTGCCGGCCCTGTGGGCGCGCCGATCGGCCTTCCGGCGCAATGGCGCGCCGCTGCTCATCACCGAAATCTTCCTGCCCGCGATCCGGAGCCTGGCCCCATGAACCCGACCATGCCAACCCTCACCCTGCGCGAGCGCCTCGCCGAATACGAAAAGCTGATGCGCCTCGACAAGCCCATCGGCATCCTGCTGCTGCTGTGGCCCACCCTGTGGGCCCTGTGGGTGGCGGGCGAGGGCCGGCCGTCGCTGCTGGTGGTGGCGATCTTCGTGATCGGCACGGTGCTGATGCGCTCGGCCGGCTGCGTGATCAACGACTACGCCGACAAGGATTTCGACGGCCACGTGGAGCGCACCCGCAACCGCCCTCTGGCCGCCAAGCGCGTGACGCCGAAGGAGGCCCTGTGGCTGGCCGCCGGGCTGGCGGTGGCGTCCTTCCTGCTGGTGCTGCCCCTCAACCTGCTCACCATCCTGATGAGCGTGCCGGCGGTGTTCCTGGCGGGCAGCTATCCCTTCACCAAGCGTTTCCTGGCGATTCCCCAGGCCTACCTGGGCATCGCCTTCGGCTTCGGCATCCCGATGGCCTTCGCGGCGCTGCAGGGCGAGATCCCGCTGGAGGCGTGGGCGATGCTGGTGGCCAACGTGTTCTGGGCGGTTGCCTACGACACCGAGTACGCGATGGTCGACCGCCCGGACGACCTGAAGATCGGCATCAAGACGTCCGCGATCACCTTCGGCCGCTTCGACGTGGCGGCGGTGATGCTGTGCTACGCGGCCACGCTGGCGATCCTGGGCTGGGTCGGGGCGGTCACCGGCGCCGGCGCGGCCTTCTTTGCCGGGCTGGTGGTGGCGGCGGGCATCATGGGCTACCACTACACCCTGATCCGCGACCGCGACCGGCCGAAGTGCTTCAAGGCCTTCCTGCACAACAACTGGGTGGGCGCGGCGATCTTCGCCGGCTGGGTGGCGGACTACCTGCTGCGCGGCTGATCCGGCCTAGCGCCGCTGGGGGCGCGAGCCCCGCAGCAGCGGGGTGAGCATGTCCATCGTGCGCTCGGTGGCGCCCCGGTGGGATTGCGCGAACTCGCGCCCGGCCTGGCCCATGGCGGTGCGGCGGGGCGGGTTGGCGAGGATCTCGATGGCTTCCTCGACGGCATCGTTGATGTCGTCGGCGCGCACTGCGGCGCCCACCTCGATGGCCTGCTCGCACACCACCTTGAAGTTGAAGGTGTGCGGCCCGACGATCACCGGGCAGCCCACGGTGCTCGCCTCGATGGGGTTCTGCCCGCCGAGCTTCTCCCACGAACCGCCGATGATCGCCACGTCGGCCGCTGCGCAGTAGGCGTACATCTCGCCCATCGAATCGCCCAGCCACACGCGGGTTTCGGCCATCACCGGCACGTCCTTCGAGCGCTTCTGCATCTTCAGGCCGGCGCGCTTGACGAGCTTGGCCACTTCGTCGAAACGCTGCGGGTGGCGCGGCACCAGCACCAGCAGCACCTCGGGCGGGCACAGCCGGGCGAAGGCTTCGAGCAGCGGGCCTTCCTCGCCCTCGCGGGTGCTGGCGGCCAGCAGCACCTGGCGCTGGGGGCCGAAGCGGTTGCGGAAGACGGCGCCCAGGGCCAGCATCGGCGCCGGCGGGGCGATGTCGAACTTGATGTTGCCGGTGACCATCACGTAGCGGGCGCCCAGATTGCTCATGCGCTGGCCGTCGGCTTCGGTCTGGGCGCCGATGGCCGACAGGTGCGCGAAGGCCTTGCGCGCCAAGGCCCCGGCCCGCGCGTAGCCCTTGGCCGAGCGGGCCGACAGCCGCGCATTGACCATCGCCAGCGGCGTGCCCGTCTGGCGGCAGGCTTCCACCAGGTTGGGCCACAGCTCGGTCTCCATCAGGATGCCGAGGCGTGGATGGAAGTGCCGCAGGAAGGCCGCCACCGCCCACGGAAAGTCATACGGCAGATAGACGCTCTGGACGCGCGGCGCGAGACTGCCGAAGAGTTCGGCGGCGGTGGCGCGGCCGGTGGGCGTCATGTGGGTGAGCAGCACCGAGTGATCCGGGTGCGCATCGAGCAGCGCGTGGAGCAGCGGCGCGCAGGCCCGCGTCTCGCCCACCGACACCGCGTGCAGCCAGATCACCGGGCCCGGCGGCAGGCCGGTGTAGCGGCCCAGGCGCTCGCCCACGTGCTGCAGGTATTCCGGCTGCTTGCGCGCGCGCCACAGCAGCCGCAGCGCGACGAAGGGCGCGGCGACGTACCAGACGGCGGTGTAAAGGCTTCGATGGATCAAGGGGATGGCGATTGATTCGGGAGTGTCAAAGTATACCGGGCGTTGCAGATGCCACGGCACAAGTTGTGTCCTGGATTTACGCTGTCATGAGCCCGTGCCAAAATGCCGGGCTGACGGTTCCGCTTCCGAAGGCGTGCCCGCCCTACAACCTGCATCGTCCCTCACGACCATGAAAATTCTCGTTACCGGCGCTGCCGGCTTCATCGGCTCGCATACCAGCCTGCTCCTGCTGGCGCGCGGCGACACCGTCGTCGGCCTCGACAACCTCAACGATTACTACGACGTCCAGCTCAAGCTGGATCGCCTCGCCCGCCTCACGCCCCACGAGAACTTCCGCTTCGTGAAGCTCGACGTGGCCGACCGCGAAGGCATGGAAAAGCTCTTCGCCGAAGAGAAGTTCGACAAGGTCATCCACCTGGCCGCCCAGGCCGGCGTGCGCTACTCGCTGGTCAATCCCCACGCCTACATCGAGAGCAACATCTCGGGCTTCATGAACATCCTCGAGGGCTGCCGCCACAACAAGGTGCAGCACCTCGTGTATGCCTCCAGCTCCAGCGTGTATGGCGGCAACACCAAGATGCCGTTTGCCGAGTGCGACAGCGTCGACCACCCGGTGAGCATGTACGCCGCCACCAAGAAGGCCAACGAGCTGATGGCGCACACCTACAGCCACCTGTTCGGCCTGCCCACCACCGGCCTGCGCTTCTTCACCGTGTATGGCCCGTGGGGTCGTCCGGACATGGCGCTGTTCCTGTTCACCAAGGCGATCCTCGAAGGCCGTCCCATCGACGTGTTCAACCACGGCAAGATGAAGCGCGACTTCACCTACGTGGACGACATCGTCCAGGGCGTCATCAAGACCCTCGACCACACCGCCGAGCCGGACGCCAGCTACAACGCCGACGCGCCGAACCCCAGCACCAGCAACGCGCCCTTCCGCGTGTTCAACATCGGCAACAACAACCCGGTCGAGCTGATGAGCTTCATCGAAGCCATCGAGAACGCCGTGGGCAAGCAGGCCGAGAAGAACTTCATGCCGCTGCAGGATGGCGACGTGCCGGCCACCTACGCCAACACCGACGCCCTCAACGCCTGGACGGGCTTCGTGCCGGCGACCCCGGTGCCGGTCGGCATCGGCCGCTTCGTCGAGTGGTACCGGAGCTACTACAAGGTTTGATGTCCGTCGCGCTGGGCGGCGTCCTGCCGCCCGCCAATCCTGAAGTCGGGCGCTGATGGAGCGCCTGACCGTCAGCCTCGTGCTGTACCGGCCCGACGCCGCGCAGCTCAAGGCAACCCTGGATTCGCTGGTCACTGCGAGCCGGGTGGCCAATGTCGTCCCCGATCTGTTCCTCATTGACAACGGCGGCAGCGAAGCCGTGCTCGCCGGGCTGCAACTGCCCGACGACTGGCAGGTGCACGTGTTTTCCGGCCACGGCAACGTGGGCTTTGGCTGCGGGCACAACCTCAGCCTCGATGGCGCCGGCGACGTCCACCTGATCCTCAACCCCGATCTCGAGCTCGCCCCCGACGCCCTCGTCGAGGCCCGCGCCTTCTTCCGCGCCCATCCCGAGTGCGGCCTGATCGCCCCGGCAGTGCGCTGGGACGACGGCCGCGTGCAATACCTGTGCAAGCGTGTGCCGTCGGTGTTCGACCTGTTCCTGCGCGGCTTTGCGCCGGGCTGGCTGCGCCGCCGCTTTGCCGCGCGCATGGCCCGCTACGAGATGCAGGACGTGATCGGCGACGCCGTGGTGTGGGATCCGCCGCTGGTGAGCGGTGCCTTCATGTGCTTTCGCACCGACGTGCTGCGTCGGCTCGGTGGGTTCGATCCGCGCTTCTTCCTCTACTTCGAGGACTACGACCTCAGCCTGCGCACCGCCCGTGAAACGCGGATCGCATATGTGCCGACGGTCAAAGTCGTGCATCATGGCGGCCATGCGGCAAAGAAGGGCTTGCACCACATCCGCCTCTTCATGCACGGTGCCGCGCTGTTCTTCCGATTGCACGGCTGGAAATGGTTCTGAATACTCATCTTGAAACCCGTCGCGCGTGGCTGCGTGGCGGGGTTTGCGCCGTCCTTGCGGCCGCGCTGGGCGGCAAGGCCTGGGCCGCCCGCGGCGTGGACGCGCCGCCACTGCTCCTGGCCGAAGTGCTGCGGGGCGACGTTGACGTCACCCGCTACTGGGTCAGCGAAAAGCTCGATGGCGTTCGCGCGATCTGGGATGGCCGCGTCCTGCGCTTTCGCAGCGGCCGCCTGGTCAATGCGCCGGCGTGGTTCGTCGCCGGTCTGCCGCCCGAGCCGCTGGATGGCGAGCTGTGGCTCGGCCGTGGGCGCTTCGAGGATTTGTCCGGCATCGTCCGTCGCCGCGAGCCCCGCGACGACGACTGGCGCCGGGTGCGCTTCATGGTGTTCGAGCAGCCCGGCGGCGACGGCACCTTCACCGAACGCATCGCCCGCCTGCAGGCCATCGTGGCCCGGGCTGGTGTACCGTGGCTGGCCTGCGTCGAGCAATTCCGCGTGGCCGATCGGCCGGCGCTGCAAGCCAAGCTGGATGAAGTCGTCGCCGGCGGCGGCGAGGGGCTGATGCTCCACCTGGCCGACGCGCCTTATCTCACTGGCCGCAGCGACGTGCTCCTCAAGCTCAAGCCGCTCCTCGACGCCGAGGCCACGGTGATCGCCCATTTGCCCGGCCGCGGGCGGCTCGACGGTCTGATGGGCGCGCTGCTGGTGGAGACCGACAAGGGCGTGCGCTTTCAGCTGGGCACCGGCTTTACCGACGCCGAGCGGCGCAATCCGCCGCCGGTGGGCAGCCTCGTCACCTTCGTCTATCGCGACCTGACCCAGGACGGCGTGCCGCGCTTCGCCAGCTACCTGCGGCAGCGCGAGGTGTTCTAGCCGCCATGGGCATCCTCGTTACCGGCGGACACGGTTTCATCGGCCAGCGCCTCGTGGCGGCGCTGCGGGCCGACGGCCTGCGCGTGCGGGTGCTCACCCGGCGCGAGCCGGCCGGGCCCGATGAAATCCGTGGCGACCTGTGCCAGCCGGCCAGCCTGGCTGCCGCCTGTGCCGGCATCGACACGGTGTTCCACTGCGCCGGCCATGCCCACGCCTTCGGTGCCCGCAGCGAGGCCGACGCGGCGCGGCACCGGCTGGTCAATCTGGAAGGCAGCCGGGCGCTGGCCGAAGCTGCCGGTCGGGCTGGTGTGCGGCGGCTGGTGTTCCTCTCCAGCGTCAAGGCGATGGGTGATCCCGGCGACGACTGCATCGACGAGACCTGGCCCGCGCCGCCGGCCTCGGCCTATGGCCTCGCCAAGCGTGAGGCCGAGGCCGTGCTGCTGGCCACCGGCGAGCGTTTCGGGATGCACGTGGTGTGCCTGCGCCTCGCGATGGTCTATGGCGCCGGCGGGCGGGGCAACCTGGAGCGCATGGCGGCGCTGGTGCGGCGCGGCTGGTTTCCGCCGCTGCCCGAAACCGGCAACCGGCGCTCGATGGTCCATGTGGCCGACGTGGTGGCGGCGATGCGCCTGGTGGCGGGCGACCCCCGCGCAGGCGGGCGCAGCTACATCGTCGCCCATCCCCGGACCCATTCCGGGCGACAGCTTTACGATGCGCTGCGGGCGGCCAGCGGCATGCCGCCGGTGGGCTGGGCCGTGCCCCGGAGCGTGCTTGCCGCGACAGCCAGGCTGGGCGATCTGGGCGCGGCCATCCTCGGGCGGCGCACGCCGCTCGATAGCGAGGCGCTGGATCGGCTGCTCGGCTCGGCCTGCTATTCGCCGGCCCGCATCGAGCGCGAACTGGGGTGGCGCGCCGGCGTGGATCTGGCCGATGGCCTGCGGGAGACGCTCCGTGGCACCTGAATTGTCGCTGCTGCTGGCGCCGGTGCTCGCCTTCGCGGCGGCCTGGGCGGTTACCTGGCTGTGCTGCCGGCCGGGGTCGTGGCTGCATTTTCTCGATCAGCCCAACGAGCGCTCGCTCCACGTCAAACCCACGCCGCGCACCGGTGGCGTCGGGGTGATGGCGGGGGTTCTGGCTGCCGGGTTGGTGCTTGCGCCGGGCGCTGCGCCAGGGCTGCTGGCGGCCGTTGGCTGCGGGCTGGCGCTGGCGGCGGTCGGGCTGGTGGATGATCGGCGCAGCCTGTCGGCGCGCTGGCGGCTGGTGGCGCAGCTGCTGGTTGCGGCGGCTTTTGTGGCGCTTTTGAGGCCCGCTGCGGGCTGGGCCTTTGGCCTGCTGTGCCTCGTCGGCCTGGTGTGGATGGCCAATCTCTACAACTTCATGGATGGCTCCGACGGGCTCGCCGGTGGCATGGCGCTGTTCGGTTTCGGCGCGCTGGCCTGGGCGGCGCTGGCGGCCGGGCAACCGGGGCTGGCGGCGCTGGGCGCCGGGGTCGCCGCCGCGGCGCTGGGCTTTCTGTGCTTCAACTTCCATCCGGCGAAGATCTTCATGGGCGATTCGGGCTCGGTGCCGCTGGGTTTCATGGCCGGGGCGCTGGGGCTGGCGGGCCATGAAGCCGGGGCCTGGCCCTTGTGGTTTCCGCTGCTGGTGTTCTCGCCCTTCATCGCGGATGCGACGGTAACCCTGCTGCGCCGGGCCCTGCGCGGCGAAAAGATCTGGCAGGCCCACCGCACCCACTACTACCAGCGCCTGGTGCGGATGGGCTTCGGGCACCGCGGCACGGCGCTGGCGGCCTACGCCCTGATGGCCGCGGCGGGGGGCTCGGCTGTTGCGGGCTTGCGACTAGGGTTCTCGCTGCAGTGCGTCATGATTACAATGTGGATATTCGTCTACATGATCCTTGGCTGGCTGATCGACCGCGCGTGGCGCCGGTTCGAGGCCGCCGGGGCGCCCAAGCCTTGATCAAGAGAGTCTTTCACCCTTCGCTGGTCTATCTGTCCGACGTTGTCGGCGTGGCGCTGGCCTGGTGGCTGGCCTACCTCGTCCGCTTCAACTTCGACATTCCCGCCGAATTCCACGCGGGCCTCTATCGGGGGCTGGCCGTCACGCTGGTGCTCCAGGGCCTGCTGCTGCGGGCCTTCGGGCTGTACCGGAGCATCTGGGTCTTCGCGAGCCTGCCCGATCTCGTCTGCATTGCCCGGGCGGTGGCGGTGTCGGCGCTGCTCACGCCGCTGGTGGTGGTGGTCGCGGTGCGCTCCGCGCCGGAGGTGCCGCGGCTGGTCTTTGCGATGCAGCCGCTGCTGCTGGCCATGTACATGGGCGGCTCGCGGGTGCTCTACCGCACCTGGAAGGAATCCCGGCTGTACGGCGGGCTGCGCGCGCTGGGGCAGCCGGTGGTGGTGCTGGGGGCGGGCGAGGCGGCGGTGAGCCTGGTGCGCGAGCTGTCGCGCTCGGCCGAGTGGCGGGTCGTGGGCCTGCTCGACGACAACAAGGCCAGCCAGGGCCGCGAGGTTTACGGTTGCAAGGTGCTCGGCCGGATCGCCGACCTGGAGCGCATCGCGGAGGAATACAAGGTCGGCCACGCCATCATCGCCATGCCCAACGAGCGCCACGAGGTGCGCCGCAAGATGGCCAGCGCCTGCGTGCGGGCCGGCGTGAAGGCACTGATCGTGCCGGCCATCGCCGACGTGATGACCGGCCGCATCAAGGTGAGCGAAGTGCGCAACGTGGACGTGGAAGACTTGCTCGGCCGCGACCCGGTGCGCATCCACACCGCCGAGGTGCGTGAATACCTGCGCGGCAAGTCTGTGATGGTCACCGGCGCCGGTGGCTCCATCGGCACCGAGCTGTGCCGCCAGATCGCCCGCTACGAGCCGTCGATCCTGGTGTGCTTCGACATCAGCGAGTTTGCCCTGTACCGCCTGTGCGAGGAGTTCGCGGTTCATTACCCCAACATCCAGCTGGTGGTGCTGGCTGGCGATGTGAAGGATGCGGTGCGGGTGGATGAGGTCATCACCCGTTATCACCCCCACGTGATCTTCCACGCCGCGGCCTACAAGCATGTGCCGCTGATGGAAGAGGACAACGCCTGGCAGGCGGTGCGCAACAACGTGCTGGGCACCTGGCAGGTGGCGCGTAGCGCGGTGGCCTGCGGGGTGTCGCGCTTCGTGCTGGTGTCCACCGACAAGGCGGTCAATCCGACCAACGTGATGGGCGCCACCAAGCGGCTCGCCGAGAAGGTCTGTCAGGCCATGTCGGCCGAGGGCAAGACCCAGTTCGAGATCGTCCGCTTCGGCAACGTGCTGGGCAGCGCCGGCAGCGTGATCCCCAAGTTCCAGGAACAGATCGCCACCGGCGGCCCGGTGACGGTGACCCACCCGGAGATCACCCGCTTCTTCATGTCCATCCCCGAGGCGGCGCAGCTGGTGCTGCAGGCCGGCTCGATGGGCAAGGGCGGCGAGATCTTCGTGCTCGACATGGGCGAGCCGGTGAAGATCGCCGAGCTCGCGCGCGACATGATCCGCCTCTCGGGCCGCAGCGAAGAGCAGATCCGCATCGTTTTCACCGGCCTGCGCCCCGGCGAGAAGCTCTACGAAGAGGTGCTGGCCGACGCCGAGGAAACCCGCGCCACCCATCACCCCAAGCTGCGCATCGCCCGCGCCCAGCCGGTCGAGGAGGGCGCCCTCGACGCCCTGCTCCAGTGGCTGCGCCAGCGCCGTCCGGTGGGCGCGCTGGAGGTGCGCCGCGAGCTGCGCCGCTGGGTACCTGAATACACGCCTTCACCGTCGCCGCCGGCGCTGCAGGTGGTGGACAACCCCGGACGGCGGGCCTGACCCATGGCAACTTACGCGATCGGCGACATCCAGGGCTGCTTCACGTCCCTCACTGCGCTCCTCAACCGGATCGACTTCAACCCCGACCGGGATCGCCTGTGGCTGGTGGGCGATCTGGTCAACCGGGGGCCGGATTCGCTCCAGACCCTGCGCTTCGTGCGCGATCTGGGCACCGCGGCGGTCACCGTGCTGGGCAATCACGATCTCTACCTGCTGATGGTGGCCTACGGCACCGTGCGTGCCCGGGGCAAGGACGACACCATCCAGGCGGTGCTCGACGCGCCGGACCGGGACGCCCTGCTGGGCTGGCTGCGCACCCGTCCGCTGATGCACCTGGAAGACGGCTTCGCGATGGTCCACGCGGGGCTGCTGCCCGGCTGGACGGCTGTCCAGGCCCGGGCTCTGGCACGGGAAGTGGAAGGCGCGCTGTCCGGCCCCTATCACGCCGACCTGCTCCACAACATGTGGGGTAGCGAGCCGGCCGCCTGGTGCGATGACCTGCGGGATTACGAGCGGATCCGAGTGATCGTCAATGCGATGACGCGGATGCGCTTCTGCACGCCCGGCGGGGTGATGGATTTCAAGGTGAAGGGCGAAGTCACCAAGGCGCCGAAGGGCTACGTGCCGTGGTTCGAGGTGCCGGGCCGGAAGAGCGCCGACACGACGGTGGTGTTCGGCCACTGGTCGGCCCTCGGCCTGCGCATCGAGCCCAATCTGCTGGCGCTGGATTCCGGTTGCCTGTGGGGGCGCGAGCTGACCGCGGTGCGGCTGGAAGACCGCAAGGTGTTCCAGGTGGCCTGCCCCGGGCTCACCCACGGCAAGCTCAAGCCGTCCTGATCCGGGGCGGGCTGCATCCCGGCCCGTCCTTCCTCCTGCTGATCGGATTTCAGCCTGCTGGCCCGGCGGGCTTCAGGCGCTTTCGATGCGTTCGAGGATCGCGGCGCGCGCCGCGTGGGCGAGCGCCTTGCGATCCGGCGTCGCGCGGGTGCACAGCGCCGGCGCCACGTCGATGCGGGCAACGATGCGGCGCTCGCCGACGATGGCCTGCAGGCATTCGCCCAGGCTCACGTCGCCGTCGTAGGCCGGCGCCCGGGTGAAGCGGCCGTCCGGCAGCCGGTAGGCGATCGCCAGCGGCTGGATCAAGGCGCCGGCGTCGATGGCCGGCTGGAGCAGGGCGCCGTGGAAGTTGTGCAGGGTGCTGCCGTCGGTGGTCGTGCCCTCGGGGAACAGCGCCACGTACTGGCCGTCGTTCAGCAGCCCGGCGATCTCGCCATTGACCACCTTGGCGTGGCCGCGGCTGCCCCGGTGCAGGAAGACGGTCTCGCTCTTCACGGCGAGCCAGCCGAACAGCGGCCACTGGCGCACCTCGGCCTTCGAGATGAAGGCGGCGGGCCAGAAGGCGTTGATGATGAAGATGTCCAGCCACGACACGTGGTTGGCCACCAGCAGGCAGCCGGGGGCGACGGGGCCGCCGCGGATCTGCAGTTCGACGCCGAGGACGCGCACCATGCGCGCCGACCACCACTGCTTGAGCTGGCGTCGGCGTTCGGGGCCGAGGAAGGGAAAGGCTGCCGCCGCGATCGCCACGCCGACCAGCAGATGGACGGCGAGGCGCAGGTAGCGGATGAGGCGGATTGCGAGCGGAGCGGGGCTGTCGGGTTTCAGTCCTTGCGTCCCAAGAAGTGCTTGGCGTAGCGGGCGTCGAGCCGGGAGACCGGCAGCAGGACGGGCAGGTCGGCCGTGTTGAAATCAGGATCCCAGGCCGGCTCGCCGCAGATCCACGCGCCGGCCCGCAGGTAGCCCTTGATGAGCGGCGGGGTTTCGGCGTCGAGATCCTGACGGAGGGCGGCGAGGGGCAGCGGGGTGCGGGGGAACACGCGGTACTCGAGCGGGCAGAGGTGTTCGTCCTTCAGCCGATTATACAGGCTGGCCGCCATGTGCCCGCCGTCGGCCATGCTCACCGAGGCGCAGCCGACGAGGTAATCGTAGTTGTTCTCGAGCATGTAGCGGGCGAGGCCTGACCACAGCAGGGTGATGACCGCGCCGGAGCGGTATTCGGCGTCGATGCACGAGCGGCCGATCTCGACCATGCGGCTCTTCAGGTGGCGCAGGCGGGTGAGGTCGAACTCGTCTTCCGAGTAGTAGCTGCCCACTTCGCGGGCGGCGGAGGGCGACAGGATGCGGTAGGTGCCGACGATGCGGCCGGCATCTTCGTCGCGGACGATCAGGTGCTCGCAGAAGGGGTCGTAGAGGTCGCGATCGACGCCCGGGATGCGGCTGGACAGGCGCGCGCCCATCTCTTCGGCGAACACGCGGTAGCGCAGCTTCTGGGCTTCGAGCACTTCGGTGGGGCTGGTCGCGAGGCCCACGTGCAGGTTGCGACCGGGGCGTTGGGCGGCTTGTTGTTGCTTGTGCAGCATGGCGGAAATCCTCGTGGGGTTTCCGCGCATTGTGGGAAGGGCGCGTTGCGGCCCGGTGAAGGGGCCGTTACCGGCGTGTGACGGCGCCCAAAGGCAAAGGGAGCCGCGCGGGCTCCCTTTGGTGTGCGACCGGCCGGGAGATCAGCGGGTCACGCGGGTGGTGCGGCCGTCCTGCAGCAGGCGCACGCGTTCGCCGGGCTTGAAGTTCTCGCCCTGGTCTTCCTGGGTGATGGCGAGCATTTCGCCGTTGTCCATCTTGAGGGTGATCTCGACGCCCTGGCTGCGGGTGAGGCCTTCTTCCGCCGCTGCGCCGGCCAGCCCGCCGACCACCGCGCCGACCACCGCGCCGATCGCCGAGCCCTTGCCGCCGCCGACGGTGCTGCCGGCGATGCCGCCGACGGCTGCGCCGCCGATGGTGCCCACCGGCGACTTGGTGCCTTCGAGCTTGACGGCGCGCACGCCTTCGATCACGCCGAGGCGCACGCTCATCACACGGCGGGTTTCGGTGCGCTGGTAATCCCCGGCGCCCTGGCCGGTGGCGCAACCAGCGAGGGTGACGGCGGCAAGCAGGGCTACGCCCAGATTCAGGATTCGCATCGTTCTTCCTTTCACCAAAGGGTTGAGCCGAAGGCCTTGCGATAGGCCTCGGCGATTTCATCGCGGCTGGGCGCGTGGTTCTGGCCGCCGCGGCTGGCGATCTTGATGGCGCCCAGCAGCGAGGCGAGGCGCCCGGTCTGGTCCCAGTCGAGGCCGCGGTCGATGCCGTAGAGCAGGCCGGCGCGGTAGGCGTCGCCGCAGCCGGTCGGGTCTTCGATGCGCTCGGGCACGGCGCAGGGGATGTCGATGCGCGTGCCGCCGGTGTGGATCTCGGAGCCTTCGCCGCCGCGGGTGACGATCAGCGCCTTGACCTCGCCGGACAGGGATTCGATCGAGCGGCCGGTGCGTTCGCACAGCAGGCGCGCTTCGTAATCGTTGACCGTGCAGTAGTCGGCCAGTTTCAGGCAGGCGAGGAGCTCGCTGCCGCTGAACATGGGCAGCCCCTGGCCCGGATCGAAGATGAAGGGGATGCCGGCCTCGGCGAACTGGCGGGCGTGCTCGAGCATGCCGTCACGCCCGTCCGGGGCGACGATGCCGAGGGTGACGCCCAGGGTCTGGCCAACGGTATTGACGTGGGAATGCACCATCGCGCCCGGGTGGAAGGCGGTGATCTGGTTGTCGTCGAGATCGGTGGTGATGAAGGCCTGGGCGGTGAAGGTGCCCGGCACCTGGGTGACGTGGGTGCGCGGCAGGCCGAGGGCGTCGAGGCGCTCGAGGTAGGGCGCGGCGTCGTCGCCGACGGTGGCCATGATGAGCGGCTCACCGCCCAGCAGCTTGAGGTTGTAGGCGATGTTGCCGGCGCAGCCGCCGTACTCGCGCCGCATCTCGGGCACGAAGAACGAGACGTTCAGGATGTGCAGCTGCTCGGGCAGGATGTGATTGCGGAAGCGGTCATGGAAAACCATGATCGAGTCGTAGGCGATGGAACCACAGATCAGCGTGGACATGTTTCGGCGATGGTTGGCGGTTGTTTGGCCGGCGGTTGCCGTCAGGGGTAGAAGACGTACACGCGGTAGCCCGCGGCGGCGACGCCCGGGGCTTCGAAGCCGATCCGGGTGGCGACTTCGCGTTTGGCGGCGAAGGCGTCCTTCGGGGCGTCGGCGGGCAGCCATTGGGCGGGTTCGAGCACCTTGCGGACGAGCGCCTTGTCGCGGGCGTCGGTGAGGGTGATCTCGAGGTGGGGATAGGCCTGGGGAAAATCTGCCCGGTTGCGCAGGGTGGCGTGCAGGGTGAAGAAGGCTTCGCGGGCCGCGTCGGGCTGGATGTCCGAGCTTTCGATGGCGATGTCGGCGGCGTTGCGGGGCAGCGGCAGTTCGCAGCCGAGGGCGCCGCACAGGCTTTCCATGAAGGGCCGCGTCTGGGGTGAGGACTGGACGATCTCGCTGCGGAACACCAGCGCGCCCTGGGCCAGCAGGGCGAGGCTCAGCAGGGTGGCGCCAGCGGTCCAGGCGGCCTGGCGCAGCACAGGTGACGGGGCGGGCTCGGGCTCGGGTTCGATGGGCGGCTCGTCGTCGGCGTCTTCGTAGGATTCGACGGTCTCGACGGTTTCGGCGACGATCTTCGGCTCGACCCGGTGACCATCCGTGCCGGTGTCGATCTCGATGGGCACGAGGGCGGCTTCGGCCTGGGCCTGGGCGAGCATCGCGGCGGGCTCCTCGCTGGCCGGCCAGGGCTGGTCATGGGGCGTGGCGGCGAGGGCGTCTGGCGGGGTCGGATCTTGGTCCTGCTTGTGGAGCAGGGCGTCGAAGTCGACGGGTTCGGCGGGCGGGGCCTTCAGGTCGAGGTCCGAGGCGGACGGCCAGTCGGGCTGGAAGGGTGGCGCCTCGAAGGGCTCGACGGCGGGCGGGGCGTCGCTGGCGATTACGTCGTCGAAATCGTCGCGCTCGTCGGTGGTGTCCGCTGCGGCGGCGTCGCTGCCGAACTCGGTGGCGGGCGATGCTTCGGGCGGCCAGGGTTCGGCCGTGTCGATGTCGATATCGATGTCGGCGAAGGGGGCGACCGGCTCGGTGTCGTCGGCGGGCTGGGGGGCTTCGGCCGCGTCGCCCGGGAAGGCTTCGACGGGCTCGCTGTCGGGCAGGTCGAAGCTGGGGGCGTCGGTCGGGGCGGGCTCGTCGGGGGTGTCGAAGGCTTCGCCATCGCCGTCTTCGGCGGGGAGATCGGCGTGGGGGGCGGCGGGCCCGGACGCCGGCTCGGCATCGGTGGGAGCAACTTCGGGGGTGGCCTCGGCGACGAGGTCGTCGGCGGGCAGGAGGTCGTCGAGATCGAGGAGGGTTTCGTCGGCCGGCGTTGCGGAGATGTCGGTGGTGTCCGCTACCGGGGCTTCAGCGGCGGCCTCGGGGGCGGCTTTGGGGGCCTCGACAGGTGCGGCGTCTTCCTGGGGCTTTTCTTCGAGAACGAAGATGGGCGCCTCGACGGCGGGGGCCGGCGTGGGCGTCAGGGAAGGCGTGTCGGTGGGTTCGGTGTCCTCGGCGACGCGGCTTTCCAGCGCGTTGAAGGCGTGCTGGCAGTGGCCGCAACGCACGCGCCCGCCCCGGGCCTGCAGTTGCTCGGGGCGAACCCGGAAGGTCGTGGCACAGGCGGGGCAGCGTGCGAGGATCATGGCGTGACCGGTCGTTCTCCTTCGAGGCGCACCCAGCCGTCGTGCGTGGCGCCGACGGTGAGGGCGATGAAGGGCGCGTAGGCTTCGATGACTTCGTTCGCCTGGGCTTCGAGCACGCCCGAGAGGGCGAGCCTGCCGCCGGGTGCGACGCGGGCCGCGAGAAGCGGCGCGAGCATCTTCAGCGGGTTGGTGAGGATGTTGGCGACAACCCGCTGGAAGGTGCCGTCGAGGGGCTTGGCCGAGACCTGCAGGTGCAGCTTCACGCCGTTGGTTTCGGCGTTGTTGGCGGCGGTCTCGACGGCCTTCTCGTCGATGTCGACGCCGGTGACGTCACCGGCACCCAGGCGGGCGGCGGCGATGGCGAGGATGCCGGAGCCACAGCCGTAGTCGAGCACCGTGACGCCCGGCTCGATCACGTCGGTGAGCCATTCGAGGCACAGCCGGGTGGTCGGGTGGGAGCCGGTGCCGAAGGCCATGCCCGGATCGAGGATCAGGTTGATGGCGTCCGGCG
>JAKLLO010000256.1 GCA_023150095.1 Zoogloea sp. | reverse complement strand
CGTGGTGGACACCAGGAAGGCCTCGATGGCGAGCAGGAGGTCGCTCTTGTTGAGGTGCTTGCTGGGGATGCCGAAGGCCGCCGCCACCAGGCGCAGGATGTCGTCGGCGTCGATCTGGGTGCTGACCAGATTGGCCGCCACGATCTTCTTGGGGTCGAGCTTCTCGAGAAGGCTGCGCACCAGCAGCGTCTTGCCCGCCCCGACCTCGCCGGTGATGACGATGAAGCCTTCGTTCTGGTGCAGTCCGTACTCGAGGTAGGCCATGGCGCGGCGGTGGCCGCGACTGCCATAAAAGAATGAGGGGTCAGGGTTGAGCTGGAAGGGCTTGCCTCGCAGCCCGAAATAGGCTTCGTACATGAGATCTCAGAATTGGAGGACGACGTTGCCGAACACCGCGTTCTCGGTGTAATCGCCAACACTGCCTGTCCCCTGGTTACGACGCGCGCTCAGCATGCCGGTGGCCTTGGGGGCCAGCTTGGTACTGAGGCCGGCCATCAGCATCTTGGACTGCGAACTCTGGTTGACGCTGCCCTCGTTGCGGCTGCGGCTCGTGGAGAACGAGGCATTGAGGGACGTGAGCGGCGTCAGCTGGTGACCGAGGCTCGCGATCATCCCGGTGGTCCGTAGCGTCGAGCCCACGCGAATGTCGCTGCCCACCGCATAGTCTCTATCGACCAGGCTTTCGCGGTCGGACATGAAGGCCATCAGGGACAGGGAGTTGCGCGGGCCGCTGTAGGTTGCCCCCACCTGGAGCCGCTCGTCGAGGAAGGTGGTGTCGGTGAGCACCGATTGGGCACCTAGAATCTGATTCTGCTGAGCCGTCAACGACTGATTACTGGCGATCAGCTGGCGTACAGCAACTTCTCGCGCTGCAACATCGGGATAAGCGGCCACAATATCAGCACGGAGCATCAACAGGTCATAGAGCGTCATCGCGCTCAACATCGAGCTGCTGGTCGAGCTGGCGTCCTTGCCGTAGCTGATCCGGTAGGCCATCTGGGACGACCGGTGATCGGCCGCCAATGTGTAGCCGGTGCCGAAGAAACGGTCTTCGATGGTCCCGGACACACGGGTGCGCGGCGTCGGCGTCCAGTCGGCACCAAAGCCGTAGATCGAGCTGTTCTGGTTACTGACCCGATAGTTGTTGGACTCTGCGCCGACGATGAGGCGGAGCATCAGGTCCGGCATCGCCTGGGCCATGCCGGTCAGGCGCGTCGTCTGCTGCTTGAGCTGGCGGGACGTGGCGCTGCTGTCGGAGCTGCGATCCATGAAGCTGAAGCCCCACCCCAGGAAACCCGTCATCCGCGGGTCGGACGCATCGAAAGACCAGGTATGCGTGTTGTTTCTGGACATCGCCGCGCTGCCGGAGTCGGAGATACCCATCATGTAGCGCAGGCGCACCGACCCGGTGCTTCCGAAGCGGGTCGTGAAGTAGGGGCTGATGTTGAAGACACTCACTTGGGTCTGGTTGGTGCCGGTGACCGAATCGGCAGGCCTCGAATCAAACACCGAGGATGCCATGCGGCTCACCGACCCGGTGAGGTCGACATACAGGCGATTCTCCCAGGCCATCAGCTTGCCGGTGCCATTGAGCGTCAGGAAGGTGGAGTCGGACGAGGTGCCGTTGCCGTAGTGGTTGGCGTTGAGCGACATCGACAGCGAGCCGTTCAACCGGGCGCCACGCGCCTCGAGGCTCACGCCCGGGCTGAGCTGGGTGATCCAATCCGACTTTGCCTCGCGGTCGTTGCGCAGACCCGCGTTGTCGGTGATCGTCTCGGTGAGGCGAACGAAGGGCGCGAGCCTGACGGTCTGCTGCTGGGCCAGCGCCGGAGAGGCCACCAGCAGCCCGAGGGGAGCACAGAGGGCGGCCAGGCACCAGGCATCTGACTGCCGGGAGCGGCCGAAAGCACGGACTCTCACGCGTTCTCCTTCGGGGCATGGCCGTAGCCGTAACCGTAGCCATACCCATACCCGTAGCCATAGGCGCCCGCCCCCGAGTGGGCCGCCTTGTTGAGCAGCATCAGCTTGACGGGACAGGACTCGATGGTGGAAAGGGCCTGCTTGACCGCAGCCTGAGTCGTCTTGTTCGACTCGACGACCATCACGATCTGGCCCATGTGGGTGGCCAGCACGCGGGACTCGGTGGTGACCAGCAGCGGGGGCGAATCGAAGACGATAATCCGGTCGGAATAGCGCACGGCCAGCTCGTCCAGCAGATTGTTCATCGAATCGCTGGCCAGTAGCTCGGTGGCCCGCGGGTGCGGCGTGCCGGCCGGCAGCAGGCTCAGCTTCTCGATGTTGGTCTTCAGCAGCACGTCGCCCAACTCGATGTCCGGATTGGTGAGCACGTCCATCAGCCCCTTCTTGGGAGGCAGGCCGAGGATGTTGAGCACCGACGGACGCGACACGTCAGCATCGATCAGCAGCACGGTGTGATCGAGCTCCATCGCCATGCTGATGGCGAGATTGATCGAGCTGAAGCTCTTGCCCTCGCCCGGCAGCGAGCTGGTGATCATGATCAGGTTGGCGTTCTCGACCGCCGCTGCCCCCTTGCCCTGCACGTTGCGCAGCAGCGGGCGCTTCACGATGCGGAACTCGTCACCGATCAGCGAGCGCGGCGCGTTGGGCGTCACGACGCCGATGGAATGCAGACGTTCGAGATCGATCTCGACGCTCTTGGCGGTGCCGCCCGACCGGGCTGCCGGCTTGGGCGCCACGACCGGCGCCGGCGCGGCAGGCGCCGCAGCTTCCGGCCTGGCCGGCTCGACTGCGAAGGCCGACACTGGCGGGACCGGCGCAGCTGATGCCGCCGCCGGTTTCTGGGCCTCGGCGGTCTCGGCGGCCTCGGGCGTTGCCTGCCCGGCGTTTGCGCGCTGGAGCTGCTCGAGTCGCTCGACAGCTTTTTCAATAATGCTCATGTTCGCCTCTCACCCCACCCTGGCCAGCAACAGCCAGACAGTCATTGCGCCAAACAAACCGACAAGGGCTCCGACCCCACCGAGAAAGACGATCCGCCCGCGTCGCTGCAACCGCATGCGGTCAGGATCGGCGATCATGCTGACGGCGCCGAGCACCGCGAGCCCGGTCACCTCGCGCAGGACCTGAGTATCCGAGAAGGTCGGACGGATCTGGCTGATCAGGAAGCTCACCGCTGCACCGAGCAAGAGCGCCAGGACGCCGGCACCCGGCATCAGGAGCAGCCGGTTGGGCGCGGACGGCTTGGCCGGCACCGTGGGCGGGTCGATCAGACGGAAATCGGCCACGCCCGAGGTGGCGCCCATCTCGACGGCCATGGTCGCCGACTCCCGGCGGGCCACCAGCGCATCGTAGTTCTTCTTGTTGACGTCGTAGTCGCGGTTGAGCTGGGTGTACTCGGTCTCGAGCTGGGGCAGCATCCGCGATGCGGCGGAGAGCTGCTGGACGCGGCTCTCGTATTCGCTGACACGGGCCTTCAGCGAAGCCACGTTGGCTTCGGCCTCGCCGAGGGAGATCTTCATCTGCTGCATGACCGGGCTGGACCCCACCCCGACCATCGCCGGGCCGTTGCCCATGGTCTTGCGACGGATCTGGATTTCCTGGGCCTTCTGGGCCTCGAGCTCCTCGATGAGCTTGCGGGCGGCAACCACGTCGGGGTGCTGATCGGTGTACTTGAGTAGCAGGGCG
>JAKLLO010000255.1 GCA_023150095.1 Zoogloea sp. | reverse complement strand
AAGTCGGAGATCGCCCAGGCCATCCGCTACAGCCTGGCGCGCTGGAGGGCGCTGACGCGCTACGTCGACGACGGGCGCCTGGAGATGGACAACAACGCGGCCGAGCGCGCGTTGCGCGGGGTGAGCCTCGGGCGCAATAACGCGAAGTCGGCGTTTATGCTGGCTTTGGGACGCGGGCCCGCAGTGGGTGACCGGCACCTGGACTTCGCATAAGAAGTCGCTTCTCCTGGCGTGGCAACGCCACTTCAGGAGATCTTCATGGATGCCTTCGATGCCCTGACCCCTCTGGCCTCGAGCCGACTGCGCGGCGGCGACCTGGGCCCCTTCGTTCAACCCTATTGGGATCGCCTGTGCGAGCTCAGGTATGCCCGGCACACGGTGCGGCTGTACCTCAACTGCCTGGCTCACTTCGCACACTGGGCGGAACGTCAACGGTTCGAACTCTCCGCTGTCGATCATGAGATCGAGCGCTTCATCGGCCAGCATCTGCAGAGATGCAAATGTACGGGTGGTGTTCAACGCACGCCGCACTGCGTGCGGGCAGCCCTCAAGCACCTCAAGGTCGTCATCGCCGAGTCGGGCGTGCAGTTCACATCGCAGCAACTCGGACCCGTGGACGAACAACTGCTGGAGTTCGACCGTCATCTGCGACAGCTGAAGGGCCTGTCATACAGCACCCGACGCCGCAGGCTTGCCATCGTGCGTCCGCTGGTGATGATGACCAACGGTTTGGGGTTGCCGACGCCGGAGCAATTGCGGCAGTTCCTGCACCAGGAACTGTCACGCGTGAGCGCTGCCAGCGCCGGCGTCACGACATCGGCAGTTCGCAGCTATCTGCGCTTCCGCGCGTTTGAAGGTCATCGCGTCGACCGCTTGTTGGCCATGGTGGCGTCACCGGCGAGTTGGCGCCTCGCGCCGCTGCCGCAGACCCTGACGCAAGGCGAGCTTGAACGGCTGCTCGATGCCTTCCCACCGGATCTTCCGTCGCGCCTACGGTGCTACGCGATCGTGCGATGCCTCGTCGATCTGGGCCTTCGCAGCAGCGAGGTCATCGCGCTGGATCTGGACGACATCGACTGGTCGGCGGGCACCGTGCGCATCTGCAAGGCCAAGTCTCGGCGGGTTGACGTTCTGCCGCTGCCGCAAGCCACTGGCGCTGCCATCGCGGATTACCTCCGATATGAGCGGCCTGAAGTCACCGGCCGGCGGATCTTTGTTCGGCATGTGGCGCCGGCAGACACGGCAGTGACAGCCAGCGTTGTTCGGCGCGCCGTCCGCGAAGCCTATCGACGCGCCGGCTTGACGCACACGCGCGTGCACATCCTGCGTCATACGCTGGCTGGCCGGCTGTTGAACACCGGCGGCACGCTCAAGGAGGTTGCCGATGTCCTGAGACACAGGGAACTCGACACTTCCCTCATCTACGCCAAGGTCGACTTCGTCAGGCTCGGCGCTGTGGCAATGCCCTGGCCTGGAGACCGGTCATGAGCGGCGACAGGTCCTTGATGGCGGCTGTACGCCTCTACTTGGCGGAGCGCCGAGCCCTGGGCTACGAACTGGCCGCACCGGGCACCGAGCTGATGCGCTTCGCCCGCTACGCAGATGCGCGCGGGCATCACGGTCCGTTGACCAGTGAGCTGATCGTTGGCTGGGCTCGCGAACACGTCAAGCGTACGACCGAGGTCACTGCCGCACGTCGACTGGAGATCGTGCGGCCATTTGCGGCGTACTACCGTCAGTTCGAACCGGCCACCGAGATACCGCCTGTGGGCGTCCTTGGGCGCGGGCACCGGCGTCTGGTGCCGCACATCTACTCCGATGAAGAGGTCGTGCAGCTCCTGCAGGCCGCCAGCCGGCTTACGCCGCGCAACGCTCTTCGTCCGCTGACCTACCGCGCGTTGTTCGGCTTGATCGCGGCGGCTGGCCTGCGGCTGTCGGAGGCGTTGAACTTGACCAACGGCGATGTCGATCTGGCCGCCGGATCGATCACGGTGCGGCAGACCAAGTTCCGCAAGTCGCGATGCCTGCCCTTGCACAGCAGCGTGGTCCAGGCGCTGAGCGGGTATCGCCAAGCGCGCGACCGGCGCCTCGACACCCGTCCTGATGCACCGTTCTTCGCTTCGAGTTCCGGGGCGGCTCTGCCCAAGGGGACGGTCGACAACGTCTTCCGGCGTCTGCGGCCGCACCTGGGCTGGCACGCTCGCGGTGACTACCCGTTGCCGCGGTTGCACGATCTGAGGCACACCTTCGCCGTGCGACGGCTGCAGCGCTGGCGGGAGGAAGGTCAGCCGATCGACCAGGCGATGTTCTGGCTGTGCACCTACCTCGGTCACGCGAAGATCTCCGACACCTATTGGTACATCACCGGCATACCGGAGCTGATGGACACGGTCGGCGCGAGATTCGAGCGGTTCACCGCGACGGGAGGGGCATCGTGAGTCGCCAGACCTCACCGAGCTTCGCCACGTTGGTGCAGGAGTTCTTCGGCCCGTACATGCTGCAGCAGCGGGCCTTGAGTCCACGCACCGTGGCGTCGTATCGCGATACCTTCGTGCTGTTGCTGCGCTACGCCGAGCAGGTCGGGTTACCTGCGTATAACTTCAGCATCACCGATATGACGGCGAAGTTCCTCGCCGGCTTCCTTGATCACCTGGAGACCCAGCGCAACAACTCCGTCAGGAGTCGCAATGTTCGGCTTGCGGCGGTGCGCTCGTTCCTGAAGTTCGCTGCAAGGCGCGATCCAGCGAACCTCGCCGTCATCGAGCAAGCGCTTGCCGTTCCGATGAAGCGATTCGACCGTCAGCTGGTTGGCTTCCTGCCGCGAGAACAGATTCTGGCCGTCATCGACGTCCCGACCGACACGTGGACGGGGCAGCGCGACCGCCTGTTGCTCACGCTGATGTTCAACACCGGTGCCCGCGTCTCCGAGATCATCGGCGTGCGCGTGTCCGACGTGGTGCTCGGACCGACCAGCAGCATCCGGCTTAATGGCAAGGGGCGCAAGCAGCGATCGCTGCCGCTGTGGAAGAGCTCCGCGCAGGCGATTCGCCAGTGGCTGCAGCTGAACCCGCAGCTTCGAGCTGATGCACCGCTGCTGCCTCGGCGCGACGGCCGATCGATGACACGCGCCAACGTGGCGCAGCGGTTGGCGTTGGCCGTCGATGCCGCAACGGCACGACATCCCGAGCTGAAAACCGCGCGTGTGTCGCCACACGTCATCCGGCACTCGACGGCCATGAGCCTGCTGCAGTCCGGCTCTGACCCGTGCGAGATCGCGCTGTGGCTCGGTCACGAGAGTCCGTCGACGACGCACATGTACGTCGAGGCTGATCTCGCCATGAAGGAGCGAGCCCTCGCGCGCCTGAGGCCGCCGGAGATCAAGCGGGCGCGCTACCGACCACCCAAGGCGCTCTTGGAGTTCCTGCGGTCGCTGTGATTATGCGAAGCGCCCTCGGCCGGGCGTACTGCCTGCCGCCGAGGGATCGGCGGCTCGGACGCTGCGTGCTTTGCATAAACGCCGACTTCGCCTTATTGCGCCCGAGGCTCACCCCGCGCAACGCGCGCTCGGCCGCGTTGTTGTCCATCTCCAGGCGCCCGTCGTCGACGTAGCGCGTCAGCGCCCTCCAGCGCGCCAGGCTGTAGCGGATGGCCTGGGCGATCTCCGACTT
>JAKLLO010000254.1 GCA_023150095.1 Zoogloea sp. | reverse complement strand
TGGATCATCATCGCGGCGGTGTTCCTCTACAAGATCACCGTCAAGACCGGGCAGTTCGACATCATCCGGGCCTCGGTGGTGTCGATCACCGATGACCAGCGCCTGCAGATGCTGCTCGTCGGCTTCTCCTTCGGCGCCTTCCTGGAAGGTGCGGCCGGCTTCGGCGCCCCGGTGGCGATCACCGCCGCCCTGCTGGTGGGCCTGGGCTTCAACCCCCTGTACGCCGCGGGCCTGTGCCTCATCGCCAACACTGCCCCGGTGGCCTTCGGCGCGATGGGCATCCCCATCATCGTCGGCGGTCAGGTGACCGGCATCGACCCGTTCAAGATCGGCCAGATGGCCGGCCGTCAGCTGCCGCTGCTGTCCGTGATCGTCCCGTTCTGGCTCGTCGCCATGATGGACGGCTGGCGTGGCATCAAGGAAACCTGGCCGGCGATCATCGTGGCCGGTGGCTCCTTCGCCGTCACCCAGTTCTTCACCGCCAACTACATCGGACCTGAGCTGCCGGACATCACCTCCGCGCTGGTCAGCCTGATCTGCCTCACCGTGTTCCTGAAAAACTGGAAGCCGAAGAACATCTTCCGCTTCGACAAGCAGGCCCACGCCGAGCGCCCCGCCGAGAAGCACTACGCCTTCGGTCAGATCGCCAAAGCCTGGTCGCCCTTCCTGATCCTGACCGTCATGGTCACCATCTGGAGCCTGAAGCCCTTCAAGGCCCTGTTCGCCAAGGACGGCCCGCTGTATTCGCTGGTGTTCCAGTTCCCGGTGCCGATGCTCGACAAGCTGGTCATCAAGGTTGAGCCCATCGTCGCCAAGGCCACGCCTTACGCCGCGGTGTACAAGCTCGACATCCTCTCCGCCACCGGCACCGCGATCTTCCTGGCTGCGCTGATCACCATGGTCGTCCTCGGCATGCGCACCAGCGAAGCCGCCAAGACCCTGAAGGAAACCGTCTTCGAGCTGAAGCGCCCGATCTACTCCATCGGCATGGTGCTGGCGTTCGCCTTCGTCGCCAACTACTCCGGCCTGTCCGCCACCCTGGCGCTGCTGCTGGCCGGTACCGGCGTGCTGTTCCCGTTCTTCTCGCCCTTCCTCGGCTGGCTGGGCGTGTTCCTCACCGGCTCCGACACCTCGTCCAACGCGCTGTTCTGCTCGCTGCAGGCCACCACCGCGCATCAGGTCGGCGTCTCCGACACCCTGCTGGTGGCGGCCAACACCACCGGCGGCGTCACCGGCAAGATGATCTCCCCGCAGTCCATCGCCGTCGCCTGCGCGGCCGTCGGCCTGGTGGGCAAGGAATCGGACCTGTTCCGCTTCACCCTCAAGCACAGCCTGCTGTTTGCCGGCATGGTCGGCATCATCACCACGCTGCAAGCCTACGTGTTCACCTGGATGATCCCGTAAGCGAAGCACGACACGTTTCAGGATGGGGATTGCGTTCCCCTGGGAGCCTCAACGGCGGCTGGAGAAATCCGGTCGCCGTTTTTTTCGCGCAGCGGGCCGCGTGGTGTCAGCGCCGCTTGAAGGTGTGCAGCTGATCGCGACGGAAGTAATGGACGCCGTAGGCCAGCGCGCCGTTCGGCCCCGGCGCCTTGAGATCGCCCTGGGAGCGCAGCACGAGGTGATCCGGCCCCTCCTCGATCAGCTCGCAATCCATGAACTGGATGACGGAGGCGGGAACCAGCCCGCCGACGCGTCCGCCCACCAGGTAATAGCTGCCATAGGCGTAGCTCAGCCCGTCACCGCGAAGCTCGCCGCGGGCATCCTGCTCCATCAGCCCGCGGAGCACATCCGCGCCGCCCGCCAGCTCGTGGCGCAGCGTCGCGATCATCTCCGGCGCGGTCTGCCGCATCTCGGCCTTCGTGTAGCTGGTGGGCAGGTGATACATGTAGCGGCCCAGCCACTGCCTGCTCTCCACCCGGAACACCAGCGTCGGGCGGAAGCGTCCGTCGTCCCCTTCCACCATGTACACCAGCGGCATCATGTGCACCGCATCGCCCCGACCGGTGATCAGCGGGCTGCCCTGGAGGCGATCGTGGGCGATCGTGTAAGGGTCGATCGGCGCATAGCGCGCCTTGTACTGCGCGGCTTCGTGGTTGTTGTACGCCCCCTCGATGGCCTCCTTCAGCAGCGGGACGGGGTTCGCCATGTCCAGCAGGGCCACCACGGTGGATTCGGTGAACACCATGACGTACTGCGAATCGGGCACCCGGGCGGTTTCCGACGGCAACGGATCGGGCAGCTCGCGCACCACCACCATGCCCCTCGCGGCAACGTCGGGGGTGATCGGCCTGATGAGTTTCCCCGACGAACACGCCGTCAGCACCGCCAGCAGGCACACCAGCAACCCTTTACCCATCGCTACGTCCTTTCATGATGATCCCTTGCCCCGGCCCGGCGTCGTGCGGCGGGCGCTTCAGGGGCGAGCGTAACACCATGCGATAACGCGAACGACATTTCCACGAACACCCACCATCAACCGGAAACCCGCAGTGGCGCGCAGGGCTTTGACGATGAACTGCTCGGTGTGGCTGCTGTTCTCGAGGGCGCGGAAGGCCCCCTGCGTGACTTCGCCGATGGCATCGACGTCGGCGGCGGTCTCGGGGCGGATGGCGATGGGTGCGCTCACGGGGCGATGATCCATCGACGTTCAGGGAGACGCCGGCGCGCCTTAGCCCACCAGGGGCTCGCCGCCGCAATCCGTGCCGCCGCGCAGCGAACCCTTCTCCTGATACATGCGCTGGTCGGCGGCGTGCAGCAGGCTGTCGATATCGTCCCCATCATCGGGGAAGGCCGCCACGCCGATGCTCGCGCTAAGGGGAAAGGTCTGCCCCTCGAAGTGCAGGGGCGGCGCGATCTCCTTCTGGATGCGCTCGACGATCGCCTGCCCGCCCTCGGGCATATCCACCGGCGAGAGGATGATGCCGAACTCGTCGCCGCCCAGGCGGGCCACCGTGTCGCTGTTCCGGGCGCAGGCCTTGAGCCGGTTGGCCATCTCCTTGATCGCCGCGTCGCCCACCCGGTGGCCGAAGCAATCGTTGAGGCGCTTCAGCCCGTCCATGTCGATCATCAGCACGCCGGCGTGGCGCTTCTCGCGCTGGTGCCGCGCCAGCACGCTGCGCAGCCGGTCGATGTAGAGGGCCCGGTTGGCGAGCCCCGTCATCGCGTCGTGGGTGGCCCGGTAGAACAGTTCGTCCTGGTTGTACTTGGACGAGAAATACATCGCCGCGGCGATCAGCTCGGAAAGCAGCCCCAGCACCTGCAGGTCCTCGTCGTCGAAATGATCGGGGTGTACCGACATCGCCTTCAGCACGCCCACCGTTTCACCGTCGTGGCGCAGGGGCACCACGATCATCGATCGCAGACCCACCTGGCGACAGGCCTCCACATCCACCCGCGGATCGGTCTCGGAATCACTGCAGAACAGGATCTCGCCGGTCTTCACGCACAGGCCCGAGAGGCTCTGGCCCAGCTTCAGGCGCAGGCCCAGCCGGTCGGACGCGATGCCCGCCACGGCCCGGTAGACCATCTCGTCGCCCTCGGCGAGCTCGATGGCCGCGCCGTCCGCCTCGATCAGCGGCAGGGTGCGATCCACCACCAGCGTCATGGTCCCCCCCAGGTCGAGGCCGAGCTTGGCGATCTCGGTCTGGGTGGCAATGATGTCGAGCAACTGATTGG
>JAKLLO010000026.1 GCA_023150095.1 Zoogloea sp. | reverse complement strand
TGCGGGTGAGGGCGGCGAGCAGGGCCTGGGTCTGGGCCGGGTTGAGTTCGCCCCGCAGGCTGTCGCTGTCAAAACCCACCGCACCCTGGGCGGAGCCGTTGATGCGGAGTGTGAGCTGGAAACGCCGGGGCAGTTTGTCGACGACGGGGTTTTCGCCATAGCGGCCGACCATCACCTTGGCCGTCACCGCTTGCCGCGGGCCAGCGAGGCGGGTGAAGAGCACCGAGATGGGCAGCTCGACGCCGTCCGGGCTGTAGCCGGCGGCACGGCAAGTGCGGGTGTTGTCGCAGGCCAGCTCCCAGTCGCCATGAAAGAAGCGCGTGCCGGGCAGGTCGGCAGCGGCCAGGGTGGGGGCCGCCAGCAGCAGGGCGACGTAAAGGGTGGGGCAGGGGATGCGCATGGAGCTTTCCTTGCCCGGGCCTGGCGCCGGGCAGCGTGTGGGGTGATGCCGGCAGTCTAGGGGCTGCCGCGGGTGGTCATCAATGCGTGCGCAGTGATTTGCCGCTTGCTATCCTCCGCTTCCCGGCCGCGGCAGCAGCCCGCACCCAACCATCACGGAGATACGCCCATGGCGTCGTTGCAGGATCAGTTCATGAAGGCCGGCCTGGTCAGCAAGGGCAAGGCCAAGCAGCTCAACCAGGACAAGTCACGCCAGCAGAAGCTCGACCGCAAGGCCGGGGTACAGACGGTGGACGAGGCCAAGCTGGCCGCCCAGGAGATCCAGCGCCAGCAGGCCGAGCGGGCGCGGGAGCTCAACGCCCAGCGCGACGCGGCCGCGCGCCAGAAGGCCATCGAGGCGCAGATCGTGCAGATGATCCAGCAGCACAAGCAGGCCAAGCTCACCCGGGGCGCGGCCGAGGTGGCCTACAACTACACCCACGACAACAAGATCAAGCGCATGTTCGTGTCGGCCCAGGTGCGCGATCACATCGCCGCCGGGCATCTGGTGATCGTCTGCCAGGGCGAATCGGCCGAGCTGCTGCCCCGGGCCATCGGCAACAAGATCGCCGAGCGCGACCCGGCCCGGGTGGTGTACGTGAAGCAGGCCGAAGCACCGGCCGAGGACGATCCCTACGCCGACTTCAAGGTGCCCGACGACCTGATGTGGTGATGCTGCGTGCCACGCTGCGTAGCGTGGCGACGTGTCAGGCCCCGGACCCCCGGTGACCGTGGTTAAATCGTGCGCATGAACCCACGCCTTGCCAACACCGACGCCCCCTCCAACCCTGCCCACCGGGAGGCCGCCTGGTCCGAATACGCCGTGCTGGTGGTGGACGACGAAGCCGGGGTGCGCAACTTCCTCGAACGTGCCCTGCGTGCGCGGGGCTGTCGGGTGGAAGTGGCCGGGTCGTCGGAAGAAGGCGCCGAGCGCCTGCGCGAACATCACTTCGACGCCATCGTGCTCGACATCGCCCTGCCGGGCCGCTCTGGCATGGAGTGGCTGCGCACCCTGAAGAACGACGGCTTTGCCGGCGACGTGATCCTCATCACCGCCTTTGCCGACATCGAAACTGCCATCGACGCCCTGCGCGCCGGTGCCTCCGACTTCGTGCTCAAGCCCTTCCGGGTCGATCAGATCATCAACTCCCTGCAACGCTGCTTCGAGCGCGCCCGCCTCGACCGGGAGAACTTCGTGCTCCAGCGCCAGGTGGCCGGCCTGGGCGGCGAAGTGGCCGGGCTGATCGGCCATTCGAACGCCATGCGGGCCCTGTGCGACATGATCCGGCGGGTTGCGCCCACCCCCGCCACGGTGCTCATCCTCGGTGAATCCGGGGTCGGCAAGGAAGTCACCGCCCGGGCCCTGCACCAGATGAGCCCCCGGGCCGAGCGTTCCTTCGTGCCCCTCAACTGCGCCGCGGTGTCGGCCGAGCTGATCGAGAGCGAACTCTTCGGCCATGTGCGCGGCGCCTTCACCGGTGCCCGCGAGGCCCGCCGCGGCCTGTTCCACTATGCCAACGGCGGCACCCTGTTCCTCGACGAAGTGGGCGAGCTGCCCCTGGCCATGCAGACCAAGCTGCTGCGCGTGCTGGAAGAAAGGCGCATCCGCCCGGTGGGCAGCGAGGCCGAGGTGCCGGTGGATGTACGCGTGGTGGCCGCCACCAACCGCGACCTGCACGCCGAAGTAGCGGCGGGGCGCTTCCGGCGTGACCTGTTCTACCGCCTTGAAGTGCTCACCCTGTCGATCCCGCCCCTGCGCGAGCGCCCCGACGATGTGGCCGAGCTGGTGCAGCACTTCAACGCCCAGCTGTCCTCGCGTCTGGGCCTGCCGCCCCTCACCGTCACCCCCGCCGACCTGGTGCGCCTGGCCACCTATCCCTGGCCCGGCAACGTGCGCGAGCTGCGCAACCTCATCGAACGCTCGCTGATCCTCGGCAGCCTGCCGGTGCACAACCAGGTCCAGGGCATGGCCGACCCCCTGCCCCTGAGCCTGGCCGAGGTGGAGAAGCGTCATATCCTGGCGGTGCTCGACCAGTGCGGCGGCAACAAGACCCACGCCGCCACGCTGCTGGGTGTCTCCCGCAAGACCCTCGACCGCAAGGCGGTGGAGTGGGGCATGGCATGAGCCCCCGCACGGCAGGCCGCCCTTGATCGACTTCCGCGACCGCCTCAGCCGCTCGGTCCGCAGCAAGCTGCTGGCCATGGTGCTGGCGCCACTGCTTCTCGGCGTGCCCATCCTGCTCGGGCTGGTGTGGATGTGGGGCACCCAGGGCTACCAGCAACTGGTCAGCTACAAGGTCAGCTCCGACCTGATCACCGCCCACGAGTACTTTGCCCACATGCACCAGAATGTCGCCGTGGACATCGGCGCCCTGGCAGGCTCCCAGCGCCTGTCCCGGGCCATGGCGACGCCCGCCGGGGCGGCCCTCGACAGCTATCTGGACGAGGCTCGGCGCCAAGCCGGGCTGGACTTCCTCTACCTCCTCGATGCCCGTGGCGAACTGCTCGGCACCGACCTGCCCCGCCACCACCCCAGCGCCCGGCGCGGCGACTGGCCGGTGGTGCGCAAGGCCCTGGCCGGTGAGCCCGCCACCGCCATCGACGTGTTCGATGCCGACCACCTGGCCGCCATCAACCCCGCCCTGCGCCAGCGCGCCCGCCTGAGCCTGGTACCCACTCCCAACGCCGCCCCCGACCCGCGCCTGGAGGAAACCCGCGGCCTGCTCATCCACGCCGCCATCCCGGTGCGCAACGAAGCCGGCACCCTGGTGGCCGTGCTCGAAGGCGGCGTGCTGCTCAACGGCAACAGCGACATGGTGGACCGCATCAACGCCATCATCTATCGGGAGGGCACCCTGCCCCTGGGCAGCCGGGGCACCGCCACCCTGTTCCTCGGTGACGCCCGCATCGCCACCAACGTGCGCCTCTTCGAGGGCGAACGCGCCCTCGGCACCCGCGCCTCCCAGGCCGTGCGCGACCACGTGCTGAACGACGGCAAGGTGTGGCTGGACACCGCCTTCGTGGTGAATGACTACTACGTGTCGGGCTACGAGCCGGTCATCGACAGCTTCGGCAAGCGCGTCGGCATGCTCTACGTGGGCTTCCTGGAGGCGCCCTTCAGCGCCGCCATGCAGGGCGCCCTGTTCACCCTGTTCGCGGTCTTCGTGTCGGTCAGCGTGGCCGGCTGCGTACTGTCCCTGCGCTGGGCGCGAAGCATCTTCAAGCCGGTCGAGCAGGTCGGCGCCACCATCCAGCGCGTCGGCCAGGGCGACGCCGAGGCCCGGGTCGGGCCGGTGGCCAGCCGGGACGAGATCGGCCAGCTGGCCGCCGCCTTCGACGGCCTCCTCGACACCCTTGCGGCGCGCCGGGCCGAGCTGCAGCGCTGGGCCGACGAGCTCGACCGCAAGGTGGCCGAGCGCACCCTCGAGCTGCAGGAGGCCAACGCCACCCTGGAGCAGGCCCGCCGCCACCTGGCCATGACCGAAAAGCTCGCCGCCATCGGCGAGCTCACCGCCGGCGTGGCCCACGAGATCAACAACCCGGTGGCGGTGATCCAGGGCAACCTCGACGTGCTCAAGGAGATCCTCGGCCCCGCCGCCGACCCGGTGCGCGAGGAGATCCGCCTCATCCACGAGCAGACCCACCGCATCTGGCTGATCGTCACCAAGCTGCTGCAGTTTGCCCGCCCGGGCGAGTTTGCCGGCTACGTGGAAGGGGTGGACCCGAACGCCCTGATCGCCGACTGCCTGGTGCTCACCCGCCACAACCTGGAGCGGCGCAACATCGAGGTCCACGTGAGCGCCGCGGCCACCTGCAAGGTCGAGGTGAATGCCAGTGAGCTGCAGCAGGTGCTCATCAACCTCATCGTCAACGCCATCCAGGCCATGCCCGACGGCGGCAGCCTGCGCCTGCACATCCGCGACTGGGAAGAAGACGGCCAGCCGGTGGGCGCCACCATGGAAGTCTGCGACACCGGCCAGGGCATCGCCGCCGAAGACCTGTCACGCATCTTCGACCCCTTCTTCACCACCAAGAAGGGCTCCGGCACCGGGCTGGGGCTGTCCATCAGCTACACCATCGTCGAGCGCTACGGCGGCCGCATCTCGGTGGCCAGCCAGCCCGGGCAGGGCGCCTGCTTCACCGTGCATCTGCGCAGCGAGGCCCGCTACGCCGACACCCCCACCGCCCCCGGCTTCACCGCCCGCTGGATCGAAACCGGCACGCCGCCCGAGCCTAAACGCTCGCCCGGCGCAGCCACGCACTGACCCCATCCACGACCATCAGCAGCATGGCCAGGTTCTCCACGGTGGCCCTGCCCAGCAGCAGCAGAAACTCCGGCGAGGTCTCCGGGGGCAGGAAGTAGCGCGGCATCAGGTGGCCCGAGGTGGAGGAGGGCGCACCGAAGGCGAAGGTCTTGCCCTTCAGGTCGGCAAAGCTCTTGATGTTGTCGCTGGCGGTGATGAAGCGGGAGGTGAACTTGGCGTCCTCGGCGCGCAGCAGCGCTGCGCCGCCGGGGCCGCCCCCGGAAGGATGGGACATTTTGTCCAGCCCATGGACAAAATGTCCCGATATTTCCCAATGCGCTCATTCAAGCCATTGATTCCTATGCCCACGCCTCTTGGCTCGGAGCTTGCAGATCATTCAGACCGTTCTTCAACAACACCACAAGGGGGAAGAATCACCATGCAACTCTCACGGCGCCAGTTCTTCAAGGTGGCCGCCGGGGGCTTGACCGGTTCGAGTCTGGTCGCGATGGGCTTTTCGCCCACCGCGGCCCTCGCCGAAGTTCGCACCTTCAAGCTCGCGCGCACCACGGAAACGCGCAACACCTGTCCGTACTGTTCGGTCGGTTGCGGCATCATCCTGTACAGCCTCGGCGACAGGGCCAAGAACGCCCACTCCGAGATCATCCACATCGAGGGCGATCCGGATCACCCGGTCAATCGCGGCACCCTGTGCCCCAAGGGCGCCGGCCTGCTCGACTTCGTGCACAGCAAGAACCGGCTCAAGTACCCGGAAGTGCGCGAGCCCGGCACCAAGGAATGGAAGCGCATCGGCTGGGACGAGGCCTTCACCCGTATCGCCAAGCTGATGAAGGAAGACCGCGACGCCAATTTCGTCGCCAAGAACGCCGATGGCGTGACGGTTAACCGCTGGCTCACCACCGGTTTCCTCGCCGCCTCCGCCTCCAGCAACGAGGCCGGCTACATCACCCACAAGGTGGTGCGCAACCTGGGAATGCTCGCATTCGATAACCAAGCGCGTGTCTGACACGGCCCGACGGTGGCAAGTCTTGCCCCGACGTATGGCCGCGGTGCCATGACCAATCACTGGACCGACATCAAGAATGCGGACGTGATCCTGATCATGGGCGGAAACGCCGCCGAAGCCCACCCCTGCGGCTTCAAATGGGTGACCGAAGCGAAGGCCAAGAACAAGGCCCGCCTCGTGGTCGTAGATCCGCGTTTCACGCGCTCCGCCGCGATGGCCGACCTCTATGCGCCCATCCGCACCGGCACCGACATCGCCTTCCTGGGCGGGGTGATCCACTACCTGATCACCAACAACAAGGTGCACATGGACTACATCAAGTCCTACACCGACATGAGCTTCCTGGTGAAGGAGGAGTTCGCCTTTGCGGACGGCTTCTTCTCGGGCTACGACCCGGAAAAGCGCAAGTACGACAAGTCCACCTGGGACTACCAGATGGGCGAGGACGGCTTCGTCAAGACCGACCCCAGCCTGGAAAACCCGCGCTGCGTGTGGAACCTGATGAAGGCCCACTTCAGCCGCTACACCCCGGAAGTGGTGGAGAACATCTGCGGTACACCCAAGGACAAGTTCCTGCAGGTGGCCGAGCTGCTCGCCTCCAGCCACACCCCGGACCGGGTGATGACCATCCTGTACGCCCTGGGCTGGACCCAGCACTCCACGGGTTCGCAGATCATCCGCACCGCCGCCATGGTGCAGCTGCTGCTCGGCAACATCGGCCGGGCCGGGGGCGGCGTGAACGCCCTGCGTGGTCACTCCAACATCCAGGGCCTCACCGACCTGGGCCTGCTCTCCAACCTGCTGCCGGGCTACATGACCCTGCCGGGCGAGAAGGAGACCGACTACGACGCCTACATCGCCAAGCGCGCGCCCAAGCCCATGCGCCCGGGGCAGCTCTCCTACTGGCAGAACTACGGCAAGTTCCACGTCAGCCTGATGAAGGCCTGGTATGGCGCAGCGGCGACCAAGGAGAACAACTGGGCCTTCGACTACCTGCCCAAGCTGGACAAGACCTACGACGTGCTGCAGGTCTTCGAGCTGATGCACCAGGGCAAGATGAACGGCTACTTCGCCCAGGGCTTCAACCCGCTCAACTCCTTCCCCAACAAGGCCAAGGTGAGCGCGGCGCTGTCCAAGCTCAAGTTCCTGGTCATCATGGACCCGCTGGCCACCGAGACCTCCGAGTTCTGGCAGAACCACGGCGAGTTCAACGACGTGGACCCGGCCAAGATCCAGACCACGGTGTTCCGCCTGCCGACCACCTGCTTTGCCGAGGAAGACGGCGCGATCATCAACTCCGGCCGCTGGCTGCAGTGGCACTGGAAGGGCGCCGAGCCCCCCGGTGAAGCCCGCACCGACCCGGAGATCATGGCCGGCCTGTTCCTGCGCCTGCGCGAGATGTACAAGAAGGACGGCGGCGCCTTCCCGGATCCGATCGTCAATCTTTCGTGGCCGTACAAGCTGCCCCACGAGCCCTCGCCCGAAGAGCTCGCCAAGGAATACAACGGCAAGGCGCTGGCCGATCTGGTCGATCCGAAGGACCCGACCAAGGTCATCAAGAAGGCCGGCGAGCTGCTCGATGGCTTCGCCCAGCTCAAGGACGACGGCTCCACCGCCTGCGGCTGCTGGATCTTCTCCGGCGCCTGGACGGAAAAGGGCAACATGATGGCCCGGCGCGACAACGCCGACCCCTTCCACAACGGGCAGACGCTGGGCTGGGCCTTCGCGTGGCCGGCCAACCGGCGCATCCTCTACAACCGCGCCGCCGCCGACCCGTCCGGCAAGCCGTGGGACGCCAAGCGCAAGCAGGTCTGGTGGGATGCCGCCGGCAGCAAGTGGGTGGGTTCCGACGTGCCCGACTTCAAGGTCGATTCGGCCCCTGAAGACGGCATGGGCCCCTTCATCATGAACCCCGAGGGCGTGGCGCGCTTCTTTGCCCGCGGCATGATGAACGAAGGCCCGTTCCCCGAGCACTACGAGCCCTTCGAGACCCCGATCGGCGTCAATCCGATGCACCCGAAGAACCCCAAGGCCACCTCCAACCCGGCGGCCCGCGTGTTCAAGGGCGACATGGAAGCCTTCGGCACCGCCAAGGAGTTCCCGTACGCGGCCACCACCTACCGCCTCACCGAGCACTTCCACTACTGGACCAAGCACGTCGAGTCCAACGCCATCACCCAGCCGGAGCAGTTCGTCGAGATCGGCGAGGCGCTGGCCAAGGAGAAGGGCATTGCCGCCGGCGACAAGGTGAAGGTCAGCTCCAACCGCGGCTACATCAAGGCCGTGGCGGTGGTGACCAAGCGCATCCAGCCCCTCAAGGTCGACGGGAAGACTGTCCACCACGTCGGGATTCCGCTCCACTGGGGTTTCAAGGGTGTCGCCAAGAACGGCTACATCACCAACACCCTGACGCCTTTCGTGGGAGACGGGAACACCCAGACGCCGGAGTTCAAGTCCTTCCTGGTCAACGTCGAGAAAGCCTGAGGAGATCGCCATGGCATTGCAATCACTGGACATCGCCAAGCGCTCGGCCACGACCACCGAGCCGCCCCAGGCGCGCAAGACCCTTGAGGTCGCCAAGCTCATCGACGTCTCCAAGTGCATCGGCTGCAAGGCCTGCCAGGTGGCGTGCATGCAGTGGAACGACCTGCGGGACGAAGTCGGCACCTGCGCCGGCACCTACGACAACCCGCGGGACATGACCGACCAGAGCTGGACGGTCATGCGCTACGCGGAGGTCGAATCGGAAGACCGGGGCCTCGAGTGGCTGATCCGCAAGGACGGCTGCATGCACTGCGAGGACCCGGGCTGCCTGAAGGCCTGCCCGGCGCCGGGCGCCATCATCAAGTACGCCAACGGGATCGTGGATTTCCACCAGGAAAACTGCATCGGCTGCGGCTACTGCGTGACCGGCTGCCCGTTCAACGTGCCGCGCATCTCCAAGAAGGACAGCAAGGCCTACAAGTGCACGCTGTGCTCCGACCGCGTCGCGGTCGGGCTCGAGCCGGCGTGCGTGAAGGTCTGCCCGACCGGTTCGATCAGCTTCGGCTCCAAGGAAGACATGAAGGAGCTGGCCGCCGAGCGGGTGTCCGAACTCCAGGAGCGCGGCTTCAAGAACGCCGGCCTGTACGACCCGGCCGGCGTGGGCGGCACCCACGTCATGTACGTGCTCAACCATGCCGACAAGCCGACGCTGTACAGCGGCCTCCCGGCCGACCCGACGATCGCGCCCACCGTCACCCTGTGGAAGAGCATCGCCAAGCCCATCGCCATGGCCGGCATCGCCGCGGCCGCGCTGGGCGGGCTGTTCCACTTCGTGATGAAGGGCCCGAACGAGGTCTCGAAGGAAGTCGAAGCCGAAGTCGAGAAAGAACTGGAGGGCGAAAAATGATCCGCGATCCGTCCGACCTCAAGCGCTACACCGCCTCCGAACGGGCCAACCACTGGGTCACGGGCATCTGCTTCATCCTGCTCGCGCTCTCCGGCCTGGCCCTGTTCCACCCGGCGCTGTTCCCGCTCACCCTGCTGTTCGGTGGCGGCACCTGGACGCGCATCCTGCACCCCTTCATCGGGGTGGTGATGATGCTGTTCTTCGTGGTGATGTTCTTCCGCTTCAAATCCCTCAACCACATGACCCCCACCGACTGGGAATGGGTCAAGCGGGCGAAGGAGATGGTGGATGGAGACGACCACAACATGCCGGAGATGGGCAAGTACAACGGCGGCCAGAAGCTGCTGTTCTGGTTCCTCGGCGTCACCATGCTGGTGCTGTTCGCGTCTGGCATCGTGATCTGGCGGGCCTACTTCTCGGCCAGCTTCCCGATCGGGGTGGTGCGCGTGGGCGCGCTGCTCCACGCGGTGTTCGCGGCGCTGATGATCATCGCGATCATCGTGCACGTGTATGCCGCAATCTGGGTCCGCGGCACCATCCGGGCGATGCTCTACGGCACCGTCACCCGCGCCTGGGCCAAGCAGCACCACCGGGCCTGGTATCGCCAGGTCACCGGCAAGTAAGGCCATGAGGAACGCTGCCGGCGCCGGAGCCTGCTCCGGCCCGGCAGCGTGTTTTTCCCTGCACCCGGGCTGATGCCAGCCCCGCCACCGACACCGGAAGCCCATGCAGAATCTGCTCACCCCCGAAGAAATCGCCGTCCAGGCCGGCGCCGAGGACCTGCCCCACCGCCTCCCCGCCGCCGACGTGTTTGCGCTGCGCGCCGCCCGCCTGCGCCAGCTCGCCGACGGCCACGCGATGGCCGACTTCCTGCGCTTCGCCGCCCATCTGGCCGACGCCCAGGACACCCTGCTGCGCCACCGCACCCCGGAAACCCGCCCCGACGACGCCCACCTCCAGCGTTGCCGCCAGCACGGCATGCCGCCCATCGGCGCCTACGACGCCGCGCTCCCGGCCGACTGGGCCTACCTGCTCCAGGCCATCGCCGCCGAAGTCGCGCCCCACGCCCCGGCCGGCCTCCAGAACGCCCTGGCCGATCTGGCCGACTTTCCCCGCGCCCGCCTCGACGCCCTCGCCCGCGACATCCTGCGCACCGAGGAACACCTCGCCAACGCCGTCGAGCTGGCCCTCGCCCCGCTGATCGGCGCCAGCCTGCAGGTGCTGTGGACAGCCCGCGCCCGCGCGCTGCAACCGGCCGACGTGCCCGCCGGCTTCGAAGGCAGCCAGTGCCCCGCCTGCGGCAGCCACCCGGTCGCCTCGATCCTGCGCATCGGCGACGGCGGCCACGGCGTGCGCTACGCCACCTGCAGCCTGTGCGCCACCGAATGGCACGTCACCCGCATCAAGTGCGTGCCCTGTCTCAACACCCGCGACATCGCCTACCAGGCCCTCGACGGCGCCAGCGGCAACCCGCACCCCGCCGTCAAGGCCGAAACCTGCCCCGACTGCCACAGCAGCCTCAAGATCGTCTCGATGGAACGCGACCCACTGGTCGATGCCTTCGCCGACGACCTCGCCACCCTCGCCCTCGACATGCTGGTGGACGAAACCGGCTTCCACCGGGCCGGGCGCAACCTGTTCCTGTTCACGCCATGAACCGCTGGGTCGGGCAGCCGCCCGGCTTTTTGTAGCAATCGAAACATTTTTTGTTTTATTTATACAAACCCTGAGGAGTCCCCCACGATGGCGTCCATGGTCCATGGCACCACGTCCGACGGCAGCAAACCCGTTTCCGACACCACCGCCTACCGCGCCCTGCCCGCGCTCGACCGCCTGCTCGGCGCCGCGCCCACGCTCATCGAGCACCACGGCCGGCCCGAAGTCACCGCCGCCCTGCGCGACGCCCTCGCCGACGCCCGCAGCGGCATCGCGCAGGGCCAGCCCGCCCCGGACGCCGACGCCCTCATCGCCGACGCCGCCGCCCGCCTCCAGGCCCGCGCCACACCCAGGCTCAAGCGCGTCTTCAACCTCACCGGCACCGTCCTCCACACCAACCTCGGCCGCGCCGTGCTCCCCGAAGCCGCCATCGCCGCGATGGTCGATTCCGCCCGGAGCCCCTGCGCCCTCGAATACGACGTGGCCACCGGCGGCCGCGGCGACCGCGACGACGTGGTGAACGATCTGCTGCGCGAACTCACCGGCGCCGAAGCCGCCACGGTGGTGAACAACAACGCCGCGGCGGTCTTCCTGCTCCTCAACACCCTCGCCCAGCGCAAGGAAGTCATCGTCTCCCGGGGCGAGCTCGTCGAGATCGGCGGCGCCTTCCGCGTGCCCGACATCATGAAGCGCGCCGGCGCCAGGCTCGTCGAGGTGGGCTGCACCAACCGCACCCATCCGCGCGATTTCGAAGAGGCCATCGGCCCGCGCACCGGCCTGCTGATGAAGATCCACACCAGCAACTACGCGGTGCAGGGCTTCACCGCCAGCGTCGACCAGATGGAGATGGCCCGCATCGCCCACGCCCGCGGCCTGCCGTTTGTGGAAGACCTGGGCAGCGGCACCCTCACCGACCTCGAACGCTGGAACCTGCCCCACGAGCCCACGCCCCGCGAAGCCATCGAGAACGGCGCCGATCTCGTCACCTTCTCCGGCGACAAGCTCCTCGGCGGCCCCCAGGCCGGCATCCTCGTCGGCCGCAAGGATCTCATCGCCAGGATCAAGAAGAACCCCCTCAAGCGCGCGCTCCGCGTCGGCAAGATCACCCTCGCCGGCCTCGAAGCCGTGCTGCGCCTTTACCGCGACCCGGACCGCCTGCCCGAACAGCTCGCCACCCTGCAGCTCCTCACCCGCCCCCAGGACGCCATGCTCGCCCAGGCCGCGCGCCTCCACGGCCCGCTCGTCGCGCTGCTGGCGGGCTGGCCGCTCACGGTGTCCATCGAGCCGATGCTGTCGCAGATCGGCTCCGGCAGCCTGCCGGTCGATCGCCTGCCCTCCGCCGGCCTCGTCTTCCGCCCCGTCGGGCGCAAGGGCGGCGTGCTGAGCAAGCTGGAGGCAAAACTGCGCGGCCTGCCCGTGCCGGTGATCGGCCGCATCGCCGACAACGCCCTGCACCTCGATCTGCGCTGCCTGCCCGAAGCCGACGAAGCCGCCTTCCTCGCCCAGCTCACCGCAGGATTCGCCCCATGCTGATCGGCACCGCCGGCCACATCGACCACGGCAAGACCACGCTGGTGCGCGCCCTCACCGGCGTCGACACCGACCGCCTGCCCGAAGAAAAACGCCGCGGCATCACCATCGAGCTAGGTTACGCCTACCTCCCGCTGCCCGGCGGCGACGGCTCGCCCGAAGCCACCGTCGGCTTCATCGACGTACCCGGACACGAGAAATTCGTCCCCACCATGCTCGCCGGCGCCAACGGCATCGACTTCGCGCTGCTGGTGGTCGCCGCCGACGACGGCCCCATGCCGCAAACCCGCGAACACCTGCAGATCCTGCAGCTGCTGGGCGTCGCCCTCGGCGCGGTGGCCCTCACCAAGGCCGACCGCGCCAGCCCGGAACGCCTCGCCGAAGTCGAAGCCGAGCTCCACGCCCTGCTGGCGGGCGGCAGCCTCGCCGGCGCGCCGGTCTTCCCGGTGTCGGCGATCAGCGGCGACGGCATCGCCGCGCTGCGCCAGCACCTGCTGGACGCCGCTGCCGCCACCCCGCCCCGCCCCGACGCCGGCGGCTTCCGGCTGGCGGTCGATCGCGTCTTCACCCTCGCCGGCGCCGGCACCATCGTCGCCGGCACCGTGCACGCCGGGCGCATCGCGGCAGGCGACACCATCGAGCTCGCCCCGGCCGGCAAGACCGCCCGGGTGCGCAGCCTGCACGTCCAGAACCGCAAGGCCGACGCCGGCCACGCCGGCCAGCGCTGCGCGCTCAACCTCGCCGGGCTGGCGGTGGAGGACGTGCGCCGCGGCGACTGGCTGATCGCCGGGGGTGCGCCCAACCTGCCCGCCCAGCGCCTGGACATCCGCCTGCGCCTCGCCACCGACGCGCCGCGGCCCCTCACCCACGGCGCCAGCGTCCAGCTCCACCACGGCACCCGCCACCTCACCGCCCGCGTCGCCCTGCTCGACGCCGCGCTTGAAAAGACCGGCCTCGCCCCCGGCGGCGAATGCCTCGCCCAGCTCGTTGCGGATCAACCGCTCACCGCCTGCCGGGGCGATCTGGTGGTGCTGCGCGACGCCCACGGCCGCCACACCCTCGGCGGCGGGCGCGTGCTCGATCCCTTCGGCCCGGTGCGCCATCGCCGCCATCCCGAGCGCCTCGCCGTGCTCGCTGCGCTGGCCATCGACAACCCCGCCGAGCGCCTCCAGGCGCTGCTCGCCGCCGCGCCGCTGGGCCTCGACCTGCCGCAGCTCGCCGCCGCCGAAAACACCCCGCCAGACGCGCTCCTCGCCCGCCTGCCCGCTGGCAGCGCCCGGCTGAGCGAGAAAGCCGGCTGGCTGATCGGCAGCGCCGCCCTCGACGCGCTGGCCGCCCGCCTCGAAGCCCGTCTCGCCCTACATCATGCCGAGCACCCGGACGAGCTCGGCGTCGAGCGCGACCGCCTGCGCCGGATGCTCGCGCCGCAACTGCCCGCCCCCGCCTTCGCCGAATGGCTGGACGCCTGGCTCGCCGACGGCCGCCTCGCCCGAACCGGCGCCGCCTGGCACCTGCCCGATCACCGGGTCGAGCTCGACGCCCGCGACCGCCGCCGTGCCGACACCCTGCTGCCGTGGCTGGCGGAACATCCCTTCGACCCGCCTTGGGTGCGCGACATCGCGCTGCGCCTGGGCGAACCCGAGGCCGCCACCCGCGACCTGCTCAAGCGCCTCGCTGCCCGCGGCGAAGCCTTTCAGGTGGTGCGCGACCTGTTCTACGCCCCCGCCGCGGTGCGCAGCCTCGGCCAGATCGCCGGCGAACTCGAAGGGGCGGACGGCGCCATCCGCGCCGCCGCCTTCCGCGACCGCACCGGCCTCGGGCGCAAGCGGGCGATCCAGATCCTCGAGTTCTTCGACCGCGTCGGCTACACCCGCAAGGTCGGCCGCGGCCACGAAGAAAAACACAGAATTCGCGGCGAATTGCCGCTAACGTGACGCCATTTAGCCTAAAATATGCGCTAAAATTCGTCCAAGCAATTTTTCCAAAACGGAAGGGATGCGTCCCCCGGTGGGGCGACTGGTCTTCAAAACCAGGAGGGGCCGTCAAGCGGTTCCTGGTGGGTTCGACTCCCATTCTCTTCCGCCAGATTTCCTGCCCGGAGCCCTCCATGGCCCAGCTGCGCGGCTGCGACTTTCCCGACGACCTGCTCTACCACCCGGACAGCCACCTGTGGTTTTCCCCGCTGGATAGCACCCGCTACCGGGTCGGCGTCACCCAGTTCGGCATCGCGCTGTCGGGCGAGATCCTGCTGTTCACGCCCAAACCCATGGGCGTCACGCTGGATGCCGGGCGCGGTTTCGGGCTGCTGGAGGCCGGCAAGACGGTCTTCCCGGTCAAGACGCCCTTCACCGCCCGGCTGATCGACGCCAACGCCGCGCTCGATCCGTCCGCCCGCGCCATGAACCGCACCCCCTTCGAGGCCTGGCTGGTGGAGCTCGAAGCCGTCGAGCCGCTGGCCGACGGCCTGCTGCTGGCCTGGCCCGACGCCCGCCCGCAGATCGAACGCCTCATGGACCGCTACGCCTTCCGCGATCTGGCCGACTTCAGCGCCCCGCTGTTCCACGAGGACAACCGTGACTTCTGAGGTCGCCGACAAGCTGGCAATCCTGGTGTGGGCGGCCGATCCATCCCGGCCCGAGCTGTGCGCAACGCCGTTCTACTTCGCTGCTGCGGCGGCAGCGATGGATGTGGAGGTGGAGATGTACTTCACCGCCCGCTCGGTGGAACTGCTGCGGATCGGCGTGGCCGAGGGCATCCGCGCCGCCAGCGGCAGCGGGAACCCGGATGGCAAGACGGTGGCGGACTTTCGCCGCGAGGCGCTGGCCTTCGGGGTCAAGCTGTTCGCCTGCCCCACGGCGCTGGCCAGCCACGGCGTGCCGGCGGCCGAGCTGATCCCGCAGCTCACCGCCCAGGCCGGCGCCGCGACCTTCATCGGCCGGACGCTCGATCCGGCCTGGCGCACCCTCAGCTTCTGATCAAGCCTTGGCCGCCTGCCGGCTCGCCAGCCAGCCGAACAGCGACAGCAGCGCCAGCCCGCTGCCGATCAGCACGATGCCGGCCACCTCGCTGGCCTTGAAGGCCTCGCCCAGCGTGAGGCGCGACGACAGGATCGCCACCACCGGCGTACCCAGCACCGACAGGCTGGCCTCCCACGCCGGCACCCGGTCGAGGATCCACACCCACAGCCACCAGCACAGCGCCACGCTCGCCACCGACAGGAAGGTGAGGATCAGCACGTAGTCCATCGTCCAGTTGGTCGGCTGGCCGGGCAGCACCGCGGCGATGATCGCCAGCGGGATCGAGCCGAAGATCATCTGCCACATGGTGAGCACCAGCAGATCCACAGGACGGGCCTGACGCAGCCGCTTGATGAGGATGGTACCCACGGCCCAGCACAGGGCCGCGCCGAGCCCCAGCGCCTTGCTGAGCAGGCTGGTGTGCATGTTCCAGGGCTCGATGATCAGCATCAGCCCGCCCAGGGTGCTGGCGGCCGCCAGCCACTGCTTGCCGCGCACCCGTTCGCCGAGCAGCGGCCAACCGAGCAGCAGTGTCCAGATCGGCATCGTGAAGATCAGCACCGCGGTCTTGCCCGGGCCGCCTTCCACCAGCGCCGATGTCTGCAGCAGCGTGAAGCCGGCCACCTGCACCAGCCCGATCAGCACCGTCGCCCCCGGCGCCGCCAGCCGCATCGACTTGCCCGACAGGCGCACCGCGAGGATCAGCGCCAGGGTGCCGCCCACACAGCGCTGGGCCGCCACCGCAAAGGGCGACGCGTAGGTGAGCGCCTGCTTGATCAGCACCCAGGTGTAGCCCCAGGTACAGGACAGCACGATCAGCGCGATCGCCGGCAGGAAACGGCTCAACGGGGAAGACGAGGGCATCGGCGACTCACGGAAAGGCAAAGCGGAAAGACCGCCGGCAGCCGGCAGAGTTCGCGGCGGCGGGCCGCATCAGGGTGGCGTCGCGCCCATCAGGGCCAGCGCCAGGGGTGTGGTCACCGACGACAGGGCGGTGGACAGGATCAGGCTGCCAGCCACCGGGCCTTCGATCAGCTTGAACTGGCGGGCCATCAGATACACGTTGGCGCCCACCGCCAGGGACGCCAGCATCACCACCACCTGGGTCTCCATGGTTGGCAGGCCGAGCGCCCGGGCCAGCAGCCAGACGATGGCCGGCTGAACCACCAGCTTGAGCACGGTGATCCCGGTGCTGATCCGCCACCCTTCACGCACGCCGTATTCGGCCAGCCCCATCCCCAGCACGATCATCGCCATCGGCGCGGCGGCCTGGCCGATCATCGTCAGCGGGCGGTCTATCAGGTCCGGCACCGCCAGCCCCGACACGCCGAACAGGCTGCCCGACAGGATGCTCGCCACGATGGGGTTGGTGAGCACGCCGCGCACCGTCTTGGCGAAACCCTTCACCGAGAAGCTACCGTGGCGCGCCCACTCGATGTTGATCGTCACCAACGTCCACAGGATCAGCGAGTTGAACACCAGCACCAGCGCCACCGACGGCATCGCCGCGTCGCCCAGCGCCACCTTGGCGAGCGGAATCCCCAGGAACACGTTGTTGGAGAAAATCCCGCCCATCGCGAAGATCGACTGGGCCTGGCCGTCCAGACCGAAGAGCTTCCAGCTGACGATCCGCCCGATGGCGAAGACGATCACGCAGCTGCCGAAGAAGGCGATCAGCAGGCGCGCATCCACCGGCGGCAGGCGCGACAGGTCGCTCATCATGTGGAACAGCATCGCCGGCATCGCCACCGTGAACACGAAGCGCGAGAGGTTCTCGGACATCGCTTTCGGCCAGCCGGAAAAACGCATCAGCCCGTAGCCGATGAAGACCAGCGCAAAAAACGGCGCGGCCAGGTTGAGCTGGTGGAGAAAACCGGACATCGGAGGGGCGGGCGCAGATCGAAACCGCGCAGCCTAACCGATCTTGCTGCGCTGCGTCAGTTGCGGTTTGCCTACGGGCCTCAGTGCCCTTCGTCGTCGGCGGGCGGGGCAACCTTCACCACTTCCTCAAGGGTCGTGATGCCCGCCGCCACCTTGGCCGCCCCCGACAGGCGCAGCGGCCGCATGCCTTCGCGGATCGCCAGCTCGCGCACCCGCGCCAGATCCAGATCGGCCGACACCACCTTGCGGATCTCCGGCGACATCAGCAGGATCTCGTACAGCCCGATGCGGCCCATGAAGCCGGTCATCCGGCATTCCATGCAGCCCACCGCCCGGTGGATGCGCGGCGGCCGGGCGACCTTCCAGGGCGCCACCAGGTGATCCCAGATCGCCTCTTCCTCGGGCGTCGGCGGGTGGGCCGCCTTGCAATGGGGGCACAGCACCCGCACCAGCCGCTGGGCCATGATGCCCAGCAGAGTGGCGTTGAGCAGGTAGGCCGGCGCGCCCAGGTCGAGCATCCGGGTGATCGCCGACGGGGCGTCGTTGGTGTGCAGCGTCGAGAGCACCAGATGCCCGGTGAGCGCCGCCTGAATCGCCATCTCGGCGGTCTCCAGATCGCGGATCTCGCCCACCATGATGATGTCCGGGTCCTGCCGCATCAACGCCCGCACGCCTTCGGCAAAACCCAGGTCGATGGCCTGATGCACCTGCATCTGGTTGAACGCCGGCTCCACCATCTCGATCGGGTCTTCGATGGTGCAGACATTCACCTCCGGCGTGGCGAGCTGCTTGAGCGTCGAATACAGCGTGGTCGTCTTGCCCGAACCGGTCGGGCCGGTGACCAGGATGATCCCGTTCGGCCGGCCGGAGATCGACTTCCAGCGCGCCTCGTCCTGCTCCGAGAAGCCCAGCTCGACCATGTTGCGCACCAGCACCTCGGGGTCGAAGATGCGCATCACCAGCTTCTCGCCAAACGCGGTGGGCAGCGTGGCGAGGCGCAACTCGACCTCCTTGCCGCTGGCCACGCGGGTCTTCACCCGTCCGTCCTGGGGCCGGCGTTTTTCCACCACGTCCATCCGGCCGAGGATCTTGATCCGGCTGGTCATCGCCACCAGCACCGGCATCGGCATCTGATAGACCTGATGCAGCACCCCGTCGATGCGGAAGCGCACCACGCCCATGTCGCGGCGCGGCTCGATGTGGATGTCGCTGGCGCGCTGCTCGAAGGCGTACTGCCACAGCCAGTCGACGATGTTGATGATGTGGCGGTCGTTGGCGTCGTACTGGCGGTTGTTCGCCTGGCCGATCTCGACCAGCTGCTCGAAGCTCGACAGGCTGCTGCCGCCCCCGTGGCCGCCGCTGCTCTGCACGGCGTTCTTCACCGAGCGGGCCAGGTTGTAGAACTCGACGAGGTAACGCGCCACGTCGGCCGGGTTGGCCACCACGCGGCGGATCTCCTTCTTCAGGATGCCAGCAACTTCCCGCTCCCATTCCCGCAGGAAGGGCTGGGTCGTCGCCACCACCACCTCGCGCAGACCCACCTGCACCGGCAGCACGCCAAAGCGCGTCGCGTAGGCCGACGACATCACCGCGGTCACCGCGGCGAAGTCGATCTTGAGCGGATCGATCCGGTAGTAGTCGAGCTTGACCCGCCCCGCCAACCATTCGGTCAGATCCTCCGCGCCCAGCGGGCGATGGGGCGGCAGCTTCGACGGCCATTTCTGGCGGCCCACCAGCAGCAGCGGGTGGATGTCTTCCGGCTTGCGGGCCTGGGACGCCAGCAGCGCCTCCGCGTCCATCTGCGCGACAAGCCCGTCGCCCACCAGCATGTCGAGCACTTCGACGAGGGTCAGGCGGTGTTCTCGGGCAGTCTGAACGGTGGCAGGCATCGGCGGGGGACGATCGGGATTCAGGACGAAAGATAACCCCGATCCCTCCTCCGCCGGCGGAAATTTGCCCAGCTTTACGCCAGCGGCTTACCAGCGCCGGCCGTAGTCGCCGCCCCGGTCACGACTCCAGCCCGGACGCGGGCCATAGCCACGGTAAGGCGGCACCACCATCACCGGCGGTTCCACGTAGCGCGGATGGCGATGACCGTAGTAGCCCGGCGCTGGCGGCGCAACGATGCAGCCACCCAGGGAAGCAGCGAGCAGAACGGTGGCGATCAGGCGTTTCATGAGGTGCTCCATTGACGATGTCTCCCTTCAACGCGCGAGCCGCCAATCGGTTGTGGAAAAACAGTCTCCAAATGTTGCCCCACCACCTGAACAGCAATCACAGCCGCCGCAAAAATACCGCTTGCATCAAGTGTAATTACTTACAGTAAAATACGGACGTCATTCAACCGGAGAGCATCATGAAAAACATCCTGTCCCGCCTTGTCTGTGCCATCGGTCTCGGCCTTGCCGGCATCAACCTCGCCTTCGCGGCAGTCAACATCAACACCGCCACACCCGCCGAACTCGACGGCGTGAAGGGTATCGGCCCATCCAAGGCCCAGGCCATCGTCGATTACCGCAGCAAGAACGGCCCGTTCAAGAGCCTGGACGACCTGAAGAACGTGAAGGGCTTTGGTGAAAAGAGCATCACCAAGCTGAAGGGCGAACTGAGCGTGGCCGGCGGCGAAGGCGCGAAGAAGTAAAGCCTCCCGCTCCGATGGCGGTGGCCGCCGGCATGGCGCCACCGCCACCGCGCAGCAACAGGCCGAGCAGCGCCAAAAAAATCGAGGCAGCCACCCGCTAGGGTCGGCTGCCTCGCTGGCACATCCCGAGGCCGGGATCAGCCGCGGATCACCACCTCCAGCGCCGCCAGGCACAGGGCGATGTTGGAGGCGCGGCTGGAGTGGCCCATCAGGCCGATCCGCCACACCTTGCCAGCCAGCGCGCCCAGGCCGGCACCGATCTCCAGCCCGAATTCGTTCAACAGACGCGCCCGTCCGGCGGCCTCATCCACACCCTGCGGCACCCACACCGTGTTGAGCTGCGGCAGACGAGCGTCTTCCCGCACCACGAAATCCAGCCCCAGCTTCTGCAGACCCGCCGCCAGGCGCAGGTGATTGTCGCGATGGCGCTGCCAGGCGGCCTCAAGGCCTTCCTCGGCGAGGATCACCAGGGATTCGTGCAGGCCGTACAGCGGATTGACCGGCGCGGTGTGGTGGTAGGTGCGCTTGGCGCCGCTCCAGTAGCCCAGCACCAAGCCCAGATCCTGGAACCAGCTCGGGCAGGGCGTCGTGCGGGCGCGGATTCGCGCCACCGCGGCTTCGGAGAAACTCACCGGCGACAGGCCCGGGGTGCACGACAGGCACTTCTGGCTGCCCGAATAGGCCGCGTCGATGCCCCACTCGTCCAGCAGCACCGGCACGCCGCCCAGGGACGTGACGCAGTCCATGATCGTCAGCGCGTCGTTACGACGGGCGATGGCCGCCAGGGTTGCCGCGTCCGACAGGGCGCCGGTGGACGTCTCGGCGTGCACGAAGGCAAACAGCCGGGCGTCCGGATTGGCCTTGAAGGCCTCCTCGACCTTGGCCGGGTCGACCGGCGCGCCCCAGGCGTCCTCGACGATCACCGGCGTGCCACCCAGACGACGCACGTTTTCCACCATCCGGCCGCCAAACACGCCGTTCACGCACACGATGACCTTGTCACCCGGGGTCACCAGGTTGACGAAACAGGTCTCCATGCCCAGCGAGCCCGGCCCGGAAACCGGGAAAGTCAGCTCGTTGCGGGTCTGGAAGGCGTAGCGCAGCAGCGTCTTCACCTCGTCCATCATCCCGACGAAGCTCGGATCGAGGTGGCCGACGGTGGGACGGGCGAGGGCGGAAAGCACCCGCGGCGGCACGTCCGAGGGCCCCGGACCCATCAGGATGCGCACCGGCGGCTGGAAGGATTGAATCGCGGGACGTTCGATAGTCATGGGATCTCCTGCTGTTCTTGTCTTGATCTGGCGGACGCCTACTGGGGCCGGCCGTTGGCGGCAATCATCCGGATGATGCGCACGGTGTCCACGTCCGACTCCCGGTAAGCGGACTTGACGAACTCGGACACCTGCAGGAACTCGCCCTGTGAAACGCCTTCGGGCAACGTGGTCTCGTAGGCGAAGCGCAGGAACAGCCGATCAGGTTCGGGCTGCCCGAGGCTGATCGTCAGCCTGCCGCCGGCATGTTCGGTGTTGGCTGCCGATTCGAAACACACCCATTCGTGCAACGCGAAGGTCACGGTGTCGCGGATGCGTGCCTGACCGAAATGCAGCTCCCGCTCGACCCGGTCGGTGCTGCGGGACAGGATCACGCAACGGTCGAGCCCGGGCAGGAAGACCGTGGGTTCATCGACCCGGTACATCAGGCCGTTCCACACCTGCTCGCGGCTGAGGGGTTCGATGAGCGGATTGAGAGGGTCGTTGATCTCGATGAGGTGTTCGAAACGCAAGGCTCGCTCCGGAAGTGAGCTGCGCAGTGTATCGGTTCCGGTGCGCTGCCGTCAGCCTGATCGGGGCTGAATTTAACGCCTCACATCAAAAAAGCTGCAGACGCCCATTTTGGGCTGAAATTTGCCGAACTGGCTGCAGAACAGGGTTTTATTAGTTTTCTATTTATATAAAAGATACTGTTAACTATGCTCGGGCCGTTTCTGTGGATAACCCGATAAAACCCTTTTTTCTCAAAATGTTGTGCACTTGAGAAAGCTCTGGAAAGGCAGCCTGTAAACGCTTGGACGAATTGGGGAGGGTTTTTCGGTCATGCCCTGAATCACCGCTTGCCCACAGTTTGTACCCGTCCTGTCCGCCGGGTTGTGCACAGTCTGGGCCGCAGCACTCACAACATCCGGGGCATCGGGTACTTGCGCGCAAAGTAGGTGTAAGCCTTGCGCAGGTCACGCTCCCGGAAGATGTCGTGGCTCTCAGCCGCCTGGGCGATCTGGTCCCGGAACATTTCGTGCAGGGTATGGATGCCCCGTTCGGTACGGAGGAGCTCCCGGGCCAGGGCGGTGGCCTGGGCATCGGAGAGCTGGGTGGTTTCGTTCACGATCTGGACGGTTTCGTTGTCCAGGTCGATGAAATCCCTGAGATCGATGATCGACAGCATTGCGGTTACCTCTCTTGTTTCTGACTCCGGCCAGCGCCGTCCTGGCCCCTGTGGTCTCCGCAACAGGGTGTTGTTAGTTTTTATTTATATGTAAACACTGTTTACGTTAACGCTTTCCGGTTTTCTGTGGAAAACCACCTTTAGTCTAACGCATTCAGCCACTTGGGCAGTTCATAAGTCTGTCGACACGGCAGGGCACGGCATGTGTGCGGATTGTTGAGGAAATTCCACCTCGCGCCGTTTACCCGGTTTGTGCACAATCTGTCAGTCCACCTTTCCCAGGTTTGTCCCCAGCCTTGACCCCTTTCCCTCCTCCAGCACCCTGCTGGGACATTTTCTGTGCCGTTGTGGATAACTTCGGTGATGCTGGCGTCTGCTGGCGGCTTTCGCGGCAACTCGCCGCCGAACATGGGATCCAGGTCCGGTTGTGGATCGACGACCTGAAGTGCGCCAGCCGTCTGATCCCGACGGCGCAGTCCGGGCTGGATGTGCAGCAGGTGGATGGCGTGGAGATCCGCCGTTGGGCGGCGCCGCTGCTCGATGTGGAGCCCGGCGCGGTGGTGATCGCGGCCTTTGCCTGCAGCCTGCCGGACGGCTTTGTCGATGCGATGGCCCGGCGCGATCCAAAGTCGGTGTGGATTAATCTCGAATACCTGAGCGCGGAAGACTGGGTGGCCGGCTGCCATGGCCTGCCGTCGCCCCATCCGCGACTGCCGCTACGCCAGCACTTCTTCTTTCCGGGGCTGGATCGGCAGACCGGTGGCCTGCTCCGCGAGGCGGATTACGACGCCCGCCGGACGCGCTTCTCGCCGGCGGCTTTCTGGCGGGCACTGGATCTGTCGCCGCCGCGTCCCGATGAGCTGCGGGTGTCGCTGTTCTGCTACGAAACGCCCGCCCTGGGCGAACTGCTCGATCTGTGGCGCCTGGGGCCGACGCCGGTCACCTGCCTGGTGCCGGAAGGGCGGGCGCTGCCCTGCGTGGCGCCGATCTTTGGCCTCACCGACCTGCGTGCTGGCGACCGCCTGGTGCGCGACGCCCTGACCGTGCAGATCCTGCCCTTCGTCGCCCAGCCCCGTTACGACGAGCTGTTGTGGGCCTGCGACCTCAATTTCGTGCGCGGCGAGGATTCCTTCGTCCGCGCCCAGTGGGCGGCGCATCCCTTCGTTTGGCACATCTACGTGCAGGACGAGGCGGCCCACCTCGAAAAACTGGATGCCTTTCTGACCCGCTACCGGCAGGGCCTGGACGCGAGCGCCGCCGAGGCGGTCACCGCTTTCTGGCGGGCGTGGAACCGGGGGCAGGGGGCTGCCGGCGCCTGGCCGGCTTTCCGGCAGGCACTGCCGGCGCTGGCCGCCCACGGCGAGGCATGGGCGGCCGGTCTGCGCGAGGCCGGCGACCTCGCCCAAAACCTGGTGCAGTTCTGTAAAGATGAGATAGAATAATAAGTTACCTTTTATCCGTGGCACGTGCCGCGATCAACAGCACAGCAGGAAACAGCATGAAAACCGCAATGGAACTCCGCTCCGGCAACGTGATCATGGTGGGCAGCGACGCCCTCGTGGTTCAAAAGGCCGAATACAACAAGTCTGGCCGCAACGCCGCTGTCGTGAAGATGAAGCTCAAGAACCTGCTCACCGGCGCCCCGTCGGAGTCGGTTTACAAGGCTGACGACAAGTTCGAGATCGTCGTCCTCGATCGCAAGGAAGTGACCTACTCCTACTTCGCCGATCCGATGTACGTGTTCATGGACGCCGACTACGAACAGTACGAAGTCGAAGCCGAGAACATGACCGATGCGCTCAAGTACCTGGTCGACGGCATGCCCTGCGAAGTGGTGTTCTACAACGGCAAGGCGATCTCCGTCGAACTGCCGACCACCGTCGTGCGCGAAGTCGAATACACCGAACCCGCCGTCAAGGGCGACACCTCCGGCAAGGTCCTGAAGCCCGCCCGCATCGCCCCGAGCGGCTTCGAGCTGTCGGTTCCGGCCTTCGTGGAAATCGGCGACAAGATCGAAATCGACACCCGCACCGACGAATACCGCAACCGCGTGAAGTAATCACTGCGCCGTTGTCCGTCAGAAAAGGCCCGTCAGGGCCTTTTTCTTTGTCGGCCGATGTCATCCAATCGGCGTGTTCATGCGTTAGGATGTCGCGTGCATTTGCAGTCGGGCACCCCTGACCCCGACCTCGCTCAACCGAGCCACCCTCAACATCAAGTTGGAGACCTACCCGATGAATACCCGTTCCGTTCTTCTCGCCGCCCTCCTCGCCATCGGCCTTGCCGCCTGCTCCAAGAAGGAAGAGCCCGCACCTGCTCCGGCCCCGGCCCCCGCTGTCGCCGACGCCGCCAAGGAAGCTGCCCAGAAGGCTGAAGAAGCCGCCAAGCAGGCTGCCGAAGCTGCCAAGACCGCTGCCGGCTCCGCCACCGACGCCGCCAAGGATGCCGCTGGCGCTGCGAAGGAAGCCGGCAAGGAAGCCGTCGACGCCAGCAAGGATGCTGCGAAGGACGCTGTCGCTGCCGCCAAGGACGCCGCTGGCGCTGCCAAGGAAGCCGGCAAGGAAGCTGTCGCCGCGACCGCCGATGCTGCCAAGGAAGCCGCCGACAAGGCCAAGGCTGCCGTCGGCAAGTAAGCCGTCCGTCCAGCAGTCGAAACCGGGCCGCGTGCCCGGTTTTTCTTTTTCTGACCGAGATTTCCGTTCATGGCCCTCAAGTCCACCATCTTCCGCGCCACCCTCAACGTCTCCGACCTCGACCGCGGCTATTACGCCGAACACGGGCTCACCATCGCCCGGCATCCCTCCGAGACCGATGAACGGATGATGGTGCGCATCCTGGCCTTCGCCCTGAATGCCGATGAACGTCTGCAGTTTGGCCGTGGCATCTCCACCGACGACGAGCCGGCGCTGTGGCTGAAGGACGACACCGGGCGGATCCTGAAGTGGATCGAGGTCGGCCTGCCCGACGAACGCCTGCTGCGCCGCGCTGCCGGAAAGGCCGACGAGGTCATCGTGCTGGCCTATGGCGGCCGGACGGTGGATATCTGGTGGCAGAAGGAAAGCGCAACCCTCAGCCGTCTCCAGAACCTGAAAATTCATTCGCTGAGTGTGGAAAGTTCCCGCGCGCTTGCCGGATTGGCTGAGCGATCCATGGAATTGGGCTGCACCATTCAGGATGGGGAAATCTGGTTTTCTGCCGGGGAAAAGACGCTGTCGATTATTCCAGAAACTGTTTTCTCGAATTAATTGTTTTTAATGGATTATTGACATGTTTTGAATTAACCCAATCTGGTTCAATTCATTGAAATGTCCGTCGTGATATACGTCACATAGATCGAAGGTTATAGAAGGGAATTCCCGCCGCACGTTTGCATAATTTGACACCCATTTGTCAGATTATGTTTCATGGACCGCCACGAAGTCGAAACGCACCTTGTCGGTGATTTTCATGACATCTCGCTTCATGAACTTGCGAACCGGGAATTTCCCATGTCGACAGCAGTCCTGTTCGTTACCACGGATGCCGGGGTTGTTCCGCCGGGTCTCGTGAAGGTCGCAAAGATCACTGATTCCGTCGAGGACGCGCTCCGGATGTGCGCGTCGGCGAGCTTCGGTGCGGTCTTCTGCGATGCCGCCTCGCTGGCCAATGGTGGCAGCGGTTTCCGCCTTGGTCGGCAGATGCGCCGCAACGGCATCTCCACTCCCTTGTTCCTGATGACCAACTCCCTGCTCTCGAGCATGGAGGGCGTGGCTGCCGCTTCCGGCGCCACCGGGTTCATCAGCCGCACCGCTGCTGCAATTCTCGATGCGCTCAAATCGGTCGCGATGGGCGTCGTGCCGTCCGCCGAGCCCGCTGAAAAAACGGTGCCGCGAATCGATCAGCCACTTCCCGAAATTGATGTCGTAATAGAAAGTGCCCGCGTGCTGCTCAGGAAATACGCAGGCCCGGTCGCCAGCATGATGGTCGACGATGTGCTCGACGAGCTCTATTCAAAATATCCCGACAGTGTTCCGGTCGGTGTCTTTGCAGAAGCCGTTGCCGCTCATGTGAATAGCGGCAAGGCTCGATCCGATTTTCTCCGTGAATTGCTGGCCTGACCGAACCTCCCATGAACGTCTTCAAGAAGCTCTCCCTTTCCTATCAATTTACATTGATCCTGCTCGTGCTCGCCCTTGTTGCGGCAATGGCCGGATATCTCATCGGCTCGTCGGTTTATGTGAGCGAGATTCGTAGCCAGGCCCGGACCGTGGCGGACATGGTGGATAACTTCGGGCAATGGGCAACCCGTTACCGCGGCGTGTGGGTGAAGGATGATCCCCGCGACCCCAAACTGCAGGTGGGCAGTTTCCTGGAGAGGGAGGCGTCGGCCACGCCCGCCGGTGGCGATTCGACCATGTCCAGTCTGTCGGCCTTCCACCGGAAGAATCCGGCGCTGGTTCAGCGTGAGCTGTCGGACATCACGATGGCGTCGCCGGCAAAGGCCAAGTTCCGGATGACCTCGGATCGCTTCATGAACCCCAACAACGCGCCATCTGAATTTGACAAGGTGGCGATGAATGCGATCCGCGAATCCGGCGCATCCGAATACAGCGAAGTCCGTGACGGCCATCTGCTCTACGCCCGGCGTCTCGTGGCTGAAAAGGGCTGCCTGCGTTGCCATGGCGTGCCTGCCGAGGCGCCGGCCGCGGTTGCCGCGCTCTACCCCGGCCCGCAGGGCTACGGCTACGAGGAAGGAAAGCTCGCCGGCGTGATCAGTGTGGCGATTCCCCTTGAGTTCAGCTTTGTCGGCTTCGTCCAGCGTTTTGACCGCCAGGTGTGGCTGGCGCTGGGGGCGATCGCCATCGGCGTGGCTGGCCTGCTGGTCTTCATCCGTCAGCAGGTGATCCTTCCGGTCCGTCGGGTGCGGGAGTTTGCGCTCGCCGCGTCCAACTCCGAGCCCGGGGCAAAGCTCGACAGGGTGGAGTTCGTCGATGGCGAGCACGCCTCGGCCAACGAAATCCACGAACTCAATACGGCGGTCAAGGCGATGCACACCTCGATCGAATATCTCTACCGCAAGATGACGAAGCGCTAATAACTATGGAACTCACCATCGATCCCGTGGCCACGTCCCGGATGTTCATGATCTACCTGCACCTGCTGGCCCTGGCCGGTGCCGCCTCCGCCGTGGCCCTGGGCGACTACGCGATCTTTGCGCGGGAGCGCATCGATTCGTCGCTGCTGCGGAGGGCGGCCACGTTTGCCACCATCGCCTTGGCGGTGCTGTGGGCCACCGGCATCGCCGTCATCGTTCTCGACCTGGGGATGGATCTCGACGCGCTGCTCGGCAAGCCCAAGCTGCTGGCCAAGCTCACGGTGGTCGCGGTGCTCACGTTCAACAGCCTCGCGCTGCATTTCGTGGCCTTTCCCACGTTCCGCAGCACCCACGACGACGCACTCCGGGCGGCGACCATGCCTTCGGTTTTCGGTGCGGTCAGCGCCGCCTCGTGGATCTACGCCGCGTTCATCGGCGTTGCCAAGCCGCTGGCCAGCGCCTTCGGTTACAGCGGCTTCATCGCGCTGTTCATCGTGATGCTGGTCTGCGCGGTGACGATGGCGATCGTGCTGGTACGGCCGCGGCTGGCTGCACGGCTGTCCGGCAGCGTGCCGCCGATCCGCGCCGTGCTGGCGGCTTGAGCGCCGTTTACTTCCAGTCGCCGCGCAGCTCGGCAATCCGTTGCTGAAGCTGGGCCGTACTGGCCGCCTCGGGCGGCAGCGGCTGGCCGACCACCAGCTCGATCCGGCTGAACAGCCCCCGCCGTAACGGGCGCGACAGGGCCGGGCCGTCCTTGCGCGAGAACATGCTGCCCCACAGCCCGCGCAGGGCCATCGGCACCACGGGCACCGGGTTGGCCTCGAGGATGCGCGCAAGGCCCGGGCGGAACGGGCACAGCTCGCCGTCGGCGGTGATCTTGCCTTCGGGGAACAACCCGATCAGCTCGCCGTCCGCCAGCGCCTTCGACACCTCGGCGAAAGCGGCCTCCATCATCGCCGCGTCCTCCTTGGCCGGCGCGATGGGAATCGCCCGGCTGTGGCGGAACACGAAGGAGAGCACCGGCCAGCGGAAGATCCGGTGGTCCATCACGAAGCGGATCGGCCGCCGGCAGGCCGCCGCGATCACCAGCGCATCCACGAAGCTCACGTGGTTGCACACCACCACTGCCGGGCCCTCGGCCGGGATGTGCCCGACGCCCTCGGTGCGCAGGCGATACACGCTGTGCACCAGCAGCCACACGATGAAGCGCAGCAGGAACTCTGGCACCAGCCGGTAGATGTAGATCGCCACCGCGGCGTTCATCAGCGCCGCCACGCCAAACAGCATCGGAATCGTCAGCCCGGCGCCGAGCAGCGCCCCGGCCGACAGCGCCCCGACCACCATGAATAGCGCGTTGAGGATGTTGTTGGCAGCAATGATCCGCGCTCGCTGGGCTGGCGCCGAGCGGCTCTGCATCATCGCGTAGAGCGGCACGATGAAGAAGCCGCCGAACACGCCAAGCATCAGGAGCGCCAGCAGCACCCGGAAGATGCCCGGTGATGCCAGCACCGCGCCGATGGCCAGCGGCGCCCCGGCCGGCACCACAGACGGCGAGGCCAGCGCGATGTCCAGCCCGAACAGGGTGAGCCCGATGGAGCCGAAAGGCACCAGCCCGATCTCCACATGGCCGCCGGAGAGCTTCTCGCACAGCAGCGAACCCAGCCCGATGCCGATCGTGAAGGTGGCCAGCAGCAGCGTCACCGTGCCCTCGCCGCCGCCCAGCACGTTTTTGGCGTAAGCCGGAAACTGGGCCAGGAACAGCGCGCCGTACAGCCAGAACCATGAGATCCCCATGATCGCCAGGAACACCGGCCGGTTCTGGCGGGCGAAGCCGATGTTGCGCCAGGTTTCCGAGATCGGGTTGGGATTGACCTTCAGCCCGGGCTCCGGCGCCGGGGCCGGCGGCACGCCGCGGCTGGTGAGATAGCCGGCCACGGCCACCACCAGCCCGCCACCGGCAATCCACAGGTCGCCGTGATCGGCCGCGGCCAGCAGCCCGCCCACCAGCGTGCCGAGCAGGATCGCTACGAAGGTGCCGGCCTCGACCAGCGCGTTGCCGCCGACGAGTTCTTCCTCGTGCAGGTGCTGGGGCAACAGCGCGTACTTCACCGGGCCGAACAGCGTGGAGTGGCAGCCGAGGAGGAACAGCGCGCCCAGCAGCACCGCCAGGCTGTGGGCCAGGAAACCCGTCAGCGCCACCGCCATGATGGCGATCTCCAGCACCTTCACCAGCCGGGTGAGCCAGGCCTTGTCGTACTTGTCGGCCAGCTGGCCGGCGCTGGCCGAGAACAGGAAGAAAGGCAGGATGAAGATCCCCGCCGCCAGGTTGGCCAGCAGCGCCGGGTCGATCGTCGTCCAGCTGGCCGCCTGGAAGGTGAGCAGCACCACCAGCGCGTTCTTGAACAGGTTGTCGTTGAACGCCCCGAGAAACTGGGTCAGGAAGAACGGGCGGAAGCGCTGCTCGCTGAGCAGCCGGAACTGGGAACTCATGGGGTTTTCCGGTCGAAGAAGGCCCGCGTCTCGAAGACGCCGGTGGCAAAACGGTGGGCCCCCGCGCGCAGCGTGCGCTTGAGGACGAAATCGAAAAGCAGCGGATTGTGCTCGCGAATGGTTTCAAGCACCGGCACGGCGTGCTCCGGCAGCAGTTTTTCGGCCGCCAGGCGGGCCGGCGACACCAGCGGCAGGATGCCGGGCAGCGGGTAGTCGGTGCCGAACAGCAGACGCGGATGCCAGTCGTCGCGCTCGACGAGCTGGCGGATCACGTCGATCCGCCGGTTGCGCAGGGTGATCGCCGAGATGTCGCCAAACAGGCGGCCTTCGGCGCGCGGCTCGGCCATCAACCGGGCGAAGAGTTCGAAGCTGGCCACTTTGCCGCCCTTGCGGCTGTCCTCGTCGCGATCTTCGCCGAGGGTTGCGCAGTGGGCGACGACCACCCGCACGCCGTGATCCAGCGCCCGGCGCAGGCGCAGCGGGTTGCCCCATTCCGGGCGGCCGGCGCCGTGGACGGCCTTTTCCTCGCCAGCGTGGGTGATGAGCGGGATGTCGAGCCGGGCCAGTGCAGTGTAGAAGCGGTCGCAGGCCGGCGAAGCCGGGTCGATGCCCATCGCCGGCGGCAGCCACTTCACCGCCCGGGCGCCATCGCGCACCGCGGCTTCCAGCGCCTCGACGCAGTCTTCCCGCAGCGGGTGGATCGAGCAGGCCCATTCGAAGTAGGCCGGGTGGGCGCGGGCCACGTCGCGGGCGTAGCGGTCGGGTACGTGGAAGGCGGTGAGATCCGGGCGCGGCCGGCCGCTGGCGTCGTGGGTCTGCTCGAAGGCGAAGAGCACCAGTTTGAAGCCCGGCCGCATGCCGTCGGCCAGGTTGTGCAGGCGCTCCACGTAGCTCTGGTCCACCCGGCCCGGCGCCTCGTGGGCGCAGCCAGCGTTGAGGTAGAACAGACGCTGGATGTATTCGGTGGGGTGGAGCGGGCTCAGCATCCGCGGGTTCATCCGGATGCCTCCGCCGCTGTCGCCGGTGCCGGCGAGGTGGGCGTGGACGTCCCACAGCTGCTTCGCGTCGATGCCGTCCCAGGCGGCGAGCACGATGTCGTGTTCGAGGACGGCCGGCGGCAGCGCGGCGCGGCACGGATTCCACACCCGCTGACGGGCGGCACTGGCCGCGCCGACGCCCAGCAGCGCCGAGGCGCCCAGCCCGGCCAGCAGAAAATGGCGGCGATTCATCGGGTGTTTCGTCTCATATGAAGCCAGCCGGCGGTGGCGAGGCCCAGCAGCAAGCCACCCAGATGGGCCGGCCAGGCGACGGCGATGCCCTCCGGCAGGAGCGCTGATGGGCTGCTGGTGAAGGCGTCGAAACCCAGCTTGGCGACGTAGGCCGCGGCCAGCAGGCGCCCGACGTGCCCACCTTCAACCGCCGCGCCGACCACCAGCACGGCGATCAGCCCGGACAGGCCCCGGTAGTGTTCCAGCGCCGGGGCCGTGATCAACAGAACCAACGAGAGCAGCGGCGCCATCACCGGCAGCGCGGCCAGCCACGGGCGGATCGGTCGGCCGGCGATCACGCAGATCGCCACCGCCGCCGCCAGGTTGCCGGCCAGATGGAGCACCGACCAATGGCAGAAATGGCCCGTCCAGAGCCGCCACAGCTGGCCGTCGGCGACAGCCTGGCGGTTCAGCTCCATCGCTTCGCCGGGCAGCAGGCTGGCGATCACGAACAACCCGGCCGGCAACCCGAGGCGCCAACGCTCAGCCGACACGACGGCGGTAGATCGCCACGGCGGCCGTCGCGCCGAACAGGCCGAGGCCGGTGAGCCCGCCGTCGCCGCCGGAGCGGCTCGAGGTGTGGATGATGCGGGCGGCGTTCTGCTCCTTTACCCGTTGCCGGAAGGCTTCGAGCTGGGCGTCGAGCTGCGGGATGAGGGCGTCGACGGCCTGACGGTAACCTTCGGTGCGGGTCTCGCGGGATGCCTCGCCAAACTTGACCAGCGGCGAGCTGCCCTTGAGCTGGCTGGTGCCCGGGGCGCGGAACAGCAGCTGGCGGCTCGCCACGTCGAAGACCGACGCATCCACCAGCGTGCTCACGTCGTACTGGCTGCCATTGACGAGATAGCCGCCAACGATGGTCCAGTAGAAGACCGACAGCCGGTTGTTGTCGCTGAACTGCATCTGGTCGTAGGAAAGCAGCACGACCACATCCACGTTGAACATGCGGGCGGCCTGCTCCAGGTTGCCGAAGCCGCCGCCGCTACGCAGGTAGGTGGTCGGGATCACCTGGATGCTGTCGATGTAGGGCCGGTTGGCGAAGGCGTTCTTCACCCGGTTGAGCAGGTTGTTGCGTTCGACTTCCGGCAGATCGCCCGACAGGTTGCCGGGCACGAAGGCGATGCCGACGCGCAGCGGCAGGTGCAGCTCGGGAACGGTCGGCTTGAGGGCGGGCCGCTCGTCCTTCGGATACAGATAATCGACGACGCTCGCGCGGTGGGTCTTCTGGGGAGGATCAAACCAGGTGGCGCAGCCGGTGGAGATGAGGGCTGCGGCGACGAGCGTGGCAAGAGTGCGGTGGCGCATGGATGCTCCGGGTTGTCAGGCCTTCTCGGCCCATTGTTTGAGGGTGACGTAGTCGATCTTGCCGGTGCCCAGCAGCGGCAGTGCCTCCACCTGGACGACGCGGCGCGGCACGGCGATCTCCGGCCAGCCGCCGTCGCGGGCGGCGGCCTGCAGGCGTTCGCGGGTGAGCGCGGGATCGGTGGAAAACAGCAGGATGTTCTCGCCACGGCTGGCGTCGGGCTGGGTCGAGGCCGCGTGGGCGGCGCCGGGCGACGCTGCGGCGGCCAGCTTCTCGACCGATTCGAGCGACACCATCTCGCCGGCCACCTTGGCGAAGCGCTTGACCCGGCCGACGATCTTCACGAAGCCATCGTCGTCGAGCTCCACCACGTCGCCGGTTTCGTACCAGCCTTCACCGGCGGGCGAGACCGGCGGCTGCAGATCGCCAGGCTGCTCGAAGCGCAGGTAGCCGGACATCAGGTTGGGGCCCTTGACGTGGAGCATGCCGCCGGACGGGATGCCCGGCACCGGGATCAGCTGGTGCTCGATGCCCGGCAGCAGCTGGCCGACCGTGCCGCTGCGGAAGGCCATTGGCGTATTGACGGCCAGCACCGGCGCGGTCTCGGTGGCGCCGTAGCCTTCGAAGATGCGGATGCCGAACTTCTCGAACCACAGGTCGCGCACCGGCGTGGCGAGTTTTTCGGCGCCGGCGATCACGTAGCGCAGGCGGTAGAAATCGTAGGGGTGGGCGAACTTGGCGTAATTGCCCAGGAAGGTGCTGGTGCCCAGCAGTACGGTGCAGTTACGGTCGTAGGCAAGCTCCGGGATCACCCGGTAGTGCAGCGGCGACGGATACAGGAAGACCTTGGCGCCGGCCAGCACCGGCAGCAGCCCACCGGCGGTGAGGCCGAAGGAGTGGAACAGCGGCAGCGCGTTGAGGATCTTGTCGTCGATGGAGAAATCCACCACTGCGCGGATCTGCGCGATGTTGGCGAGGAGCGCCCGGTGCGACAGCACCACGCCCTTCGGTTTGCCTTCCGAGCCGGAGGTGAACAGCACCACCGCGGCGTCTTCCGGTGAGCCGGCGGGCAGCGCGGCGCGGGGGAAGGGCAGCGCCCAGGCCATCAGCCACAGCTTGTCGGCGAGGGTGATGCGCTCACGCAAGTCTTCCAGCCAAATCAGACGCACATCGGTGAGGGCCGCCAGCTTGTCGCCGAGTTTGGCCTGCTCGACGAAGGCGCGCGAGGTGAGGATGGTGCGGATCTTCCCCGCGGTGCAGGCGGCCTGCATGCCATCCACGCCGGCGGTGTAGTTGAGCATCGCCGCCACACGCCGGTGGGCGGTGAGGCCAAAAACCAGTCCGAGGGTCGGCGCCAGGTTGGGCAGCAGCAGGCCGACACGCTCGCCCGGCGCGCTCTCGCGGGCCACCAGGCGGCCAAGGGCGAGGGACATCTTGATGAGGTCGCGGTAGGTGTATTCGATCTGCTTCAGGTCCTCGACCAAGGTGTGGCCGTGGCCCTGGATGTCGGCGGCGTCGAGGAGCGCTTCAAACAGGGTTTGCGTGGGGCGGGTGGCGAAGATCATGTCCTGCATCAGCCGGCGCATCGCCTCGCCGGCCTTGCGGCGACGCTGGCGAGCGGTAGGCGCCACCGGCATCGGGATCGTCGTGGTGGGGCGCATGTGCAGGCTGATCTGAGGGAACAGGCGCTTCGGCACATGGGCGGCGAGGCGCGAGAAGTAGCTGCGGGCGGCGCCGTCGATGCGCACCGGCAGGATGGTCGCGCCGGTCTTTGCAGCGACAAAGGCCGGGCCGTCGTAGGTCTTCATCAGGCTGCCGGTGGTGGTGATGCGTCCTTCCGGAAAAATCACCACCGGTCTTCCATCTTCTATAAGACGGATGACCTTTTTCATCGCCATCGGGCTGGTGGGGTCGACCGCGAGGTAGTCCACCAGGCTCAGCATCAGCCGGAACAGCGGATTGTGGACCACACCGGTGTGCACCACGAACACCGGATCGAGGGGAAGGAACAATCCAAGGAGCAGGCCGTCGAGGAAAGACTCGTGGTTGGCGACCACCAGCAGCCGCGAGCGGACATCCGGCAACGCGCCGCTGACGCGCACACGGAACAGCAGCCCGGCCACCTGGCGCAGGAAAAACTTGACGAGATTTCGCATGATTGGTGGGCGTGGATCAGAGATCGGTGGCGAGATAAGTCGTGACCTTGCCGAACGCGTCCTGCAGGAAAGGCTTGTTTACATGGAAGTAAATCTCCTTTCCCTCGCGCTCGGCGATCAGCACGCCGGCTTCCCGCAGCACCTTGAGATGGTGGGAGACAGTGGAGCGGGCAAGGGTTGAAACCTCGGCGATCTGGCCGACATTCAGCCGTTCGCCGGGTTCGAAGGTGAGCAGGATGCGTTGGCGATGTTCGTCGCCGAGGGCAGCAAAGACGGCGGAAATGTCACGCCATGTTTCGGGGATCGCCCGGGAGTAATCCTTATTCATGTCGATAATCATCGATATGTTTTCCGGGCATGTCAAGCATCCCATTGCGGCAAACCGCGGAATTTCAAGCCCCTGATGCGATGTTGCGGTGCGTCAGTAATTGACTTTGTCACGGTTAACCCGTAGGATCCGCGTGTTTTTCGTACGGCGGACGGCGCAACACCCGGCGTGCCACGCAGAGAGCCATGTTCAAAGCGGTATTCCTGCAGATAGGCGCGACAATTCTGACGGCACTGATCGTCGGAGCGATTACAGGGGTGCGCGGTGCGTTGTCGGCGGCGTTGGGAGGCGCAGCCTGTGTTCTTCCCAATTTGCTGTTCGCCTTGCGCCTGCACGCTGTTTCCCAGCGGCCGGCTGCGTCGTACCCGCTTGCGTTTTTTGTTGGCGAGTTCCTGAAGATCGCGTCAACCGTAGGATTGTTGGCGACCGTTCAACTCGTGTATCCAGACGTCCATTGGTTGGCGTTGTTCATCGGGTTGGTCGTGGCGCTTAAGGCGAATTTGTTTGCATTTTTGGTGAAGACCTGACCATGAGTACTGGCCACGAAGCCCACGCACCCACCGCTGGCGAATATATCGTCCACCACCTGACCCACCTGAACAGCACGGGTCATGCCCAGACTGCGATCATTGACTGGAGTGTCTGGAACCTCGACACCCTGTTCTTCTCGATCGGTCTTGGCATCGTCACGCTGCTGATCCTGATCAAGTGCGCCAGCAAGGCCACTTCAGGTGTTCCCGGCCGTTTCCAGGCCGCAATCGAAATTCTCGTCGAGATGGTCGCCGATCAGGCCAAGGGCATCGTGCATAGCGCCGAATCCCGCAAGTTTGTCGCGCCTGTCGCCCTCACGGTGTTCTTCTGGATCTTCCTGATGAACTCCATGGACTTCCTGCCGGTCGATCTGCTCCCGAAGATCTGGGCGCTCATCTCTGGCGACGAGCACGCTTACCTCCGCGTCGTGCCCACCGCCGACCTGAACGGCACGCTCGGCATGTCCATCGGCGTCCTGCTGATCTGTCTGTACTACAACATCAAGATCAAGGGTTTTGGTGGCTGGGTGCATGAACTCTTCACCGCGCCGTTCGGTTCCCATCCGCTTCTGTATCCGATCAACTTCCTGATGCAGATGATCGAATTCCTGGCCAAGACCGTCTCCCACGGCATGCGACTCTTCGGCAACATGTATGCTGGCGAGCTGGTGTTCATGCTGATCGCGCTGATGGGCGGCACCGCCACTGTCTTCGGTTTCCTCGGCCATGTTGTTGCCGGTTCCATCTGGGCCGTCTTCCACATCCTGATCGTCGCCCTGCAGGCCTTCATCTTCATGATGCTGACCCTGGTGTACATCGGTCAGGCGCACGAAAGCCACTAAGTTTCAGTTTTAAGCAGTCGTTTCGGTTTCTATTTAAATCATCTCAACTAAAGGAGTAGTCATGGAACACGTTCTCGGTTTTGTTGCTCTGGCCGCCGGTCTGATCATCGGTCTGGGTGCTATCGGTGCCTGTATCGGTATCGGCATCATGGGTAGCAAGTACCTGGAAGCTTCCGCTCGCCAACCCGAGCTGATGAACGCCCTGCAGACCAAGATGTTCCTGCTGGCCGGTCTGATCGACGCTGCGTTCCTGATCGGTGTCGGTATCGCCATGATGTTTGCGTTCGCCAACCCGTTCAAGATCTAAGTTTCGCGGTTCAACCTGACTAAAGGAAGATTACCGTGAATCTGAACGCAACCCTGGTAGCCCAGCTCGTTGTGTTCTTCATTCTGGCGTGGGTCACGATGAAGTTCGTGTGGCCCCCCATTGTGAAGGCACTCGATGAGCGCGCGAAGAAGATCGCCGACGGGCTGGCGGCTGCGGATAAGGCGAAGAGCGATCTCGCACATGCCGAGAAGAAGGTCGTCGAAGAAATGCGCAAGGCTCGCGAGTCCGCTACGGACGTCCGTGCCTCTGCTGAAAAGCAGGCCGCAGTTTTCATCGACGAAGCGCGCGCCGAAGCCGCCCGAATCATTGCCCAGGCCCGTGAAGCCGCCGAAGCCGAAGCCGGCGTCGCTGCTCAGCGTGCCAAGGAAGCCCTGCGCGATCAGGTCGCCCATCTGGCTGTCGCTGGTGCCGAGAAGATCCTCCGCAAGGAGATCAACGCTCAGGCCCATGCCGACCTGCTGGCCAACCTGAAACAGGAACTTCAATAAGCCATGGCCGAGAACGTCACCATCGCACGCCCCTATGCTGAAGCAGCCTTTCAGCTCGCTTCTGCGGGCAATGCGCTGGGGCCTTGGTCGGAAGCACTTGATCGGCTGGCTGCAGTAGCCGCCGATCCGCAAATGCGGGATTGCATCACCGATCCCAAGCTCCAGCCGCAACAACTGGCTGGACTCTTCCTCGATGTCGCCGGTACCGGACTGTCTGCCGAACAGCAGAACTATGTCCGCGTCCTGGTCGATAACGAGCGTCTGCAAGTGCTTCCCGAGATCCGTGACCTGTTCGTTGCTCTCAAGAACGAACACGAAGGTGTCAAGGAGGCGAGCATCGCCTCTGCCTTCCCGATGGACGAATCCACGCTGAAGACATTGATTGCCGATCTTGAAGCCCGCTTCAAGGCCAAGCTCAACGTAACAGTCAGTGTCGACCCCGAGTTGATCGGTGGGGTCAAGATCGCCGTTGGGGATGAAGTCATCGACGCCTCGGTCCGCGGCAAGCTCGCGAACATGGCCGCCGCGCTAAAGAACTAGGAGCATAAGCTATGCAACTTAACCCCTCTGAAATCAGTGACCTGATCAAGAGTCGGATTCAGAACCTGCAACTGTCGGCGAATGCCCGTACCGAAGGTACCGTGGTGTCGGTGACTGACGGTATCTGCCGTATTCACGGCCTGTCCGATGCCATGCAGGGCGAAATGCTGGAATTCCCCGGCAACGTTTTCGGCCTCGCGATGAACCTTGAGCGCGACTCCGTCGGCGCTGTGGTTCTGGGCGAATACGAAGGCATCTCTGAAGGTGACACCGTCAAGTGCACCGGTCGTATTCTTGAAGTTCCGGTCGGCCCCGAGCTGATCGGCCGTGTTGTTAACTCCCTGGGCCAGCCGATCGACGGCAAGGGCCCGATCAACGCCAAGCTGTCCGAGCCGATCGAAAAGGTTGCTCCGGGCGTGATCTGGCGTAAGTCGGTGTCCCAGCCGGTGCAGACCGGTCTCAAGTCGGTTGACGCCATGGTTCCCGTCGGTCGTGGTCAGCGCGAGCTGATCATCGGCGACCGTCAGACCGGTAAGACTGCCGTTGCGGTTGATGCGATCATCAACCAAAAGGGCGAAAACATGGTGTGTATCTACGTTGCGGTCGGTCAGAAGGCTTCGACCATCGCCAACGTGGTTCGCAAGCTCGAAGAGCACGGCGCGATGGAATAC
>JAKLLO010000253.1 GCA_023150095.1 Zoogloea sp. | reverse complement strand
TCCAGGGCTGGGGCTACTGCGTATTTGGCCGCGTCAGTGAGGGCATGGATGTCGTGAACAAGATCAAGGGTGTCAAGACCGGCACCAGCGGCTTCCACCAGGACGTGCCGAAGGAAGACGTGGTCATCCAGCGCGCCGAAGTCATCTGATACGGCTGACCAGGGGCGAAGGCGCATGCAAGTCCATTTCATCTCCGATCTGCACCTCTGCGCCGATCGCCCTGCGCTCACCGCAGTCTTCGAGCGCTACCTCGCCGGCCCGGCCCGGGCCGCCGCGAGGCTCTACATCCTGGGCGACCTCTTCGAATACTGGGCCGGCGACGACGATCTCGACGACCCGCTGAACACCCATGTGGCCGGGCTGCTCGCTACACTTGCCGGAGCCGGCTGCCAGGTGTCCTTCATGCCCGGCAACCGGGACTTCCTGATCGGCGCCGACTTCGCCAGCCGCGCCGGGCTGCAGATTCTTGCCGAGCCCGCCCGTATCGAGCTGGGTGACCAGGCCTTCGTCCTGTGCCACGGCGACAGCCTGTGCACCGACGACATCGCCTACCAGGCCTTCCGCAAGCAGGTGCGCAACCCCGCCTGGCAGGCCCAGTTCCTCGGCCAGCCGCTGGCCGTGCGAAAGCAGATCATCGCCGGCGTGCGGATGAAAAGCGAAGAAGCCAAGTCCGAAAAGGCCGCAGCCATCATGGACGTCAATGCCGACGCCGTCGCCGCGCTGTTCCGCGAGCACGGCTTTGCGCCCCTGATCCACGGCCACACCCACCGCCCTGCCGAACACCGGCTCGTCGTGGACGACCAGCCCTGCGAGCGCTGGGTTCTCGCCGACTGGCGCGAGGACGGCGGCGAAGCCCGCGGCGAAGTGCTGGTGTGGTCCGGCGGCCTGCTGCAACGCCAGCATCTCCAATAAAAAACGGCGCCGATGGGGCGCCGTTTTTTGTTCCCCCTGGCAGCAGCGATCAGACCTCGATCAGCGCCAGGCCGCGGGCCAGATCGGCCTTGAGGTCGTCCACCGATTCCAGCCCCACCGCCACGCGCAGCAGGCTCTCGCGAATGCCGGCCGCCTCGCGGGCTTCCGGCGAGATGCGGCCGTGGGTGGTGGAGGCCGGGTGGGTCAGGGTCGTCTTGGTGTCGCCCAGATTGGCGGTGATCGACACGACCCGGGTCGCATCGACAACCTTCCAGGCTTCCGGCCGGCCACCCTTGACTTCGAAGCTGACGATCGCCCCGCCACTGCGCTGCTGGCGCCTGGCCAGCTCATACTGGGGATGGGACGGCAGGCCAGGATAGTGCACCCGCTCCACCTGGGGCTGGGCCTCCAGCCAGCGGGCCAGCTCGAGGGCCGCTGCCGACTGGGCGTCCATACGGATCTTGAGGGTCTCGAGGCCCTTCAGGATGATCCAGGCGTTGAAGGGCGAGATCGACGGCCCCGCCGTACGCAGGAACTTCAGCACCTCATCGACCAGCGCCTTGCTGCCGCACACCGCGCCGCCCAGAACCCGGCCCTGGCCATCCAGATACTTGGTGGCCGAGTGGATCACCAGATCGGCGCCCAGCTTGAGGGGTTGCTGCAGTGCCGGCGAGCAGAAGCAGTTGTCCACCGCCAGCACGGCCCCCGCCTCGTGGGCGATCGCCGCCACTGCAGCGATGTCGACCAGCTCGGTGAGCGGGTTGGAGGGCGACTCGACGAAGAACAGCTTGGTCTTCGGCGTGGCCGCAGCCTTGTAGGCGGCCAGATCGGTGGCCGGCACGAAGGTGCTCTCGATGCCGAAACGCGACAGGATGTTGCCGAACAGCTGCTGGGTGGCGCCAAAAACGCCACGGGACACCACCACGTGATCGCCCGCCGAGAGGAGCGCCATCACCGTAGACAGGATCGCTGCCATGCCGGACGCGGTGGCCACGCAGGCCTCGGCGTCTTCCAGCGCCGCCAGCCGCTGCTGCATCGCGGTAACCGTGGGGTTGGTGAAACGGGCATAGACATTGCCCTCAACCTCGCCGGAGAAGCGCGCCGCGGCCTCGGCCGCGCTGCTGAAGACGAAGCTCGAGGTCAGGTACAGCGCCTCGGAGTGCTCGTTGAACTGGCTGCGCTCAATGCCGGCACGCACGGCTAGCGTATCGATCGCCAGATCGTCCATCGGGTTCGTGCTCACCCTTCGCTCCGGGAAATCAGGTTCAGGTCCATCTGGCCACCGCCGTCCTCGCGGCTCGGCTTGCTGGCCGCGTCGTTGCGCTGGTTCTCGACACCGGAGAGGTATTCGGCCGTCACGTCGCCGGTAACGTAGCAACCGTCGAAGCACGAGGTCTCGAACACCGAGATCGCCGGGTTGAGCGCCTGCACGGCCGCCTTCAGGTCGTCGAGGTTCTGGTAGATCAGCGCATCGGCACCGATCTCGGCGCAGATCTGCTCTTCGGTCCGGTCGCTGGCGATCAGCTCGCCCTTGGTGGGCATGTCGATGCCGTACACGTTGGCAAAGCGCACCGGGGGCGCCGCCGAGGCCATGTAGACCTTGGTGGCGCCGGCGTCGCGGGCCATCTGGACGATCTCGCGGCTGGTCGTGCCGCGGACGATGGAGTCGTCCACCAGCAGCACCGCCTTGCCCTTGAACTCCTGGTGGATCGTGTTGAGCTTCTGGCGCACCGACTTCTTGCGGATCGCCTGGCCCGGCATGATGAAGGTGCGGCCAATGTAGCGGTTCTTGACGAAGCCTTCCCGGTACGGCACGTTGAGGTGATGGGCCATCTCCATCGCCGACGGCCGGCTCGAATCGGGGATCGGGATGACCACGTCGATCTTGAGGTGCGGCATCGTCGCGCGCAGCTTGCGCGCCAGGAACTCACCCATCTTGATGCGCGCGTCGTACACCGAGATGCCGTCGATCAACGAATCGGGGCGGGCCAGATAGACGAACTCGAACATGCACGGCGCGTGGGTCGTGTGCGCTGCGCACTGGCGGCTATGGAAGCGGCCTTCGGTGTCGATCAGGATCGCCTCGCCGGGCGCCACGTCGCGCACCAGCTTGAAGCCGAGCACGTCGAGGGCCACGCTTTCGGAAGCCACCATCCACTCGGTGCCCTTCGGCGTATCGTTGCGGCCGATCACCAGCGGCCGGATCCCGTAGGGGTCGCGGAAGGCCAGCAGGCCGGTGCCGGAGATCATCGCGAGAGTGGCGTAGGCGCCGCGGCAGCGCCGGTGCACCCCGGCTACCGCCGTGAACACCGTCTCCTCGTCGAGCCGGAAGCCCTTGGCCGCAGCCTGCAGCTCATGGGCCAGCACGTTGAGCAGGACTTCGGAGTCGGAGTTGGTGTTGATGTGCCGGAGATCCGACAGGAACATCTCGCGCTTCAGCTCTTCGGAGTTCGTGAGGTTGCCGTTGTGGGCCAGCATCAGGCCGAAGGGCGAATTCACGTAGAAAGGCTGCGCCTCCTCGGCCGCCGAAGCGGAGCCCGCCGTCGGGTAGCGCACGTGGGCGATACCCCAGGTACCCGGCAGGTCGCGCATGTTGCGGGTACGGAACACATCGCGCACCAGCCCGGAGGCCTTGTGCATGTGGAAACGCCCACCTTCGGACGTCGCGATGCCCGCGGCGTCCTGCCCCCGGTGCTGGAGCACCTGCAGGCCATCATAAAGAAGCTGATTGACGGGTGTCGTCGCTACTACGCCCAGAATCCCACACATTTCAAACCACCTATCGGTATCGAAGTCTTTTTGCCAACGGCTCGG
>JAKLLO010000252.1 GCA_023150095.1 Zoogloea sp. | reverse complement strand
AAGCCGATGGCCACCCGGTCGCAGCCCAGGCGCACGGCGGCCTCGGTGGCGACGGCCTGGCAGGCGGCGTCGGCCCGGCCTTCGCCCAAGGTGAGCATCAGCAGATCGAGGGCGGTCATCAGCCGCTCGCGCAGCGCGCTGCGTTCGTCCTGGCCGGCCTCGCCCTGCCGCAGGGCCAGCCAGCCGCTGCCCCAACGCAGCCAGTCGGCGGTGCCGGCGGGCATGGCGGGCTGGCGGAAACGCACGCCGACCACGCCAATCAGGTCGTCGCCCACCTTGACCGGATGAGCGCACAGGGCGTCGCCGCCCACCTGACGATTGACGGCGAGGCGCAGGCCCAGGGCTTGTTCGCAGGCGGTGGCGAGCTCGGCCGAGCAGCCCTGCTCCGCCGGCCACAGGGCGCGGGCCTGGAAGGGGCCGGCGTTGGCGGGGCCCAGCACCAGCACGGCCTCGCGCACCTGGGCGGCGCCGCCCAGGCCGGTCACGGCGCGGTCGAGCCAGACCGGGGCGAAGGCGGCATCATCGTCGAGCCGGGCGATGGCGATCCAGGGGTCGGTGAGGGGGTGATTCTCGACGGCGCGCATGGGAAATTCCGGATGGAGACTGCGCTGTAATCGTCGCGAAGCGGCCCGCCCTTGAGGGCAATCCCAAAAAAAGTATCGCCACCCGGAGTGGGTGGCGATATCAGGGGGCGATGCCGGCGGGCAAGCCCGCCGCGCCGGGCGTTACCGCCCGATGCTCAGAGCTTCAGTTCGCCGTAGCGGCCTTCGTACTCCTTCAGGGCGATCTCCAGCAGCGCGTGCAGGCGCTTGGCGGCGTAGGGGTTCATCACGATGCGGTTGGACAGCGCCACGCGAACCTCCTTGGCGTCCTGCTGCCAGGTCTGATGGGCGCCGAACAGCAGCGCCATCTCCTCGCGGGTGCCCATCACGTTGCAGACGTTGGCGTAGTGGGTCTGCATGGCACTGTCGTCCCACACCAGCGTGGGGGCTTCGGCGGGTTGCTGGATGTTCTGGACGGTGGCTTGTTCGGTCATCAGGTGCTCTCCTTGAATCGACGTTGTCATGCTGCCCGCCGGCCGGATGCGCGGCGGCTGGATGCTTTATCGGCAGCAGGCAGCGTCCATTGAATGCGACGGGCGCCAATCAGCCCTCCGGCAGCGGCGGCCAGGGCGGCGCCCGGGGCGGTGTCACTGTCGGCGGCGATTTCGGGCTCGGCCGGGGCGGTGGCGAGGATGTCGTCGGACGACACCCGCAGTTCGGTCAGCTCGGGCTCCACGTCGCCAACGGGCAGCGCCGGGATGGCCGGTGCCACGCTGGCTTCAGGCGGGGCCGCCTGCGGCAGGGCCGGCGCGGTGTCCGGCTCCGGCGCGCGGGTGCTGTCCTGCTGCTGGAGGACGCCGCTGGTGTTCTGGCGGTCGATCTCGCCCGGCGTACCGAGGGGGCTCATGGCGATGCGGATGTTCTGCCCAAAGGAGACGGCGTTCATCATCGACACGGACGGGGTGAAGACCTTGATGCCCACGGTCTGCGGGATGACCACCGGCGCCCGCTGGACCGGCGGGAGCAGCGCGGCGCCCAGGGCGGCGCCGTCGGCATTGCCAGCGCTGCCGAGGCTGCTGTCGGACGGGGCCGATGGGCCGCTGGTGCTGCCCCCGGACGCCGCCGAAGTGCTGCGGCTCGGGCCGACAGCCGGCGTCTCGGCGACGCGGGCGCCCTCCCCGCTGGCCGTCGTCTCGGCGGCAGCGGCTGCCGCGGTGGCGGTGGCGGCCGGCGTGGTGGTCGAAGCGGCCAGCGCGGCCTGGGTTTCGACCGCCGGTGCGACGGCGCTGAGGATCGGCGTCGAGCCGCCGAAAACCTGCCCGCTCAGCGTGGGCGACAGCGCCGCGATCAGGATCGCGTCCGGCCCATTGACGGTGATGCGCACCTCGGCGGCGCTGCCGTCGAGGGTGGTGACACCGATCGCGTCGATGGCGAAGAGGCCGCTCGGCACGCGGGCCGGGTCGGCGGTGTAAGTCCAGCCGCCGGCGGCGTCGAGGACCAGCGTGCCGTACAGGCCGGCGAGTTCGCCCGCCACGAAGCCCGATTCACCGGCGTCGGCATCGACGACGGTGAGGGTGCCGGTGGTGACGAGATTGCGGTCGGTCTTGACCGCGCCGCGGGTGTCGCCGCCGACCGTCGGGTGGTCGTCGCTGCCGGTGATGGCGAGGGTGAGGGTTTGCGTGGCCGTGCCGCCGTGGCCATCCGCCACCACGTAGGTGAAGGTTTCGGTGGCGGCCTGGCCAGCCTTGAGGGCCTGGCCGGCGGCGGTATCCACGGCGTAGGTGTAGCTGCCGTCGGCGTTGAGGACGAGGGTGCCGTAGGTGCCGGTGACGGCCATGCCGACGCCCGCAGCCAGCGGCGCCGTGCCGGCCGCGCCCACCGCGCCGACGCGCAGCAGGTCGCTGGCGTCCACGTCGGTGTCGTTGGCGAGCACGCCGGTGGCGGCATCGACGGCGAGGGTGTCGTCCTCGCGGATGGCGGCGCTGTCGGCGCTTGCCACCGGGGCGTCGTTGGTGCCGGCGATGCGCACGGTGACGGTGCGCGCCACGGTGCCGCCCTGGCCGTCGTCGAGGCGGAGGGTGAAGGTTTCGACCTTGGTCTCGCCCACCGCGAGGTATTCCACCGCCGAAGCGGCGACCGAGTACGTCCAGGCGATGGCGTCGCCATCGACACCGGCGGTGAAACGGCCTAACGCGCCGTCGGAGGCGGTGATGAGCGGCCGCACGCGGTGGCTGTCGAGGTGATCCACGTCGGTGAAGGCGATGCGGCCGCTGTCGGTGAGATTGCCCACGGGCGTGCCGGCTTCGGTGATGGCGCCGGTGAGATCGACCGTGGCCACCACCGGCGCGTCGTTGGTGCCGGTGAGGGTGACGGTGACGCTGCGGCTCGTGATGCCGCCGTGGCCGTCGTCGAGGCTGAGGGTGAAGGTCTCGACCTTGGTTTCGCCAGCAGAGAGGTATTCCACCGCCGACGCGGCGACGCGGTACTGCCAGGTGATCTCGCCGCCCTGCCCGTCCGCGTCGCTGGCCGGGGTGGTGACGCTGGCGGTGAGGCTGCCCAGCGCGCCGGCCGAGGCGGTGATGGTCGGCAGCACGGTGTGGCTGTCGGTGAGATCGGCGTCGGAGAAGGCCGCACGGCCCTGGGTGGTCAGGTCGCCCACCGGGGTGACAGCCTCGGTGACCGCGCCGGACAGGCCGGACAGGGCCACGACCGGGGCGTCGTTGGTGCCGGTGATGGTGACGGTGACGACGGTGTCGGTGCTGCCGCCGCGGCCGTTGTGGATGGCCAGGGTGAAGGTCTCGACGCGGGTCTGGCCGGCGGCGAGGTATTCCACATCGGCGGCATTGACGCTGTAGGCCCAGGCGATGACGCCGCCGGTGCCGTCCACGTCGCTGGCCGGGGTGGTGACGGTGGCGCTGAGCGTGCCCAGCGCGCCCGCCGAGGCGGTGACGCCCGAGACGCTGTGGGAGTCGGCCAGATCCTCGTCGCTGAAGGCGATGCTGCCGGTGGTGGCGAGCACGCCCGCCGGGGTGACGGCCTCGGTGATCGCGCCGGAGAGGCCGGACAGGGCCACGACCGGGGCGTCGTTGGTGCCGGTGATGGTGACGGTGACGACGGTGTCGGTGCTGCCGCCGCGACCGTTGTGGATGGCCAGGGTGAAGGTTTCGACGCGGGTCTGGCCGGCGGCGAGGTATTCCACATCCGCGGCATT
>JAKLLO010000251.1 GCA_023150095.1 Zoogloea sp. | reverse complement strand
GCTTGATGTCCTGGATCTCCACCGACTTCACCGTCAGGCCCCAGTCAACCGCCTCGTCGGCGATCATCTCGCGCAGGCGCGCCTTGATCTTGTCGCGGCTGGAGAGCGCCTCGTCCAGCTCCATCTCGCCGATGATCGAGCGCAGGGTGGTCATGATCATGTTGCGGATCGCCTCGGAGAAATCCGTCACCCCATACACCGCCTTCACCGGGTCGGTGATCTTGAGGAAGGCAATGGCGTTGGTGAGGATCACGGCGTTGTCGCGGGTGATCACCTCCTGCTCCTGCACGTCGAGGATGATGTCCTTGGTCACCAGCTTGTAGGCCACCTTGTCCAGGTAGGGAATGATGATGTTGAGGCCGGGCTTGAGGGTGCCGAAGTACTTGCCCAGCCGCTCGACGATCCACTCCTCGCCCTGAGGCACGATGCGCACCCCCTTGGCGACTGTCACCACCACGAACACCAGAATCGCCAGCACCACCACCATTGCATTGCTCATTGCCTGCTCCTCAAACCTTCGCAACCTTCAGGAAACTGCCTTCCACCGCCACCACCCGCACCCGCTCGCCAACAGCGATGGGTTCATCCACCATGCACTCCCACTCCTCGGCGCCGAGCAGCGGCTTCTGGAAGCGGACCCGGCCGCGGGAAAAGGGTTCGGCAGCCTTCGACATCAGCCCGATCTCGCCGATCGAATCGCCGTCCGACTGCCCCGCCCGCGTCCGGCTCTGCAGGTATTCGCCCCGCTTGAAGACCTTGAACCACAGCACCACCATCGCCAGCGACGCCGCCACCCACAAGCCCACCTGCGCCGTCTCCGAGATCGGCAGCACCAGCACCGCCAGCCCCACCACCAGCGCCCCCAGGCCAAACCAGATGATGAAGAAGGCCGGCACGGCGAGCTCCGCCACCACCAGCGCAATGCCCAGCACGATCCAGTGCCACCATTCGAGACTCATGCAACCTCCTTGCCCATGCCTGCGCCGCCGATTCTGCGCCGCCGCTGCCAACTTAGCATTTATTTAGGTCTTGCCGAGCAAAGTCTTAGGAAACGCGAAGGACGGCCAAACCTATCCTTCGGTCATCCCAACCCGAACCGGAGCCGCATCATGACCGCCCAGCATTACACCGCCGCCCTCGCCCTTGCCCTTTTCACCATTGCCCCGGCCGCCATCGGCGCCGGGCCCGACGCCGCGCACGGCCGCTACCTCATCGCCATCAGCGGCTGCAACGACTGCCACACCCCGGGCTACGCCCAGCAGGGCGAGCGCATCCCCGAGGCCGAGCGGCTCACCGGCATGAGCGTCGGTTTCAGCGGCCCGTGGGGCGTGAGTTACCCGGCCAACCTGCGCCTGGGCGCCAGCCTGCTCGGCGAGGGGGACTGGATGGCGATGGCCCGCCGCAGCGGCCTGCCGCCCATGCCCTGGACGGCCCTGCAGGCCATGAGCGATGACGACCTGCGCAGCATCTACCGCTATCTGCGCGGCCTGGGCGCGGCCGGCCAGCCGGCGCCCACCGCCCTCCCGCCGGGGCAGGCCATCAACACGCCGCACTTCGTGTTCGTGCCCCAGATGCCCGGCGCGAAATGAGCCCCTCAGCCCGGCCGCGGCGCGCCCTCCGCCACCAGGATCGTCTCCCGATCCACTGCCAGCCGGAAGCGGCCGCGGCCGGTCTTCTCGATGCGCAGCCAGTCGCAGCGGTCCTGCAGGCGACGCTGGAGCAGGATCAGCCGGGCGTCGAGGTTGTCCACCACCTCAGGCAGGTGCAGCGCCGGATCGAGGCGCAGCGCACGGGTCGAGAACTCGCAGCGCCCGTCCCGCTGCCGGTCGCCCAACAGCTTCCACAGGATCGCCCCGGCCACGCCCTTGATGAGGTAGTCGTCGTCGAGAAACACGCTGTCGTCCCGGCCAAAGTGGCGCACCCGCACCGGCGGCCCGGCGCCGCTGGCGGCGGCAGGCGCGGGCTGGGCGATGTCGGCCTCGTCAGCGGCATCGGGGCAGCGCAGCACCAGCATCATCAGCCCGAGCGCCGCGCCCAGGGCCACCAGTGCGTCCTCCAGGTCGTAGCCGAAGGTGCATTCCTGGCGGCTCTCCACGTAGGCCACCGCCAGCAGGCGTCCGCCGGCCATCACCGGCACGGCCAGCTGGCTGGCGGGTTCGGCAAGGCCCGGCAGGGGAATCTCGTCGCCCGGACCATCCACCAGCCCCGACTGCGCGGCCTGCTCCCGCAGCACCCGCCCGTAGGCATACTCGCTGGCGGGGAACATGATGCGGATCGGCACCTTCTCCCGCGCCGCCACGCCGATCACCCCCACGCCCACCGGAATCTCCGCCCCTGCGCCGGAGCTCGCATAGCCCCGGCTCGCCACGATGTAGAGCCGCCCCGTCGTCTCGTCGGCCATCAGCAGCATCTGGTGGGCGATGTCGAACTCCCGCTCGAGGCACGCGCAAAAGCGGTCGATCAGCCCGTCCAGCCCGGTGCAGCGGTTGAGCTCATCCACGCTGCGCCGAAGCGCCGGCAGCAGCGCCGGCCCGCGAGGGATGCGCGGCAGCTCGCGCCCCGGCACCGCCTCGATGGCCTGCACGCGATACACGTCCGCCCCCAGCAGCTTGAACACGCCCTCCATGCCGGTGTGGGAGGCGATCCCCGCCAGCTTGGCGCGCATCCGCTCGAACAGCGGGCCGGCGGTTTCGGTGCGCAGGTAGCGCACGGTGAGCCGGTAGCGGGCGGCGGTGTCCGGGTCCATCGTCAACACCGTCGCCACCGGGTTGGCGAGGATGTTCTCGCGGGTCTTGTTGAAGAACTGGAAGGACAGCGCCACGTGCCGCGGGTCCACGTACATCAGCTGCGACACGTAGGTGACGTTGGGCATGCCCTCGGCGTCGCAGGTGGCGATGCCCGCCGGCACGATGCCCTCCAGGCAGCCGCGCAGCTCGTCGAGGCCCGGCCCGGCGTTCATGGCTTGCCCTCCGCCAGGGGCATCCCGGCCCGCGGGCCCGGCGTCTGGCCAAAGCCCTGGCTCGGGGTGAAGCTCACCGCCACCAGATCGTCGGCGCTGCCGCTGAACAGCGTGCGGGCATAGATCTCGGGCACCCGGAAGGGCGCCAGCCGCGCCGCCATCGCCGCCGCGTAGGGCAGGAGGCCCGCCTCATCCTCGGCCGTCGCCGCCTCGACACGGGCATCAACGCCCTTGAGCTGCACCGTGCGATGGGTCTCAGGCTCGCTGAACACCGCCGCAACCCGGCCATTGGCCTCGATGGCCGCCAGCACCGGCAGCGCCTGGGAGCGCGGCATCAGCACCGTCACCGTGCGCAGGTCGTCCGACACCCGACAACCCAGCCCGCGCACCAGCGTCGCCGGCCCGCGCCCGTCACAGGCCGCAATCTGCACCGAGATGCGACTGGTGATGAAAGCGGCAAGCGCCGGGTCGAGCAGGCCGGAACACTGGGCAGCCATCGGACGAAAAGCCTCCATGCAATCGGGCGGCGCGCACCAGCACGGATCAACCGCCCCCGCCGCCCGCCCCGGACCACGCGCCGCCGGGCCGGCAGGCGCATTTCTGGAAAGATCTCCTGAAAATCATAGCAGCGCCCGCGGGGCATATCGCCCGGCGATGCGCGTGAACGCGATATCGGGCTGGCACAGGGCGATGGCGCGCGCGGCGCTCGACGCACAGCCACGCCAGATCATCGATCCACGTGGCGAGATGAGCATCGGACGCCGCTCCATCGCCATCGGAACGCGCTAGACCGTCAAGGCGATAG
>JAKLLO010000025.1 GCA_023150095.1 Zoogloea sp. | reverse complement strand
GTCGATGTCGACGATGTTGGCGATGCCGTCTTCGGCGATCTCGAAGGTCTTGTCGTGGGAACCGTATTCCTCGGCCTTCTGGGCCATCAGGCCGACGTTCGGCACGGTGCCCATGGTCTTCGGATCGAAGTTGCCGTTGGTCTTGCAGAAGTTGATCATCTCCTGGTAGATCCGGGCGAAGGTCGATTCCGGCATCACGCACTTGCTGTCGTACTGCTTGCCGTCGGCGCCCCACATCTTGCCGCCCTGGCGGATCATCGCCGGCATGGAGGCATCGACGATCACGTCGTTGGGAGAGTGGAAGTTGGTGATGCCCTTGGCGGAGTCGACCATCGCCAGCTTCGGACGGTGTTCCTGGCAGGCGTGCAGGTCGCGGATGATCTCGTCGCGCTTGGATTCGGGCAGGCTCTTGATCTTCTCGTACAGATCGACCATGCCGTTGTTGACGTTGATGCCCAGCTCGTTGAACAGCTCACCGTGCTTCTCGAAGGCTTCCTTGTAGAAGATGCGTACGCAGTGGCCGAACACGATCGGGTGCGAGACCTTCATCATCGTCGCCTTGACGTGCAGCGAGAACAGGATGCCGGATTCACGGCAGTCCTCGAGCTCCTTCTCGTAGAACTCGCACAGGGCCTTCTTGCTCATGAACATCGAGTCGATGATCTCGCCTTCGAGCAGCGCGACCTTCGGCTTGAGCACGGTGATCTTGCCGCCCTTGGCGATGAGCTCCATCCGTACGTTGCGGGCCTTGTCCAGGGTCATGGACTTTTCGCCGTGGTAGAAGTCGCCGTGGTGCATGTGCGACACGTGGGTGCGCGACCAGGGCTTCCACTCGCCCATCGAGTGCGGGTTCTTGCGGGCGTAATTCTTGACGGCCAGCGGTGCGCGGCGGTCGGAGTTGCCTTCACGCAGCACCGGGTTCACGGCGGAGCCCAGGCACTTGCCGTAGCGGACGGCAATGGCCTTCTCTTCTTCGGTCGTCGGGGCTTCGGGGTAGTCGGGGATCGGGTAACCCTTGGCCTGCAGCTCCTTCACACAGGCCTTGAGCTGGGCGACGGAAGCGCTGATGTTCGGCAGCTTGATGATGTTGGCGTCCGGCTCGAGGGTCTTCTTGCCCAGTGCGGCAAGGGTGTCGGGAACCTTCTGCTCTTCGCTCAGGCATTCGGAGAATTCGGCGAGCACGCGGGCAGAGACGGAGATGTCAGCCTTCTCGATCTCGATGCCGGCCGGGCCGGTGAAAGTCCGGATGATGGGAAGAAATGCGCACGTTGCGAGCAGCGGGGCTTCGTCCGTGAGCGTGTAGATGATCTTCGATTTCCCAGTAGCCATTAGTCTTCCCTCAGTATTGGATTATTTTGACGACAGCCCTGCGCAAGCCTCGATGGTCCGGCGCGCTTGCAAAATGCACTTTCTGAAATGCGATTTCACAACCTGAGAAAAATATCACGTATCCCGCCGCTCTGCATCCATGCCGTGATGCCTTCCCGCGAAATTGACACGCCGGGCGGCGGCGGTGGACGCAAAAAAGCCCGCGCTGCCGAAGCAGTGCGGGCTTTTCTGTGCCTGTCAGGCGGACGCGCGGGGCGTCCGCTTCCAGTCAGCTGGCCAGATTAGGCAGCCTTCTTGGAGGACTTGGCGGGAGCGGTGGTGCTGACGGCCTTGACGGTGGCGTTGGTCGCGGCAGCCACGTTGGCTTCGGCGATCTCGGCGACTTGCTTGGCGGCCTTGGTCACGCTGTCGTAGGCGGAGTTGGCGGCGGCGATGGCGGACTTGACAGCAGCCACGGCGACATCGGAACCGGCGGGAGCGGACTTGGCAGCCTTGTCGAGGGCGGCGGCGAAGGTCTTGTTGGCTTCAGCAACTTGAGCTTCGAACAGCTTGGAAACTTCTTCCTGGGTCTGGGAAGCGATTTCGTAGATGCTGCGGGAGTAGGCAACGGCCTTTTCGACAACCGGCTGGGCCAGGGAGGTCTGCAGGGCCAGCAGCTCTTGAGCATCCTTGGCGCCCAGCAGGGTCTTGGTGGCGGCAACGGAGTCTTCCAGAACAGCGCGGGCGGTGTTCAGGTTCAGGGCAGCGATGCGCTCGGCGCTGGCGAAGGCGGTGTTGGCCAGGGTCAGCAGGGTTTCGACGTTAGCCTTGTTGGCAGCAACGATTTGCTCGGGGGTGGTCATGACAATCTCCTTAAGTGAATGTGGATCTATTACCTGAAAATCATTCGACGCCTCTTTGTGCGTCGCAGCAATGGAGCCCATTATATTCAGACCGGGAGGGCTGTCAACAACTTTTTGTTGCAATGCACAACAATCTTTGTGGCGCCGCAATCCTTTTGCAATCAAACGGTTGTATGTGATCCACGAAATCAGCTGAAGACCGTTGAGGGCTGCGGCTTTGCGCCGCATCATGCCCATTACGGGTTGGCTGCGCCGTCCTTCTTCTTGGGCTGGATGGTGACCTGCACGCGGCCCTGCTGGCTGGGCAGGGTGGTGGCGTTGGGGCCGTTGGTGACCAGGTAGGTTTCGGTGACGCCGTTGAACTGGATGTACTGGCCGCGCACTTCGTCTTCGCCGCTCTTCACGCGGGCGCGGAGGAAGAACTGGGACAGCTCGCTGCGGGCGTCGTGCTCGATGCGCTCGCCCTCGCCGTCGACCCATTCGTTCTTGCCTTCGCGTTTCTGGCGGAAGCGGGCGAGACCGCCTTCGCCGCCGGTGGCGATGCCACGCTGGTAGCCTTCCTGGTCCTGGCTCACCACCAGCTTGTCGCTGCGGATGGTGAGGGTGCCCTGGGTGAGGACGACGTGGCCTTCGAAGATGTGGATCTTGTTCTTGTCGTCCACCGTCACCTTGTCGGCCTCGATGTTGACCGGCTTGCTGCGGTCGGCCTTTTCGGCGTGGGCTGGGGCGGCCAGCGCCAGGATGCCGGCGGCAAGGAGGGGGGCGAGTTGGGCGTGCAGCCGGAAGAATGGTTTCATGGTTTCGGCGTGGGGGTGTTTCGGTAAATGGTGCCGCGGACCTGGCCCTGCAGACGGACTTCGCCGACGATGTTGTCGCTCTCCATGCGTTCGGCGTTGATCACCGTCTTGCCCTGGGTGAGGACCACGGGTTTGTCGGAGCGCATCTTCTCGTCGTCGGGCCAGACGGTCATTTCCTCGGTGCGCAGGGTGGATTCGGGCTTGCTGGCGGTGGCGTCGCGGCGGACGAAGACGCTGTCGGTGAGGACGACGGCGTCGCCATCCTTGCTGACCCGGGCGAAGTTGGATTCCACCCACACCGGCTCGGGCCGGTTGAGGTAGTTGAGGCGCGGGCGGACGAGTTCGGTGGTTTCGTCGTCAGCGTAATGGACCATCCGGTCGGCGACCAGCACGTACTGGATCTTGCCGGTGAGGTCGAAGCGGCGGACGGTGAGCTTGTCGGCGGAGAAGTCGGCCTCGTGGGCTTTTTCGGTCCGTGCGACGGCCGGCTGCTGGGTGACCCGGTCGAGCCACACCGAGACGCCGGCGAGGAGCGTCAGCACCACGAGGGGGAAGAGGCTGTGGCCCCGGCCGTTCATCGGGCGCTCCGCGAAGAGTGGGTTGCGCTTGCCATCAGATGACCTTGGCGAGCATCAGGTCGTGGTGGTTGAGGGCGCCGATGAGCCGGCCAGCGGCATCCGCCACCAGCAGCTGGCTGATTCGGCGCGTCTCCATCACCTCGGCGGCCTCGACGGCGAGGGCTTCGGGGTGGATGGTGCGCGGGCCGCGGCTCATCACGTCGGCCACGCGGGCGGTGCTGAAGTTGCAGCCGCTGGCGAGCGAGCGGCGCAGGTCACCGTCGGTGTAGATGCCGACGATGCGCTGGTCGGCATCGACGATGGCGGTCATGCCCATGCCGGCGCGGGTCATCTCCATCAGCGCGTCGGCCAGCAGCGCGTCTTCGGTGACCTGCGGAATGGCGGCGCCGCTGCGCATCACGTCGGAGACGTGGGTGAGCAGGCGCCGACCGAGGGCGCCGCCCGGGTGCGAGCGGGCGAAGTCATCGGCGCCGAAGCCGCGGGCGTCGAGCAGCGCCACCGCGAGGGCGTCGGACAGGGCCAGGCTGGCGGTGGTGCTGGCGGTCGGGGCGAGGTTGAGCGGGCAGGCCTCTTCCTTCACCGCGCCGTTGAGATGCACGTCGGCCTCGCGGGCGAGGGGTGATTCCGGGTTGCCGGTGATGGCGATCAGCCGGGCGCCCTGGCGTTTGACGAGGGGAACGATCTTCAGGAGTTCTTCGCCGGAGCCGGAGTAGGACAGGGCGATCAGCACGTCGTTGGCGGTGATCATGCCCAGGTCGCCGTGGGCGGCTTCGGCGGCGTGCACGAAATACGCCGGCGTGCCGGTGCTGGCGAGGGTGGCCGCAAACTTGCGCCCGATGTGGCCCGACTTGCCGACGCCCGACACGATGACCCGGCCGCTGGAGGCGAGGATCAGGTCGACGGCCTTGACGAATTCCGGGCCCAGCTGGCCGGCGAGCGCGTGAACGGCTTCGGCCTCGATCTCGAGGACGCGACGGGCAAGGGCAAGGACGCGGTCATGCGCAGCGGGATTCGGGGCGGAGCTCATGGGCGGCGTGGGTATAATCGGGCTCAGGAGTATATCAGATCGACTATTCCGCCCGTCCCGGGCGCCCCCTTGCCTCCCATGGTCAATACCCTCGAGCTGGTGCTCGCCCTTCTTGCCGGTGCCGTGCTGGTGGTCGGAATCTTCCGGTCGCTCAACCTGCCGCCGGTGCTCGGTTACCTGATGGTCGGTGCGGCCGTCGGGCCCCACGCGATGAACCTGATGCCGGATACCGGCGGCGCGCGCTACCTCGCCGAGTTCGGGGTGGTGTTCCTGATGTTCACCATCGGGCTGGAGTTCTCGCTGGCGCGGCTGTACAGCATGAAGCGCATCGTATTCGGGCTGGGGGCGATGCAGGTGCTGGCGTCCATCGTGCTGGCGATGATCGCCGGCCGCATCGGCGGGCTGGGCTGGGGCGCCGGCTTTGCGCTGGGCGGCACGCTGGCGATGTCGTCCACGGCGATCCTCTCCAAGCTGCTGTCGGATCGCCTCGAGCTGGATTCCAAGCACGGCCGCGAGACCATCGGCGTGCTGCTGTTCCAGGATCTGGCGGTGGTGCCGCTGCTGATCCTGATCCCCGCGCTGTCGGGGCCGGCCGATGCATTGTTCGAGACGCTGGCGCTGGCGACGGCCAAGGCGGTGGCGCTGCTGGTGCTGGTGCTGTTCTTCGGCCAGCGGGTGATGCGGACGTGGTTCTTCTATGTGGCGCGCCAGAAGTCGGCCGAGCTGTTCATGCTCAACGTGCTGCTGATCACCCTCGGGCTGGCGTGGCTCACCGAGATCGTCGGGCTGTCGCTGGCGCTGGGGGCTTTTCTGGCGGGGATGCTGATCTCCGAGACCGAATACCGCTACCACGTGGAAGAGGACATCAAGCCGTTTCGCGACGTGCTGCTGGGGCTTTTCTTCGTCACGGTGGGGATGTTCCTCGATGTGGGGCAGATCATCCTCAGCCTGCCTGCGGTGCTGGCCATGCTGGCGGCGTTGCTGGTGGGCAAGTTCCTGATCGCCGGGGCGGCGTCGCGCCTGCTGGGCAGCCCTCAGGGCACGGCTGCGCGCACCGGCCTGTGGCTGTGCGCGGGCGGTGAGTTCGGCTTTGTGCTGCTGTCCCAGATCGACGAGGCCCGGCTGCTGCCGGCGGCCCTGTCGCAGGTGGTGGTGGCAGCGCTGGTGCTGTCGATGCTGCTGGCGCCGCTGATCGTGCAGGCCAGCGAGAAGATCGTGCTGCGCCTGGTGCCGTCCGAGTGGATGAGCCGCTCGCTGCAGCTCACCAGCATCGCCACCCAGTCGATGTTCGTGGACAAGCACGCGATCCTCTGCGGCTTCGGGCGTAACGGCCAGTACCTCGGTCGTCTGCTGGAGCAGGAGGGCATCACCTACATCGCGCTCGATCTCGACCCCGAACGGGTGCGCGAGGCCGCGGCGGCGGGCGAGACGGTGGTGTTCGGCGACGCGGCCAAGCGCGAGACGTTGATGGCGGCGGGCATCTCCCGGGCGTCGGTGGTGGTCATCACCTACGCCGACACCGACGCGGCGCTGCGGGCGATGAGCATGGTCCGCGCCTGCCGGCCGGATGTGCCGGTGGTGGTGCGCACTGCCGACGAGATCGACCTGGAAAAACTGCAGGAAGCCGGTGCCGCCGAGGTGGTTCCGGAATCGGTGGAGTCTTCGCTGATGCTGGCCTCCCACGCGCTGGCGCTGGTGGGCATTCCGCTGCCGCGCATCCTCAAGCGCATCCGCGAGATCCGCGCCGAGCGCTACCACCTGCTGCGTGGCATCTACCGGGGCGGCGAGCATCTGCACGAGGAATCCCTCGAGGAGCGGCAGCAGGTGCGCCTGCATTCGGTGCCGCTGGAGGCCGGCGCCTACGCGATCGGCAAGAGCCTCGCCGAGCTGCGCCTGAAGGAGCTCGGCGTGGAGATCACCGCGGTGCGCCGCCAGCGCATCCGGGTGGTCGACCCGGTGGCCGAGACGCGGCTCGAACTGGAAGACGTGCTCGTGCTGCTGGGCACGCCGTCGCAGATCTCCAACGCGGAAACCCGGTTGCTGAAGGGGATCTGACTCCTCAGTACGACGCGCACACCACGTAGGTCGTGGCGTCGTTGAGGTCGGCCGGGGCCACGGCTGCGCCGCCCGACAGCAGGCGCACGGTGCCGGTGTTGGGCAGGCCGTCGTCCATCGCGATATCCACCTGCCGGGCAAAGGCACCGGCGAGGTTTTCCTGGCAGATGAAGAAGGTGCCACCCCAGCCGGCGAGCGGGCTCGCGCCGGTGACGCCGACGCGCCCGCTGAAGGCGTTGCGGGGCAGCCAGTCGGCGATCACCACGCCTTCGGCGCCGGGGTTGCGGCCGTCGCCGCTGGCCAGGTTGGCGAGGCGCACGTGCTGCCAGAAGAGCACGGTTTCATCGGTTGCGGTGATGGAGTTCCAGGCGCCGTCGATCCGCCCGTTGCCGGAGGTGCCGCCGGTGGTGGCGCGCACGGCGCCGGCCAGCCGGTTGGTCACGCCGGCGTCGTCGCCGGGCAGGGCGCGGAAGCGATCCTGGTAGGCGTAGAGGTAAGTGGCGGTGTTGCGGAAATCGCCGATGACGTTCTTCACCTTGGCGCTGTTGATGAGCTCCTGCCCCTTGAGGATGCCGCCGAGCAGCAGCCCGATGATCACCAGCACGACCGCGATTTCAACCAGGGTGAAGCCCTGTTGTCGGACCTTCATGTTGCCTCCGTTCAGCCGCCTGCGCCCCGTGCGCAATGCGATGTCTATTCATACAGGCTGAACAGTTTAATGCAGATTGGGTGTTTTTTGTGGCCGGGTGACGTCATGCCGCGTGTGGCGGGTGGACGACCGCGGTGGCAGGCGCAGCGAAGATCCGCGGCCCCTGCAGCCGATAGACCGGTACGTAGCCCTTGCCCTTGAGCATCAGCAGGATCGGCTTGGCGAACACGAAGGCGCCGCGCAGGCGTTCGAAGGCGCGGGCGTCGCACTGGATGGTGCTGGGTTCGCCCTCGGTGCACAGGCGGAAGGCCAGGTTGACGGTGTCGCCCCACAGGTCGTAGATGAACTTGCCGCGCCCCACCACGCCGGCGACCACCGGGCCGGAGGCGATGCCGATGCGGACTTCCAGTTCGAGCCCGTCGGTGAAATCGTGATTGCGCAGGGCGGCCTGCATGTCGAGGGTCAGGGCGGCCATCGCCGCGTGGGGCTCGACCGGATGGGCATGGAGCCCGCCAGCCACCATGTAGCCGTCGCCGATGGTCTTGATGCGTTCGAGGCCGTGCTGTTCGCACAACTCGTCGAAGCGGCAGAAGATCCGGTTGAGCATCTCGAACACCGCCTTGGGGGCCATGCCGCTGGCGATGCGGGTGTAATCCACGATGTCGGCGAACATCACCACCACTTCCGGGTGGCCGTCGGCGATGGTGCTGGTGTTGTCCTTGAGACGAGCGGCGATGGGCGCCGGCAGGATGTTGAGCAGCAGGCGCTCGGAGCGCTCCTGGGCGAGGCGCAGCTGGTGGTGGGCTTCGGCGAGGCGTTCGCGGGTCTTGTTGCGCTGGCCCATCGCAAAGCGCAGCTGGACGTAGATCACCGTTGCCACGGCGGTCACGTGACCGGCGAGGGCGAGGGGCGAGGCGGCCGCATCTGCAGGCAGCAGCACGCCGGTGGCTACGGTGAGGATCACGAAGCCGGCAAACCACGGCGTGGAGTCGCGTCCGCCCAGGCACAGCAGGCTGGCGGTGGGCGCAAGAATGGCCCACACGGGCAGCCCGGCGGTGGCGGAAGTCGGCCCGAGGAGCGCGCGGGTGACGAAGGGAAAGGCCAGCATCAGGCCCAGCTGCAGCGGGCCGTACAGGCCGCTGCGCCGGTGCTGCCTGAACAGCAGCAGGTTGATCCCGGCGAGCACGGGCACCGCCGCGGCGGCCAGCGCCAGCGGGTTGCCGTCGACGAGCAGATCCCCCGCGAGCCAGATGAGGGCTGCGGTGGCGAAAAGCACGCTGGCCAGATTCAGGCGGATCTTCCTGATGCTGGTTTCGTCGTCGTCGTCGGGGTGCGCGCCGATGTCCAGGATCGCCCGGAGAAAGCGGCGGACTGGATGGCCGGGCGGGGGGTAGAGCCAGGGCTCCGGCATCGGATTTCCTGCGGAAGTGAACCGTGACAAGTTTCACGTCTGCGGGAAACGGGGGTCAAGCCGCTGCGCCGGGCTGATTGTCGGGATGTGTGTCGTAGTGCGCAGCCTGCCGCATCCGGCCAGGGCCCGACACGCACGTCGACACTTTCAGGGGAGCGTGCCGGCGCTGATGAGGCGGTGGGCGAGGAGGTTGGGCGACAGCCAGGTGACGCGATCGTCGAAGCTGCCGCCGGGGGCTGCGGGGTTGTCGGAGGTCGGCCGGCTGAAGAACAGCCTGCCGTCGGCGCTGGCGTTGCGGGCTTCGTCGCTGCCCTCTGGCGGCGCGGCGAGCGCGTTGCCTTGCTGGTCGGTGGCGCCCAGGCCGTTGGCGCCGTGGGAGAGGATCACCGCCGGGCTGCTGCCGCCCGTGGTGGTGAGGAAGAGTTCGGCGCCGTCGAGGTTGCGGGTCTTGATGGTGATGTCGCCGTCGGCGAGGTTGGCTTTTTCGCCCGTGACGACGTTGCGGATCGGCTGCACATACGGCGTGGCGACGGCGTAGCGGAGACGGCGGGACCAGCCGTCGAGCCCGGCGATGCCGAGAGTGGCCCACGGCAGCAGGCCGTTCTGCGTGCGGCAGGCGGTGGGGCTCACGCGGTCTTCGGCGCCGTCGGTGGCGCTTTTGGCGGGGCAGGGGAGGTAGCCCTTGCGCACCACGAAGCCGAGCAGCGCGTCGCGGGCTTCGCCGAGGGCGTCGTCGGTGGCGGCTTCGGCCCGGCGGGCGAGGTGGGCCGACAGCCCGACGGTGAGCCCGCCGGTGAGGAGGGTGAGGACGAGCAGCACGACGGCCATCTCGACGAGGGTGAAGCCGCGGTGGTGCTGGCGTGCGGCAGCGTGGGTCAGGGAATGCATAGGGCGATGTCGGCGCTGGCCGGGCGGTCGAGCGCGGGGATGGCGAAGGTGGCGGGCAGGCTGCCGAGCTGGCCGGTGGCGAGCAGGGCGAGGGTGTCGGCTTCGAGGTAGTTGCGGGTGATGAGCCGGTCGGTGGGATCAATCCGGCGCTGGCTGGCGTCGGCGCGTTCGCCGCTGAAGATCAGCGCGCCACGGCAGCGCCGGCCGATGCCGGTGAGACAGTCGGTGCCGTCCACGCAGCGGGCGTAGCGCATGGCCTCGGCCCAGTTGGCGACGGCGTCGCGCAGGGTTTCGTTGCGGCAGGTGCCGGTGAGCCTGTTGGGCGCCGGCAGGCGGCCGAGCTCGAGCGGGCCGACGCGCTCCGGCGCCACCACCGCGGGCAGGCTGGCGAGGCAGTCGGCGCTGGCCTGGATCACCTGCTGCAGCCAGCTGGCGTAGCTGGGCCGGCGCTTGAGCTGGCGGTAGATGTCGTCGGTGGTGATCGCCATCAGGCGGTCGTTGCCGGCGCTGGTGCGGACGGGCGTGACGCCGTTTGCGTCGGCGGCTTCGAGGGCTTCGACGTATTCGCGCACCTGGCGGGCTTCGGTGTCGCCACCGCAGCGGGCGGGGCCGGCGCTGCGCGACTGGTCGGCCAGCGGGGCGCCGGCGGCGATGACGAGGGCCGCGGCGCGGCCGGTCTGGTCGCCGGCCAGGGCGCGGGTGGTGCCGGCCTGGTCGATGAGCTGGAAGCTGCCGGTGCTGTCCCAGTTGAGGGCGTCGGGCTTGGGGTTGTTCTTGAAGTGGCCGGAGACGGCGTACCACAGGCATTCGCCGTTGCCGTCGCGCAGGTCGGGCAGGTTGAGGGTGAGGTAGGGCAGCCGGCCGATGCTGGTCTGGCCCTTGGTGCCGCAGGTCTCGGAAGAGCCGTCGCCGTCGAGGTCGGGGCAGGGCAGGTAGCCGAAGTCGGCGTTGGGGTGTTCGCGGCTTCGATAGATGGCGGCGTAGCCCAGGAGGGCTTCGCGGGCGGTGGCGAGGGCGTCGGCGCTGCGGGCTTCGCGGATGAGATCGCGATGGGCGGCGCTGTCCTGGCGCGACAGCAGCCAGCCGAGGCCGCCCACTGCGAGAAGGACGATCAGGGCGGGCAGGAGCATGCCCCGCTGCCGACGCCGGGCGGGCCCGGTGCGCATCAGGGGGCGCCGGTGTTGAGGGGGGAGTCGCCGACGCGCAGGTGGTGGCGCTGGCCGTCCGGGGTGGTCACGCGCGCGCTGGCGTTGTCAATGCGGATCTGGCGGGTGTCGGCGGGAGTGGCCAGGCCGTCCAGGAAGATCACCGGCCGGCCGCCGCTGCGGGTGATGATGCCGTCAAGGCGCGGTGGCGTGGCCGTCGGCGCCGCGGGCGGCGGTGGCGGGTGGTCGATGCGGGCGCGTTCGACGGGCGAGTGGAACAGCCGGCCGAGGGATTCCGCGCCGGCGGTGAGGCCCGGCGTCAGGGCCAGGACGATCACGGTGCCGGCCAGCGTCGCCGGGAGGGAAGAGAACATGCGCATAAGCCGACGAATTTAGCATACTCCGTGCCGGCCCGCCGCTCCGGCGCGGCGCGTTTCAGCGGGCGGCGAGGACGCGGTTCTTGCCGGAGCGCTTGGCGATGTACATGGCCTTGTCGGCGCGGTCGAGGGCCTGCTCGGGCGTCTCGCCTTCGAGCAGCTGGGCGACGCCGGCGCTGAAGGTGATCAGCAGCTTTTGCTGGCGGGCGAGGAAGAAGCGTTTGGTGAGCGCACGCTGGAGGCGGACGAGGGCAGCCACGGCGGCGTCCAGCTCCGTGTCGGGGAGCAGGATCACGAACTCCTCGCCACCGTAGCGGGCGACGGAATCCTGCGGGCGGATGTTCTCGCGGACGACTTCGGTGAGGTGCTGGAGCGCCTCGTCGCCGGTTTGGTGGCCGTGGATGTCGTTGATCTGCTTGAAGTTGTCGATGTCGAGCAGCCCCAGGCACAGGGGCGTGCCGCGGCGCTGGGCGAAGGCGGTCTCGCGGGCGAGGGCTTCGTCGAGGCCCTTGCGGTTGAGCACGCCGGTGAGCGGGTCGTGGCGGATGAGTTCGCTGGTCTGTTCGAGTTCGTGCTGGAGGCGGGTGATCTCGGTGTTGGCTTTGTCCACGCGGCTGCGCAGGGCGACGAGTTCGTCCCGGGAGCGGGCGGTGGAGGCCTGCACGCTGCGGGTCTCGCGCATCACGTCGGCGATGACGTCGGTGAGTTCGGCGATGTCCTGGGCGGCGGCGATGCGCTCGGCGGAGCGTTCGATCTTGGCGTGGTAGTCGCCGGTCGAATCCGTGAATTCGCCCAGTCGGTCGACGAAGCGGGAGAGCATCTCCTTGAGCCGCAGCTGGGCGTCGGAGAGTTCCAGCTTGATGGCGCTCTGGCGGTCGATCACGCTGCGCAGGCGGCTTTCGAGTTCGCCCAGCACGCGCACGTCGAGAGGATGGGCGAACATCTCGCCCATCAGGGTGATCTGGCCGTGCAGCCAGCGGTCGTCCACCACCAGCTCGCCGATGTTCTCGAGGATGAGCTGGAGCACGCGCTGGAGGGCGTCGCGCAGGGCGTGCTGGTCTTCGGTGGCCCATTCGAGGCCGGCCCGCAGCGTGTCGAGGCGCTGCTGGAGCGCGTCGGCGGGCAGCGGACCCGGCTGCTGCCGCAGGGCGACGGCCAGGGCGCGCGCCTCGGTGGCGATCTCGGCGTCGGCCGGCCGGGTCTGGCTGGCGATGCTGTCGAGCAGGTCGGCCAGCAGCCGGGCGAAGACCGGCGTCGCGGTGTCGGTGCGCGGGGCGCCCGCGGTGGCGTGGCTGGAGGCGGCCGGTGCGGTGTCGCCGCAGGCAACGGCCGGGTCATCGTCGTCGGCGTTGCGTGTCCAGGCGCGCAGCAGGCCCTGCAGCCGCTCGGCGAGGCGCTCGGGGTTGGTGCCGGAGGCGCTGAGCACGCGGTCGAGCATCTCGCGCTTGCGGGCCTGGGTGAGGCCGGCCTGGCGCCGGTCCCATTCGGCGATGAGGTCGCGCAGCAGGCTGCCCCAGTTGATGTCCTGGCTGTTCGTGGCGCCCAGGGCGTCGGCGATCACGGCGCCGAGCTTGTTCCAGTCGGCCTGGGCCACGGCGGTGTCGAAATCCCGGGCGATGCGCAGGGCTTCGTGGTTGTGGCGGGGCAGGCTGGCCGCGATCAGCTTGAGCGGGCGCTCCGGAAAGGTGTCGTCGGCGGCGGTGCCGGCGATCTCGTGGTAGAGGGTCTGGTAGTTGTCGGGGGTGGGGGCGATCCGGCGCAGGGCGAGTTGGCGGAAGGCTTCGCGGGCGATGTCCGAGGGATGACTGGGTTCGTTCATGGCGGGTCTGCGCAGGGCGGTTTGCGAGCGGCCGTCTTCATGGCGGGCCCCGGTGCCGGGCAGGGGCGAGCAACGGCGCTTCTGGTAAGCCCGATGAATAACGGCCATGTCTGACACGCCTTGAGGCTGCCGGACATGGCCACTGCGTAAAAAGCGGAAAAAATGAAACCCGGCGCTTATTCGGCCAGACCGTGCTTGAGCCCGTAATGGGTCAGCTCGGCATTGTTGCGCAGGTTCATCTTCTCGAGGAGCCGCGCCCGATAGACGCTGACCGTCTTGACGCTGAGGTTGAGGGCCTCGGCGATCTCGGTGGGCGTCTTGCCGGAGGCGATCATGCAGAGAGTCTGGTATTCGCGATCGGAGAGCTTCTCGTGGGGCGGGCGTTCGCTGTCTTCACCGATGGCGTTGGCGAGCTCCTCGGCGAGGGACGGGCTGACGTATTTCTTGCCGCTGGCCACCTGGCGGATCGCGGTGACGAGGAGTTCCGGTGCGCTCTGCTTGGTGAGGTAGCCCGCCGCGCCGGCCTTGAGGGCGCGGATCGCGTATTGCTCTTCGGGATACATGCTGAGGATGAGCACCGGCAGGCGCGGGAATTCCTTCTTGATGATCTTGAGGGCGTCGATGCCGTTGCGGTCAGGCATCGAGACGTCCATCAGCACCACGTCCCATTCGCCCGAGCGCACCATCTGCACGGCCTGGACACCATTTTCGGCTTCGCCGGCCACGGTGAGATCGGCGGTGTCGGAGAGGATCTGGCGCAGGCCCTGGCGGACGATCGCGTGGTCGTCGGCTATCAGTACGCGGATGGGCTTGCTCATGCAAGGCTCCTGGTGGGGTTGGGCTCGTCCGGCGAGGCCGGCAGGAGGGGCGCGCGCAGGGCGAGGCGGGTGCCGTGGGGCTGGATGTCGGTGAGATCCAGGCGCCCGCCGAGACTGGCCAGCCGTTCGCGGATGCCCCGCAGGCCAAAGGAGCGGGGCTTCTGCAGGTCGGTTGCGGCGAGGCCGCAACCGTCGTCGGCGATCTCGAGCACCACTTCGTCACCTTCCTGCATGAGTCTCACGTTCACCTCGGTCGCGCCTGCGTGTTTGCTGACGTTGGTCAGCGCCTCCTGGAACACCCGGAAGAAGGCCAGAGCCGTATCGTAGTCCGGGTCGAGGTCATGGTCGGTACAAAGAATGTTACAGGCGATGCCCGTCCGCTGGGCGAAGTCCTCGCCCTGGGATTCGATCGCCGCCGCGAGGCCGAAATCCTTGAGGATGCCGGGGCGCAGTTCGCGGGTGACGCGGCCCACGGTGGCGATGGCGTCGTCCACCATCCGCCCCACGTTGCGGGCGCGTTCGCGGGCCTGGGCGAGGTTCACGTCGAGCTTGGCTTCCAGCAGGGACATCTCGAACTTCATGGCAACGAGGGTACCACCGAGCACGTCGTGGACGTCCCGGGCGATGCGCTCGCGCTCTTCTTCCTTGATGCGCTGGAGGTGGTTGGAGAGGGCCGCCAGCTGGCTGCGGGATTCGCGCAGGTCGGCCTCGACGTGCTTGCTGTGGGTGATGTTCCACATCACGCCTTCCCACACCACGGCACCCATCTCGGACAGGCGCGGCGAGCTGCGCAGGTTGATCCACTTCTGTTCGCCGGTGGAGAGCTGGATGCGGCCTTCCCAGTTGAGGGTGGAGAGGTTCTCGGCCGACACGCTGGCGGCTTCCATGAAGCCGGGCAGGTCTTCGTTGAGCAGCCAGTTCATCCAGCCGGCGGAGCTGCCGATGAGCTCCTCGGCCGAGGTGCCGAAGAGCATCGTCGCGGCTTCGGACAGATACTGGAAGCCGAGCATGCCGTCCGGCGTGTAGCCCATCTGGAAGACCACGCCGGGGATGTTGTCGGTGAGGGCGCGCAGGCGTGCCTCGCTCTGGCGCAGCGTTTGCTCGGCCTGGCGCTTCTCGCGGCGGTTGACGACTTCGCGCATCTCGCGCTCGACGGCCGGCACCAGGCGGTCGAGCTTGTTCTTGCTGAGGTAGTCGTGGGCGCCGGCGCGCATCGCGGCGATGGCTTCGTCCTCCTGCATCACCCCGGATACGATGATGAAGGGCAGGTCGACGCCGAGCTCCTGGGTGCTGCGCAGGGCCGCCTGGGCGTTGAAGCCCGGCAGGTTGTGATCGCACAGGATGACGTCCCAGCTCTCACGCTGCAGCGCCTCGAGCAGGCCTTCCTCGGACGCCACCTGCAGGTAGGTTGGCGCGTAGCCCGCGTTGCGGAAACGGTGCAGCAGCAGCAGGACGTCGTTTTCGGAGTCTTCGATGAACAGCAGCCGGATCGGCGGCTTGGTTGAACCGACGGGGGCGCCGCCGGGGATGTCTGGCTTTGGGGCGTTGGACATGCGCTTTGTAGGGGCTGCGTGGTTGGGTCGCTTTGTGTTTATAATCCGGCCCTCGCCGGGGCCTGCGCCACTCCCAAGGATAGTTCAGGCCGGCCTTTGCCGTCCATGCATATCGGGATGTTTCCGGTGTGGCCGGAAGGCGGCGATCAGCCGGTGTAGCTCAGTTGGTAGAGCAGCGCACTTGTAATGCGAAGGTCGAGGGTTCGATTCCTTTCACCGGCACCAGTTGAATCAGATAGATAGGCCGATCCGAGAGGGTCGGCCTTTTCGTTGGGCTATCACCGGGCTAGCGCGGCGGATGTGTTCGATCCGTTTTCTCCGTCCCGCCGGTATCAAATCAGCATCTATAAATGCACGGAATCGTGGGTTACATCATCATCGGCGCATGCGTCGTCGCTGCACTGGTTGCGATGGCGTCGTTCGTGTTCGACATGCGGCAGAGCCAGCGGGGCGCCGAGAAGCGACGCCGGCTCTCGTCGCGCCTGACTGGAAAGTGATTCCGCCATGAAAACCTACCTGCGCGTACCGTTTGCCGAGAAGGACGAAGCCAAGCGCCTGGGCGCCCGCTGGGATCCGGCGAAGAAGCAGTGGTACGTCCAGAGCGCGCCCAACCTGGCGGCCTTCGAGCGCTGGTTGCCGGCCCAGGGCGATCTGGTGGAGGCGGCGGCCAAGCCGGCTCCGGCCGTCCGCACGAAGGCGGCGCAGGTGCAGACCGGCCCGCGTTACTTCGAGCTGAATTGCGCCTGCCTGCCGTGGGTGGGCTGCGCCGCCTGCGGGCAGGTGGTCGTTGCGCGGGGCTGGCGCGCGCCGGCCTGATTATCGGTTTGCGCCGGCTCGGCCCCGAGGCGACGCGTTTCACGTATTCCGTCATCAAGCTCGTCCGGTCCGGGTCGTTAAGTAATGGTCATCCGATGTAAGTCGCGACCATGCAGATCCGGATTCATGCCAAGCACCCCAAGGATGGTCGGTCGTTCAAGATCACGATGGTGAACTTTCCCGACGACCGTGCCGATGATTTCGCCCGAAGCGTCAGGTCCCTGGCGAAGGCGGCCTACGGTTCCCTGCTTCAGCAGCTCGTCACCGAGAAGGCGCCGGAGGTGCGTCGGGATGCTTTTTTCGACAATCTCTTCAGCAGCATATGTGGCGAGTTCCACATGTTCGGGACGCAGTTTGATTTTGCCGACGCGGACGATCGGCGGCCGGTGGATCTTTTCCGCAACTTCCTGAGCCTCTGCGCGTCGGTGTATGCCGCGCAGACTTTCGGCTGGCTGCCGACGACAGCCTTGCTGCAGGCGCCCGACAAGCAGCAGTCCCGGGGGTGAAGTGCCTGGCGCCGTCGCTCCCGCGTGGCTGAATCGGGTCGTCAGATTGAATCGATGCAAAAAAAGCTTGACGCAGTAGTTCGACTTGTCTAATATGGCGTTTCTCCGACGCGGGGTGGAGCAGTCTGGCAGCTCGTCGGGCTCATAACCCGAAGGTCGCAGGTTCAAATCCTGCCCCCGCAACCAGTTTCAAGCGTCAAGCCCCAATCACTCAGGTGGTTGGGGCTTTTTGCTTTTCAGCTTTCGTCCGGTGGCAGGTTTCTGTCTTTCCGGCGGCGGTTCGCGGTGCGCGCCCGTCGCCTGGCTTGCGATGCAGTGGTCGGCGCATCCCCGATGCCAACCTTCCGGTGGCTCGTCCTCGCGTTTTTTCCCTTGATTATCAGCTGATTGCCTGCGTCTTTCCGATCGCAGGCGTGTTGTCACGTCTGTCGTCCGGCTTTCGCCGGGCTGTGCCTCAAGCCGGTGAAGTCTTTGCCGTAAAGGTCTACGCGCGAAATCGTATTGGTCCGGGTGTTTTCCTGGCGGGACGAGGACGCAGCGAGAAATGCCCGGGACGGCCAGCGTGAAGGGGGGCTCCGCAAGGTGCGGAGGCTGGATGCTGTCGGTGATCCCGGATGGGCAGTCAAACTATTTTTCCGGGTTTCGAATGAACGACGCAATCGGGCAGGGCAATCGTCGCGGTCTTCCGGCGCTTAAGAAACTGGCTGTGGTGCTGGCCGTGGCCGGGTTGGCGTTTCCGGCCCTGGCCGGCGACATGCACGGTGTGGCGCTCCGTCAGGACGGCAATGTCCTGCGGCTGCAAGTGGAGAGTGAGCCGGGCACCCTGGCGGATTCCGGCGTCACTGTAGACGGGCGCCAGCTGGTGCTGGTGCTCAAGGGGGTGACGGCCGACGTGGCGCGCAAGCGCATCGCCGGCGAGATCAAGGCGAAGAGCGGCGGCGTGCGCGACGTGCGCGTGGTGCCGGACGGCAAGGCCGATTCGCGCTTGATCGTCGACCTGCTCGAACCCTACGAGGTGCTCGACGAGACCATCGCGGCCATCGGCAGCGGTGTCAGCCAGTGGGAAGTGGTGCTCGGCCGGCAGGCGGTGCATGACGAACTCACCAGCGTCGACCTCAACACCGCCGACGGCCAGCGTACGCTGCTGCTGCGCGGTGGCAAGGATCTGCGCGCCGACACCCAGCTGCTGCGCAATCCCCAGCGGCTGGTCATCGACTTCCCCCGCCTCGGCAAGGCCCACGTGAGCCGGATGTTCGGCAGCGTGACCTTCGACCCGAGCGTGTTCGGCCTGCCGCGTTTCCAGGATCTGCCTCGCGCCGGTTCGCGGGTGGTGATGCCGATCAAGCCGGGGCAGGACCTGTCCCTCGTCAGCCCCGAGCTGAGCCGTTCCAACGCTGGTTCGTCGGTGCTGATCGCCCTGGCCCCGTCGCCGGTGGCGGCGCCGGCTCCGTCCGTGGCGGCGGCGTCGAAGCTGCCGGCCGCGCCGGCTGGGCGGGGTGCCGCAGTCGCCGTGGTGCCGTCCGTATCGGCGCCGGCTGCATCGGCCCAGAATGCGTCGCCCGCCGCGCCGCTCGATCTGACGGTGGGCCGCGAACCCCTCGGCCCGGTGCGCAGCATGCGCCCGGTGATGCTCGACAACGTGCCCGCCGGCGACGACGTGGCGCGGATCAGCCAGCCCGGGTTGCAGTCGGTCGGGCTGATGGAAACCCTCACCCTGGGCCTCGAGAAGGATCCGAAGTACCGCGCCGCAAAGGCCGACTTCGTGGCCAACTCCGAAGCCGTGCCCCAGGCACGCGCGGCCTACCTGCCCACGGCCACCTACGATTTCCAGCGCAACAGCGAAAACCAGAAGATCATCAGCTCGACGATCGACGCCTACAAGGCGGTGCAGGGCCAGACCCAGCGCTACCCGGTCATCTCCCACGTCATCACCATCACCCAGCCCATCATCAAGGCGCCGGCGTGGGTGAAGATGGAGCAGGCCAGGATCTCCGTCGAGCAGTCGCGCCTCGCCCTGGTGGCCGCCGAGCAGGACCTGATCGTCCGCGTCGCCGCCGCCTACCTCACCCAGCTCGCCGCCCAGGACGGGCTGGAGCTGGCCCGGGCCGAGCGCGAGGCCACCGAGAAGCAGGCCGAGCAGGCCCGCGTGCGGCTGGCCTCGGGTCTCGGCACCGTCACCCAGTACCACGAGACCGAAGGCCGCTTCGCGCTCACCCAGGCCCGCGAGGTGGAAGCCCGCAACCGCCTTGCGGATGCCCGTGCCGCGCTCAAGGAGATCGTTGGTTCCGACGTGCAGAGCCTCAAGCCCTTCGTCGGCGACATCGACCCGGCTGCGCCCCAGCCGGCCCAGGTCGAGCCGTGGGTGGCCGCGGCCCTCAACCAGAACCTCGCCCTGCAGGCCCGCGCGATGGCCACCGAGATTGCCGGGCTGGAGGTCAAGCGCCAGAGGGCCGGCTACCTGCCCACCCTCAGCATGGTCGCCAGCCACAGCTACAACGACAGCCAGGGCTCGCTGTTCGGCGGCTCCAGCAAGATCCAGAACACCGAGCTGGGCGTGCGCCTCAACATGCCGATCTTCGAAGGCGGCATGACCAGCTCGCTGGTGCGTGAATCCGTCGCCCGTCAGGACAAGGCCCGCGAGGAGCAGGACCAGGAATCCCGCAAGACCGAGCGGCTGGCCCGCTCGGCGCTGCTCGGCGTGCAGTCCAGCGCCCAGACCCTGTCGGCCCTGCGCAAGTCGCTGGTGGCCCAGGAGAGCGCGCTGCAGGCCAAGGAGGAGGGCATGCGCACCGGCCTCTACTCGGTGGTTCAGGTGGTGGATGCCTACCGCCTGTACTACGCCGCCAAGCGCGACTACCTCCAGGCCCGCTACGACTACCTGCTCAACCGCCTGAAGCTCAAGCAGTCGGTCAGCTCCCTGTCGCGCAGCGATCTGGAAGACCTCGCCGAACTGCTGAAGTAAGCGCCCCCGCGCACCCCGCAAGCCATCTGCACTGCTGTCACCAGCCCCTGCCGGGGCAGGGAAGAAGACCATGAAGAAGACGCCGGCCCGCCAGTCGACCCTCCCCCTCAACACTGCCAACCGGCTGCGCGGGATGCTCGGCATCCCGCTGGCGGGCCGCCCCCGCAAGGCGCGGCCGCAGGTGCGCGAGCAGATGGTGATCGAAGCCATCGAGCCCCGTGTGCTGCTGTCGGCCGAAGCGCTGGTGCTGCCGCCGCCGCCCTCCGAAGAGGTGCAGGTGGTCACCGATGCCGCCGAGCAGGCCCGGCTGTCCGGTCAGCAGGCGCTATTGCTCGCGTCGGGCGGAGGCAGCCAGACGATCGACCTGTCGGGCATGGCGGCCGCCTCGCTCATCGACCAGTCGGCGCGCCAGAGTGCCGAATCGACCCGCCCCAACGAGGTGGTGTTCGTCGATCCGCGGGTGGCCGACTACCGCAAGCTCCTCGACCAGGCCCTGCAGGGCCGCGGTCAGGCCGAGCAGGCGCGCGTCGAGGTGGTGGTGCTCGACCTCGCCAGCGACGGCGTGGACCAGATCGCCAACTGGCTCGGCCAGTACCAGGACGCGCCGCTGCAGGCGGTGCACATCCTCTCCCACGGCGAGACCGGCGAGCTGATGATCGGCACCTCGGTGCTGGACGGCGACCGCCTCGACGCCTACGCCGACCGCCTCGGCCGCTGGGCCGCGGGCCTGGCCGACAGCGCCGACCTGCTGCTCTACGGCTGCAACGTGGCCGAAGGCGCCGCCGGGCAGGCCTTCGTGGATCGCCTTGCCAGCCTTACCGGGGCCGACGTCAGTGCCTCGGACGACCGCACCGGGAGCGCCGCGATGGGGGGCGACTGGCTGCTGGAAACCCGCACCGGCAGCATCGAAACCCGCTCGCTGGCCCCGGACGCCGCAAGCTACAGCTACCTGCTCTCGTCGGTCACGCCCTCCAAAACGGGCGACACCGCCAACGCCATCAACGTCGCGGGCGCCCAGGCGGCCTTCCGCGCCGCCACCAATCTGGGCATCCAGCTCGACGTGAGCAGCGAGATCGGCTATGCACTGCCGATGGCCGACCTGCCTTTCAGCGGCCTGATCCGCACCGCTGACGGCCGCACCCTGGGCGACGTGCTGTCCTTCCGCACCACCGCCAACACCACGGTGGTCGACGACTACCTCGCCTCCACCGCCAGCCCCACCATGGGCGGGCTGATGGATCGCATCGGCGACTACCTCAACGGCCGCGGCGCCTACAGCCAGCTCGAATCGCTGGTGGATAACGCCGCCGGCAGTCCGTCCATTGCCCTGTCGGCCAGCGGCGACACCTTCTCCGTCAACCTCAGCCTGTCGCGCAGCTTCCTGCAGCACTTCGGGTTTGGCGAAAAGCTCAAGCCGCTCGGTTTCGATTTCCAGAGCGGGCAGGGCGTCAGCCTGGTGGCCGACATCCACTACGCCGCCAGCTACGATTTCTCGTTTGGCGCGGTTCAGGTCAACACCCTCAACGCGCGCATCCACACTGCGTCCGACACCTTCAATGCTGGCGTGGTGCTGGGCGTGCTCGACGCCCAGGCCAGTGGCACCCTGCGCTTCGACACCGGCACCATCGCCTTCAATGGCACCGCCGCGCTGGTGGAGCAGGGCTCGCCCTTCGCGGGCTTCCCCTTCGGCTACACGGCGGTCAAGAGCCCGTTCGCGTCGGATTACCAGGCCAGCGACAGCCGCGTCAGCCGTAGTGGCAGCCAGCCCAGCGCCTTTGCCAGCGCCGATTTCGACATCGACGGCAGCATCGGCAGCACGGCGCTGTCCACCATTGCCGGCGGCACGCCCCACGTGAGCCTCAGCTTCGGCGGCCTGACTCTCGACAGCCAGACGGCCAACAGCGTCACCCCGGTGCTGAGCGGCACCGCCACCGTGCTGAGCGGCCAGCAGCTGGTGGTCAGCGTCTCGGATGGCAGCAATACCGTCAGCTACGCCGCCACCCCGGCGGGCGACGGCAGCTGGGCGGTCGACATGGCCAGCGCCACCGTCCAGTCCGGCTCGCTCACCCTGGTCAATGGCCAGACTTACACCGTCACCGCCCAGATCAAGCGCGGCAGCCAGGTTTCCGCCTCGGCCACCGGCTCGCTCGTCGTCGCCACCGGCGGCCTGCAGGCCAAGTCGCTCTCGGCCAACACCGTCACGCCCACCCTCAGCGGCGCGGCTACGCTGCTGTCCGGCCAGACCTTCAAGGTCACGGTCACCGATCAGGCCGACGCCACCAAGACGGCCACCTACACCGTCACGCCGTCCGGCGGCCTGTGGTCGCTCGATCTGTCGTCGGCGGTGCCTACCACCGGCTCCCTCACCCTGGTCACCGGCCACACCTACTCGGTCGTCGCGCGGATCTATGAAGGCGCCCAGGTGTGGTCGGCCGCCACGGCCACGCTGGTGGTCAATACGGCCCTGGGCAGCACCACCGTCACGGCCACCGTCAACGGCTCGGCGGCGGCCCTCGCCCGGGCCGCCGGGACGGTCAGCGGCTCAGTGCCCTGGTCGTCCATCCAGCCGGCGCCGCTCACCCTCGCCACGTCCAACTTCAGCGCGCTGCAGGCCTTCTCCAGCCTCGACGCCACCGAGCTGGTGGGCATGCTGAAGGATCTCGGCGCCTATCTGCAGCTGCTGCGGGATTCCGGCCGCTTCGACGCGCTGCTGCCCTTCACCAACGTCAAGCTCGGCACCGTGCTGGATTTCAGCGCCGCGATGCAGCAGGTGCTCGACGAGCAGCTCACCGTCACCCTGCTGTCGGGCCTCACCGGCAGCGCCGCGGTGTCGCCGGTGCTGGCGGGCAACACCGCCTTCGACCTGTACCTCCAGCGCCCGGCGGACGAGCGGCCGTCGGTCATCACCATCACCGTCAATGCGTCCGAGACGGCGGGCTTCACCCACATCAACCAGCTCGCCGCGCTGGTCGGCCAGAAGGTCGCCACCGCGGTCAATGGGCTGCTGGGCTGGGAGGGCAGCCTCTTCGAGGTGACCGAAAGCCTCAAGGGCGGGCTGGCCGTCAATGGCAGCACCCACACCGATGAAGAGCAGCTGCTCAACATCCACGCCACCGCCGGCAGCTACCAGCTCAAGCTCGGCAGCGGCGGCACAGCCACCGGGCCGATCTCGGTGCTGGCCTCGCCGATCGAGGTGCAGCAGGCGCTCGAATCCGTGCTGGGCGCGGGCAACGTGGTCGTCACCGGGCGTTCCAAGTTCTACCAGGTGCAGTTCACCGGCGCGCTCGCCGGCACCGATCAGGCCGCGCTGCAGGTGGTGGCCGGGTCCGACGTGGTGGCCGGTGGCGTCATCGACGTGACCGCCAGCGACCTCTCCCGCGGCACCGACGGCCTCACCTGGGGCAAGCTCAACCTCTCCCAGGCCACGCCAGGCGAGTTCTCGGTGCTGCGCGTGGCGGGTTCCAGCGGCCTGTCCATCCAGCAGACGTCGGCCGGTTCGGATTCCACCGAGGCCGTCCAGCGCCTGTTCATCGTGCACGGCGGCGCCGGCACCTTCGTGCTCAAGGGCACCGACACCGCCGGCAACGCCTTCACCACCAGCGCGCTGGCCTACAACGCCAGCACCGCCGACATCGCCAGCGCGCTGCACGCCGTGCTGCCCAGCGTCACCGGCCTGTCGGTGGCGGATGTGTCGCCCGACTACGCCGCCGACAACCTCACCCGCGTCTTCGACATCGCCTTCGGCAAGAAGAACGCCACCGACTACGGCGCTTACGCCGCGATGACCGTCGAGACCACCGGCTGGGCCAGCCGCGCCCCGGCCCTCGCCGTCGTCGAGACCCGCCAGACCGCCGCCGACGCCGTCGGCAGCACCCCGGCCGCCAACGAGATCCAGCGCCTGTCCCTCGCCAACGTGAGCGGCGGGAGCTTCTCGCTGGGCGCCACCCTCGACGCCCTGTTCTACCAGACCGAATCCATCGCCTACGGCAGCGACGCCGCCACCATCAAGACGGCGGTGGTGAACATGCTCAAGCTGTGGAAGCCCACCCTTGGCAGCGGCGACGTGAGCGTGACCGCCGTGGGCGGCCGCGCCGACACCTGGGATATCGAATTCACCGGCGCCCTGGCCGGCGAGGACATGCCGCAGATGCGCGTGAACTCCCTCGCCCTCACGTCGCCCAGCGGCAGCACCTACGGCTCGATGGCGCGCCTCGGGCTGGCGGTTGCCGGGCAGGAGTTCCAGATCGCCGGCGTCACCCGCTTCGCTACCCTCAACGAGCTGATGGCCCGCTTCCAGCAGGCGATCAGCGCCAGCGGCCTGTCGGTCAGCCCGGCCTACGACGCCGTCACGCGCAGCCTCACGTTCAGCATCAAGCTGGCGCTGCCCGAGTCCACCGAGGCGATCCCCATCAGCCTGGGCGAGCAGATCGGCGAGCTGTCGGCCCTCACCGCCGACACCACCCTCGACTTCACCTCGAACACCGCCTTCCAGAGCAAGATCGGGCTGGACTTCAGCAGCCTCAACACCTTCGCCCTGCGCGCCGCCGGCACCTACGGCGGCACCATCACCGCCAACGCCACCGACAAGACGCTGGTCAAATGGAGCGCCGGCCCCTTGGGGCTGCCCCCCTACGGCACCTCCAGCTTCTCGCTGGTCTTCGATGGCGAGTCCTACGACCTCACCCTCGATTCTGCCAACACCAGCACCAACACCACCCGCGCCGATCTGGTCGCCGACATCCAGGCTGTGATCAATGCCAAGGCTGCGCTCTCCGGCGGCGTGCTCGACCGGCTGGGCTTCAGCAACCTGGGTGAAGCGGTGAAGGTCGGGCTCAGTTCGGCCAACCAGCTCCAGATGAGCTTTGGCGTGCCGGTCAGCAACGCCGGGCTGGTCATCGCCGACTCGCTGGACCCGCTGCAGATGCTGTTCGGCTTCAAGACCACCGCGGTCTATCCGTCTTCCAAGGCCGTCACCCTGGCCACCGACGGCAAGCTGACCGCCGCGGCGCACTTCCAGCTCAAGGTGGATCAGTCCGACGCGATCTCGGTGACGGTGCCGGCCGACGCCAGCAATACGTCCCTCGCCAACCTGGTGGCCGACATCAACGCCGCCTTCAATGGCATCTCGGTGTCCAGCCACGCCTACCTCGGCAGCGCCGGGCTGGGTTTTGCCAAGCTCGGCGATGTGGTCCAGGCCATCGTCAACAACGGGCAGATCGAGCTCGTCACCCAGTCGTCCAAGGTCGCCTCGCTGCAGATCCTCATCAGCGGCCGCGACACCGCCACCACCGAGCTGGGCTTCACCCCGGGGCAGTTCGCCACCACCAACGGCGCCTACGTCTTCCTGCAGGACGCCAGCGTCGCCGCCAGCTATTCGGCCATCGTCCACGGCCAGGTGGGCAGCACGCCGGCCACCCTGGCCAGCGCCGGGCAGGCCACCCTCGGCATGCTCGACCTGAGCTTCACCAAGCTCAAGACCGACTACGGCGGCAGCATGGCCTTCAGCCTGCGCAACGGCCTCTCCGGCGCCGCCCACGATCGCATCAGCCTCAACGACCTGTACGACTCCGCCGCCAGCCAGACCGCGCTGCTGGGCCTTGGTGGCGATCTCACCACCTCCAGCGACGTCTCGGCCACCGCCGCCCCGTTCCAGAGCAACGGCCGGCTGCTGCGCGACGTGGGCCTGTCGGTCACCGTCGGCACCACGGTGCTGGACGTGGTGGTCACCAAGGCCGCCACCAGCACCAACAGCACCATCGACGACCTCGCCGCCGACGTGGATGCCGCCATCCACGCCGCGCTGGTGAGCCAGCTGGGCAGCGATCCGTACGCTGCCCACACCTTCGTCAGCGTCACCGACACCGGCACCGAGGCCAGCCCGCTGCGGGTGCTCACCTTCACCGCGCCCACCACCACGCTCACCCTGGCCAGTGACGCCGCCCAGATCTACGACGCCACCACCGGCCAGCTCGCCACCGATCTGCGCCTGTCCGTCGTGGTGGCCGGCCTCGCCAACCCGGTGGACGTGCTCGTGCGCAGCGCCGACACCACCGGCAACAGCTCGCTCGCCGATCTCGTCACCAGCGTCTCCGACGCCATCGACCAGGCGCTGGCCTCGGCCCGCAGCAACACCAACGACGCCACCGTCCAGGCCAACATCGACGCGCTGATCGCCGCCACCGATCTGGTGGGGCAGGGCAGCGGCGCGCTCACCCTCAAGGGCGGCGTGGTGACCGCCAAGACGATCACCCTCAAGAACCTCGCCATCGCCGGGCGACTCCTCGACGCCGACTTCATCACCACGCCGGCTTACCGCAACGCCGCCGGCACGGCGGGCACCTCGCCGGTGGCGAGCCTGCAGTTCTCGGGCATCGGGCTCCTCACGCCGGCCTCGATCAGCGCCGACGGCCTCGTGCCGGCCACCACCATCACCATCTCGGTCAGCAACACCGCGGCGCTGTTTGCCGGCGCCGAAGCCGAAGCCACCGTCACGGTGGTGCCCGACAACGGGCTGGGCGTGCTCACCCCGCTGAAGGACGTCTCCTGGGCCGACATCGCCGCCGATCTCGGTCAGCTCGGCAGCCTGGTGGGCGACATGGGCCAGCTCGGCGCCTTTGGCGAGCTGGGCCGCGCGCTGCCGCTGCTGGGCACCAGCCTGTCCGAAATCTTCGACTTCGCCACCCGCTTCGCCAGCATCGACAACGCCCTCGCCAACCAGGGCGCGGTCGGGCTCAACGGCCTGCAGGCGGCGCTCGCCACCGCCTTCGGCGTCGAGGCCGCGTCCATCGGCCTGGCGCTCGACAGCACCAGCGGCAGCGAAGCCCTGCGCGTCACGCTGCCCTACCGCGTGCTCATCGACAAGGCCGTCTCGCTCGAGCTCATCTTCAACGACGAGGCGCTCCTCAACCTCTTCTCGCCCACCCAGCAGGCCATGCTCGCTGGGCTGGTGGGCTCGATCACCCGGATCAAGGACGCCGCCGGCGCCGCCAAGCTGCAGCTGCACGCCGACCTCACCTTCAACCTGGATTTCGGCATCGACCTGAGCAACACCGCCAGCAAGGGCCGGCTGTTCCTCTACGACCACGTTTCGGCTGGCGCAGCGGGCCTCGCCGGCGACACCGGCACCTTCGCCCGTCTGGATGCCCTCACGGCCACCGGCACGGGGATGAACTTCGAATCCAGCCAGGGCATCTACCGGCTCGGCATCGCCGGCGGCAGCGCGTCGGTCACGGTGGCTTCGGGCAGCGGCTTCACCCTCCAGTCGGATTCCAGCGACGGCGCCGCCGACGGCCGGCTCTACCTGCGCAACTACGGCGCGCTGGATGACGCCGACGCCACCGCCCTCAAGGCCTCCAACTTCGACGTGTTCTTCGACGGCAGCGCGTCCGCCACGCTGCCCATGACCCTGCAGGTGTCGGATCAGCTCGGCCAGCTGGCGATGGAGCAGATCGACGGCTTCATCAACCCGCTGCCCCTGGGCAAGATGGAGATCGCCTACCGCAACCTGGGCGATAGCTTCGCCAAGATGGGCGGCGCTGGCGGCTTCACGCTCCTCGACGGCATCGAGGCCAGCGACAGCCACACGGTGATCTCCAGCCAGGTCGCCCAGGCCGTGCTGCCCGCGCGGCCGGTGATCTCGGCCGGCAGCTGCACCTCCACGCCGGAAGGCGCGCCGGTCGATAACGACAACGAGGGCAGCCTGCCCGTCACCAACCCCGATCCTTACATCTCTTCCACCGAAGGTGCCGGCGCCAGCACCACGCCGTCCGGCGTGTCGGTGGGCAGCGGCAGCCTGTTCGGCAGCGGCAGCAGCACCAATCCGTCCTCAGCCGGCTACGACATCAGCCTCGTGCTGCCCGACTTTGAGTACTGGCAGGTGCAACTGGGCCAGGTGCTCAAGAGCGCCATCGGCGAGCACTGCGACGAGACCAACCCGATCAACGGCCCGCTGATTTTCCTGCTGCGCGACCCGACCATCATCGTCGACACCGTCGACAAGGTGCTCGAGAGCATCCAGAAGGGCCTCGACGCCTTCAGCAGCGTGCTCGACCTGCCCATCATCGGCGACCAGCTGAAGGACGCCACCCAGTTCGTCGCCAACCTGCGCGGCAACGTGGTGGATGCCATCAAGACCGCGCTCGCCAACGCGGTGGACGTGTACGGCGGGCTCGACAACGCCCTGCGGATGAGCCTGTTCGACATGCTCACCACCGACACCAACGGCGATTCGATCATTCAGGCAAGCGAGCTCTCCAGCAACGTCTTCCTCAACTTCCTGCGCGACTACAACGGCGACCAGCTCATCACGCCCGACGACATCGTCGTCGAATACCTGGCCGGCTTCAGCCAGCCGGAGCTCGACCCGGCCCTCACCGAATACCTGGGCGTCACCGAAGGCAACCCGATCCCGGCGGTCATCGCCGGCCAGCGCACCGCGTGGGTCACGTCCGGCATCAACGTCGTCAAGCGCGACGCCGACGGCAACATCGTCTACCACGACGACGGCACGCCCTGCTACGTGGGCGAGGCCGGCCAGGTGGTGCTCGACCAGAGCCTGCAGCGCATCGTCGACAACATCGCCGACGCCATCGACAGCGTCAATGCCACCGCCAGCGACCTGATCGACCTGTTCGGCGGCATCGCCGAGTCGCCGTCGTTCTTCAACAGCCTCACCAAGATCGTCACCTTCATCGCCGACAAGGCGGCCGACGGCTACGACTACCAGCACCTGCTCACCGACGTGTTCGGCGCCGGCGTCACCGCCGCGGTGCTCACCGACGTGGCCGAAAGCTTCCGGCCCTCCAATGGTGCGCTGGCGGCGGATGCCGCGGTGCTCAAGGCCAACCTCGTCAACGGCACCCACTACGTGCCGAAGGCGGTGCTCACCGAGTTCAAGCAGGCCATCAAGGACCAGGCCGCCGAAGTGGCCGCCCAGGTGGCGATCAACCAGAGCACGGCCATCCAGTTCCGGATGAACCTGGGCCAGACTTATACCCCCAGCCTCGACCTGTCCTTCGACATGGGCGTGCCCGGCGTCAACCTGAGCCTCGCCGGCGGCATCGGCCTCACCCTCAACTGGGATCTGTACCTCGGCTTCGGCGTTGATCTGACCGATGGCTTCTACGTCGTCACCAACATGCCCGGCAACGCCGGCATCGGCCAGGTGACCACTTACAGCGCCGACCCGGCCAAGAAGGGCGTCGCCACCGGCGTGGCCGACAACGTCCACGACGCCTACATCGACAACCTGTGGCTGGTCGGCAAGCCCGGCCAGACCGCCGCGGTGAAGGAACTCCAGGCCACCGTCGACGTGTACCTCGCCCCGGGCGCCGGCAACACCCCGGCCCGGCTCGACGCGCAGCTGTTCTTCCTGAACGGCACGATGACCGACAACTGGGACGGCTGGATTCGCGACAACGACACCGGCATCTGGGGCAGCGGCACCGACTCCATGGGCCGCCTGCCCGACCCGCTTTCCGCCAACTACGGCCGCACCACCTCGATGTTCGACGGCGACTCCGGCGCCAACGGCTCGCGCACCCGGCTGCAGCTGCACTTCGGGGTCGACCTGAAGGACGTGGGTCTGTTCGGCATCTCGGCGCTGTCGGGCTTCACCAACGGCCGCCTCACCTACACCGACATCAGCAACGCCAAGCTGGCCGACCTCATCAAGGTCGATTGGGACGCCAAGGCCCACATCAACCTCCACATGGAGCTGGGCGTCTCCCTGGGCGGCGAGGGCTACCTGCCGTCCATCCTCGGCGACTTCCACATGACGTGGATGGCCAACAACAAGAACCAGTACGTCCAGAAGATCGACCAGTTCTTCGCGTCCGGCTACGACAAGCTGTTCAAGGTCGGCGCCCCGAGCATCTGGTTCTCGGACGTGTACCTGGACGCCGGCACCTTCTTCACCCGCTTCCTGAACCCCATCGTTCGGGTGATCCAGGACGTCACCGACCCGATCATGCCGGTCATCGACGCCCTCACCACGCCCATCCCCGGCCTGTCCGACCTCATGGGCCGCGACTACTCGGTGGTCGATCTGGCCTCCGACATGTCGGCGCTGTTCGGCGGCGTGTCGCGGGTGGATTTCATCATCGCCATGGTGCGGCTGCTCGAAGTCATCGACAACCTGCCCACCAGCGCCGCGCGGATGCTGATCCCGGTCGCCCAGTCGCTGATCGTCTCCGGCACCAAGGATCGCAAGCTCAACCTCGCCGCGCTGCCGGCGCTGCCCGGCATTCCCAACATCGACGTGCCGGTCGATCTGCCCTACCTCAACCTGGCCGACGTGGCCGTCAAGGACGGCGACCTGGAGTTCAGCGTCTCCGCCGGCGTGGGCTGGAAGACGGACACCACCCTCCTCGAAATCTTCAAGGGCAACCTGCCGGCCCTGTCCTTCGACTTCGCGCTCAACGCCGACGTGAAGGTGCCCGCGCCCTACATCGACGTGACCCCGGTGAACTTCACCATCCCGGGCATCCTCGACCGCGCCGGCAACGTGGCCCAGTTCACCCTCAACATCAAGGCCGGCTGGCCCGACCTGCGCCTGTCCGACATCCTCAGCGGCAACTTCGCCCCGCGCTTCGACGTGACGGTGGTGATGCCCGACATCGACCTCACGCCGGATCTGCTGCCGCGCCTCAAGGTGCTGCTGCCCAAGATGACCTGGGCCATCGGCAGCCACACCTGGGAATGGGCCGCCGGCGGCGAGGTGGAGATCCACTGGCCGACGGCGGTGGAATCCTTCGTCAGCGCCTCCACCATCAAGACGATCGACCTCACCGGCGCGTCGTTCGACGTGGCCCTGCCGGGCATCAGCGCCTTCCTGCCCACCGTCCGCGTCAAGTGGCCCACCGTGCATTGGGTCGGCCTCGGCAAGGAATTCACCTGGGAACAGACCAGCCACACCGACTTGGGCTGGAGCAGCCTCATCAGCGACGCTGGCCTGCTGTCGGCCCTCGTCGATCCGTCGAAGACCGTCGAGGTCACGATGCCCGACGTGTGGCTGCCGTCCATCGATCTGATGGACCTGCTGCCCAGCATCGACTGGTCGATCAGCCTGCCGAGCCTGCCCTCGCTGCCCAGCATCAACATCGGCCTGCCCAACATCGACGTGCCCGGTCAGCAGACCGTCGGCCCGATGGATGCGCTCAACAGCTTCAAGGCCAAGCTCAAGAAGCCGGGCAACGCGCTCACCTTCCCGATCCTCGACGACCCGCTCTCGGCCGTCATCAACATGCTCACCGGCAAGCCCGCCGACCTGATGCTGTTCAGCCCGCAGAACCTCGAGGTGAAGGTCGGCTTCCGGGTGTCGTACCCGATCTATCCGCCCCTCTACGTGGGCATCGGCGGCGAGATCAAGCTGTCCGCGTCGCTGACGATCGGCTTCGATACCTACGGCATCAGCAAGTTCTTCAACAGCCACAACCTCGTCGATATCTTTGACGGCTTCTACGTCAGCGACAACATCGTCAATGGCGTCGACCTGCCCGAAGTGCGCCTCGACGCCAAGCTGGTAGCCTTTGCCGAGCTCAACGCCTTCATCATCCGCGGCGGCGTCGAGGGCGGCATCAAGCTGACCGGCACCCTCGACATCTACGACGAGAACCGCGACAACAAGTACCGCGCCTCCGAGCTCATCGCCGCGGTGTCGGAAGACCCCCTCGACGTGGTCTCCATGAGCCTGCGCGGTTCGGCCTACGTGGCCGCCTACGTGGACATCTTCCTGATCTTCGACTGGGAACGGGTGTGGGAATGGACGTTCATGGACGTCACCCTGTTCACCTGGGAACACGACCCCGCCTCCAAGAAGCCCATTCTCGGCACCATGTCGGGCTCCACCCTCAGCCTCAACGCCGGCTCGGGCGCCAGCAGCATCGACGGCCAGGAAGCGGTGACCAACACCGCCGCCGACCGCAAACGCCGCAGCACCGACGACGGCAACGAGAGCTACACCCTCACCGGCAGCGACGGCACGGTGAACATCTCCGCCACCCTCACCAACGGCCAGACCTACACCAAGACCTTCGTCGGCGTCTCCAAGGTCAAGGCTGCGAGCGGGGCGGGCAATGACACCTTCGACGCCTCCGGCCTCGACCGCCCGGTGCTCTTCATCGCCGGCAGTGGCACCGACACCCTGATCGGCGGCTCGGCCGACGACGTGCTCATCGGCTCCGACGCCGGCACCGCCACCCTGCGCGGCAACGGCGGCAACGACCTCATCATCGCCCGCGGCGGCACCACCGCGATGATCGGCGGCAGCGGCGACGACTCCTACCGCGTGCTCGGCAACTGGGGCCAGGCCACCATCACCGACACCAGCGGCGCCAACATCGTCGACTTCAGCCGCCAGACTGCCGCGGTCACGGTGGACGACACCGAACTCAGGGCCCTGCGCGGCACCAACACCCTCCAGTGGGCGTCCGCCACCACCATCGACGAGATGCGTGGCGGCTCCGGCGGCGACATCCTCGACCTGTCGGGCAACACCGCCAACCTGCTGGTCAGCGTCACCGGCACCAACGCCGGCTGGGTCAAGGGCACGGCCAGCGGCATGACCCAGACCTCCTTCTCGTCCTCCACCGCCCAGGCCATGAAGGACGCCGGCGACAACGCCGGCCGCGGCTACCGCTTCACCGGCTTCGAGAACATCATCGGCGGGCAGGGCAGCGACGTCTTCCGCATCCGCGACAGCGCCTCCGTCACCGGCTCGCTCATCGGCAACACCGACGGTGGCCGTCACCACAACGCCAGCGGCGACGAGATCGCCAACGCCCGCAACACCCTGGACTTCTCCGAGTACACCCGCAGCGTGCAGGTGAACGAAGAGGGCAACAGCGCCTTCGGCAGCGCCGGCGCCACCACCATCCAGGTGCGCGCCTTCCACAACATCTTCGGCGGCACCGCCGGCGACCGCCTCACCGGCGACGGCCGCAACAACATGCTGGTCGGCAACGACGGCACCGACACGCTGGAAGGCCAGGCCGCCCACGACCTGCTGGTGGCCGACACCTTCGTCACCTACGGCAACCTCCTCACCGGCCAGACCCGCCCGCTCGACAGCAGCCTCAAGAACGTCGCCGACTACCTCAGCCTGCAGGCCGTGGGCGCGGCCGAGTTCGGCGCCGCGGCGCGCAACTGGATCTGGAAGGGCCAGACCCTCGAGAACCGCAGCCTCACCACCGCCGGCGCCCAGACCCTCAAGGGCGGCAGCGGCAGCGACGTGATCCTCGGCGCCCTGGGCGGCGACATCATCAACATCGGCGGCAGCGGCGAAGGCAACGACACCATCCTGGCCGACCTCGGCCGGGTGCAGATCGACTTCCTCTACCGCAGCGCACTGTCGGCCACCAGCTTCGGCAACAAGGGCGGCGGCAACGACACCATCTACCTGGGCAGCGGCAGCAACCTGCTGATCGCCGGCAACGGCAAGGACACCATCTACGGCGCCGATTCGGCCAGCAGCGTCAACGTGGTGCTCACCGACAACGGCACCATCCAGTACAAGACCGTCGAAACCCCGGTGGCCGGCCAGACCAAGCTGACCTTTGCCGTGAGCGGCACCCGCAGCCATCTCCTCGACTACGTGGAAGCCCCCGTCGCCGAGACCGGCGGCACCGGCAACGACGATACCGTGCGCATGGGCAGCGGCTCGGCCATCGTGTTCGGCGGGGCAGGGCAGGACGCCATCGCCTTCAACGCCGCCAGCTCCAGCGGCGCCAACACCCGCTTCATCGCCGGCGACCACGCCCGCATCGACACCGACGCCAATGGCAGCGTCACGTCCTTCGCCAGCACCGACACCACCGCCACCTCCGGCGGCAACGACACGATCTCCGTCGGCAGCGCCGACGACCTGATCGCCCGCCACCTGGGCAGCAACTACCTCATCGGCGGCATGGGCAGCGACACGCTGCTGGTCTCCGCCGCCTTCGACGCGACCACCGGCATCACCACCCAGGGCGCCGCCCGCAGCGTGGATGTCATCGTTGCCGACAACGGCAGCATCACCCGCCCGGACGGCGACGCGCGCCTCAGCCAGGTGGTGTCCACCCAGATCACCGCCGGCCTCGGCGGCAACGACCGCATCGTCACCGCCAACGGCGACAAGACCATCATCGGCGGCGTCGGCAACGACACGATCAACGTCGGCACCAGCACGGCCTCCACCCGCCTGATCGCCGGCGACAACGCCGACATCACCTACACCTCGCCGGGCAGCTTCACGAGCTTCTCGACCCTCGACACGCTGCAGACCACCGGCGGCATCGACGCGATCAACGTCGGCACGGCCGCCAGCACGGGCGACCTGGGTTCCAACTACATCCTTGGCGGCATGGAAGCCGACACGGTGTACGTCGCCGCCAACTGGAACGCGGCCACCTCGACCGCCACCTTCGGCTCGGCGACCACCGTGGACGTGATCCTCTCCGACAACGGCGCAATCACCCGCCCGAGCAGTTCCTCGCTGTTGAGTCACGTGGTGTCCACCAACATCACCGCCGGCCTCGGCGGCGACGACCGCGTGCTTACCGCCAACGGCGACAAGACGATCATCGCGGGCGTCGGCAACGACACGATCAACGTCGGCACCACCAGCACCTCGACGCGCCTGATCGCCGGCGACAACGCCGACATCACCTACACCTCGCCCGGCAGCTTCACCAGCTTCTCGACGCTGGATGTCGCGCAGGAAACTGGCGGGATCGACGCGATCCAGATCGGCACTGACGCCAGCACGGGCGATCTCGGTTCCAACTACATCTTCGGTGGCATGGAGGCCGACACGGTGTACGTGGCGGCCAGTTGGAACGCCGCCACCTCGACGGCCACCTTCGGCTCGGCCACGACCACCGACGTGATCCTCTCCGACAACGGCGCAATCACCCGCCCGAGCAGCTCCAGCCTGCTCAGCCACGTGGTGTCCACCAACATCACCGCCGGCCTGGGCGGTGACGACCGGGTGCTCACCGCCAACGGCGACAAGACGATCATCGGCGGCGTGGGTAATGACACGATCAACGTCGGCACCACGAGCACGTCCACGCGCCTGATCGCCGGCGATAACGCCGACATCACCTACACTTCGCCGGGCAGCTTCACCAGCTTCTCGACCCTCGACACGCTGCAGACCACCGGCGGCATCGACGCGATCAACGTCGGCACGGCCGCCAGCACCGGCGATCTCGGTTCCAACTACATCCTCGGCGGCATGGAAGCCGATACGGTGTATGTCGCCGCGAGCTGGAACGCCGCGACCTCGACCGCCACCTTCGGCTCGGCGACCACCACCGACGTGATCCTTTCCGACAACGGTGTCATCACCCGTCCGGACGCGTCCAGCCTGCTGAGCCACGTCTACTCCACCAACATCACTGCCGGCCTCGGCGGCGACGACCGCGTGCTCACCGCCAACGGCGACAAGACCATCATCGCGGGCGTCGGCAACGACACCGTAAATGTCGGCACCAGCAGCGCCTCGACCCGCCTCATCGCCGGCGACAACGCCGACATCACCTACGCCTCGCCGGGCAGCTTCACCAGCTTCTCGACGCTGGATGTCGCGCAGGAAACTGGCGGGATCGACGCGATCCAGATCGGCACTGACGCCAGCACCGGCGATCTCGGTTCCGACTACATCTTCGGCGGCATGGAGGTGGACACCATCCACGTGGCGGCCAACTGGAACGCGGCCACCTCGACCGCGACCTTCGGCTCTGCGACCACCACCGACGTGATCCTCTCGGACAACGGCGTGATCACCCGCCCGAACAGCTCGACGCTGCTGAGCCACGTCTACTCCACCAACATCACCGCGGGTTTGGGCGGCGATGATCGCGTGCTCACCGCCAATGGTGACAAGACCATCATCGGTGGCGTGGGCCACGATCTGATCCACGTGGGCACCACCAGCGCGTCCACCCGCCTCATCGCGGGCGACAACGCCGACATCACCTACGACAGCTACGGCGGCTTCGTGGTCTTCCAGACCACCGACCTCATCGCCGCCACCGGCGGCCAGGACGTGATCCGCATCGGCGACGCCAGCAGCGTGGGCGATCTGGGCTACAACTTCGTGTTCGGCGGCATGGAAGCCGACCAGGTGTGGATCTCGGCCGAGTACGACAGCGTCGCCAAGGCCGACCGCATGGGCAAGGCCGTCAGCGACGACATCGTGGTGGGCGACAACGGCCGCATCGAGCGCGCCGCCCGCACCGCCAGCGCGCCCAACCAGCTGCTGCAGGTGGTCACCACCCGCAACGACAAGGGCGGCGACGACCGCATCCTCACCGCCAACGGCAGCAAGGTGCTGGTAGGCGGCTTTGGCGCCGACATCATCCACGCCCGCGACGGCGACGCGCTGGTGATGGGCGACAACGCCCAGATCGACTACGACGCGGTCAGCCGCAACGGCGTGCTGCGCAGCGTGGTCAGCACCGACATCGTGATCGGCGGCAACGACACCATCACCCTGGAGGAAGGCTTCAAGCTCGTCTCCGGCGGCTTCGGCGCCGACACCATCCAGATCGAGGCCGACAACATCGGCAACGTCACCGGCGGCGCCGCCACCAGCGATGCCATCGGCGCCGCGGTGTGGGCGGTGGGCTCCCTGGCCCGCGTCACCGGTGTGGTCGGCGTGGCCGGCACCGTGCCCACCTCGGGCCTCAGCGGCGCCGCGCTGGCCGCCGCCCAGACGGGCAACCGCGGTCGCAACGGGCGCTTCATCGCTGGCGACAACGTGCACTTCGAGTTCGACGACCAGAGCGGCCTCACCGCCATGAGCACGATCGACCCGATCGCCGCCACCGGTGGCGCCGACAGCATCACCCTCGGCACCGCCACCATCGCCGCCACCGCCGACCTGGGCTACCAGGTGGTGATGGGCGGCATGGCTGCCGACACCATCACCGTGCGCGAGCAGACCGCCTCCACCGACCTCATCCTCGGCGACAACGGCGACCTGCTGCGCAAGGCCCGCGGCTACGCCACCCTCTCGATCACCAGCACGGTCCCCGAGAGCGGCGGCGCCGACACCATCCTCAGCGGCCGAGGCGACAAGATCGTCGTCGGCGGCGCCGGGGCCGACAACATCACCCTGCGCACCAGCGACCTGCCCGACGCAGGCGGCGCGGCCACCGCCAGCAACCGCAGCATCGTGCTGGGCGATTCCGGCGTGGTGGCCTTCGACGCCTCCGGCGGCGGCGCGCTCCAGCGCATCGAGAGCACCAACCCGTCCCTCGGCGGCGACGACACCGTCAGCATCGGCGACGGCGACGTGAGCTTCATCGGCGGCTACGGCCGCGACACCCTGGCGGTCAATTCCAACCGCAGCGCCTTCCGCATCGCGGCGGGCGACAACGCGCGCTTCAGCTACGCCGGCATCGGCAACGTCGCCAACCAGGCCGAAGACCTGATCGGTGCCCAGACCCTCGACCTGTCGTCCTCCACCGGCGACGGCGACAGCCTGCGCTTCGGCGTCTCGGGCAGCCTCACCGGCGTGATGGGTCAGGCGATCCTGATCGGCGGCATCGGCGCCGACCGCCTCACCGTTACCGGCCAGAGCGCCGATTCGCTGCTGATCGGCGACAACGGCCAGCTCACGGTCGTGCAGGGCACCCCGGCCAGCGGCGCCACCCTGGCCCAGGTTTCCATGCAGTGGGCCAACGGCCAGCCGGCGCCGGCCAGCACCTCCTACCTCGAAGGCGTCGCCACCCTCACGCCCGATCTGGGCGCCGGTGACGTGCTCGAAACCACGTCCGGCACCTCGGTGCTTATCGGCGGCCAGGGCGGCGACACCCTGCGCGCCGGCCGCGGCAACGGCGTGGTCTTCGGCGACGGCGCCGCGCTCACCTGGTCGGCCGGCGTGCTGCGCCAGGCGGCCAGCTTCGGCGTGGCCCAGGGCGGCTCCGACACCATCGAACTGGGCGCCGGCGGCGGCACCAACGACGGCCACAAGATCGTCGTGGGCGGCTTTGGCGGCGACAACATCACCTTCTCGTCGGTGCAGGGCAGCGGCAACACGCCCGAGACCGCCCGCGAGCGCGCCATCGCCGGCGACAACGCCACGGTGATCCTCGACGCCGGCGGCCGCATCACCGGCTTCGCCACCCTCGACACCGACCTCGCCACCGGCGGCAACGACACTGTGCAGCTCTCCGTCGCGGCAGCCAGCCCGGCGGTGTCGGGCCTTACCGACCTCAACATCGTGGCCGGCGGCGTGGGCGGCGACACCCTCACCGTGGGCGCCGCCAACCGCTACACCGGCGTGGCCAGCGGCGACAACCTGGACTACCGCCGCAGCGACGGCAGCGCCAGCGACGCCGACGCCCGCTACCGCAGCCTGTTTGCCACCGTGCTCCAGCCCTTCACCGGCGGCGACGACACCCTGCGCCTCGGCTCGGGCGAGCTGATCGCCTTCGGCGGCGCGGGCAGCGACCGCATCGAGGCCAGCACCGCCGTGGGCGACAACGCGATGATCTTCGGCGATGCCGGCACGGCCGCCTTCGACATCGCCGCCAGCGGCCGCCTCGAGCAGCTCAACACCCTGGCCGACGCCAGCGGCGGCAACGACACCGTCGCCGCCGGGGCGGGCACCCTGTACCTGTTCGGCGGCGCCGGCAGCGACAACCTGGGCGCCACCGCGGCCGACAACACCACCCGCATCGTGCTGGGCGACACCGGCCAGGTTAACTTCAGCGCCGGCGTGCCGGGCCTGATCCAGACCAGCGCCGACGACGCCCCCGCGGCCACCTCGGCCGACACCATCACCGTGCCGCTCACCGACGGCTCCGGCACCCTCGGCCACAACTTCGTGGTCGGCGGCGCCGGCCAGGACATCCTGATCGGCAGCATCTCCGCGGGCGACCGCGTGCTGGCGGGCAGCGGCATGATCGACGCCGGCGCCAACAGCGGCAACGGCGTGGTGGTCAGCGTTACCGTGCTGGGTAACCACGGCGAGTTCGGCTACGGCACCACCCTCCCCGACACCATCGACGGCATCCTCGTGGCCGGCACGACCACCCCCGACGACGGCTCCGGCGGTACGGGTGGCACGGGCGGAACCGGCGGAACGGGTGGCACCGGCGGCGGTACCGACGGCAGCGTCACCGAATACAAGCTCACCGGCACCGGCGAGGTGCTCGACGGCACCACCCAGACGGCCACCGGGCGCATCGCCTACCCGTCCCTCACCTCGGGCCTGGCCGTCTTTGCGCCGGTCATCCTCGACGGCAGCTTCGGCTCCCTCACCCTCAGCGCCGACGGCTCCTGGTCCTACACCCTGGCCAGCGCCAACTCCCTGGCCGGCCGCGTGGGCCAATCCACCGCGCTGCAGGCCCTGGGCACCGGCGAGAGCAAGCAGGAGGTCTTCCACCTCACCACCACCGACGGCAGCACCACCACCGTGACGATCTCCGTCACCGGCCGGCCGCTGGAAGCCTTCGCCCACACCGGCAACGCCCGCGAAGCCGGCGGTGTCCTCAACGCCATCGCCGGGGCGGGCGCCAGCGCCACCGCAGCCAGCGGCGGCGTGCTCGACGACGCCATCGGCACCGTGGCCGACGGCACCGCCATCGCCCGCGTCACCGCGGTGAGCGCCGGCAGCACGGCCGGCACCGTCGGCAGCGCGCTCGCCGGCCGCTTCGGCAGCCTCACCCTCAACGCCGACGGCAGCTACACCTACGTGGTGGATGACGCCGCCGCCGCCACCGAAAACCTCGCCGCCGGCGAAACCGGCACCGACAGCTTCACCTTCACCCTCACCCGCAACGGCGGCCGCAGCGTCACCACCACCCTCGACATCGCGGTGTC
>JAKLLO010000250.1 GCA_023150095.1 Zoogloea sp. | reverse complement strand
ATCCTGTGCGGCACCGCCTGGTTCGACGCCGCCTTCATGGCCCTCGAGCCCGACGCCTCGGTGATCTGGCACGCCCGCGACGGCGAGCGCATCAAGCCCGGCCAGCTGCTCTGTGAAATCGACGCCTCGGCCCGCGCCCTGCTCACCGCCGAGCGCACCGGCCTCAACTTCGTGCAGCTGCTGTCGGGCACCGCCACGATGACCGCCACCTATGTGCAGGCCGTGGCCGGCACTGGCGCCAAGATCGTCGACACCCGCAAGACCCTGCCCGGCCTGCGCCTGGCGCAGAAATACGCGGTGCGCGTCGGCGGCGGCACCAACCACCGCATCGGCCTCTACGACGGCATCCTGATCAAGGAAAACCACATCATCGCCGCCGGCAGCATCAAGGCGGTGATCGAAAACGCCCGCGCGATCGCCCCTTCCAACGTGTTCATCGAGGTCGAGGTCGAGAACCTCGCCCAGCTCGAGGAAGCCCTCGCCGCCGGCGCCAAGATGATCCTGCTCGACAACATGAGCCTCGACCAGATGCGCGAAGCCGTCGCCATCAACAAGGGCCGCGCCGAGCTCGAAGCCTCCGGTGGCGTCAACCTCGAGCGCGTGCGCGCCATCGCCGAGACCGGCGTCGACCGCATCTCGATCGGCAGCCTCACCAAGGACGTGCACGCCGTCGATCTGTCGCTGCGCCACGTGGAAGAGTAAACCGCCAGCGTTTCAGGCCCGGCCCGCCGCCGGGCCTTTTGTTTTTTCAGCACCGTATTTCCGGCTTTCCGCCCATGAAGATCGAATTCGACGGCCCCGTCTCCAGCGCCAACGCCCGCACCCTCTCTCAGGTCATCGAGGCCCTGCTGTCGCGCATCCAGGCCCGCGACACGGGGCTCGACCTGTCGCTGCTCAGCCGCATCATCGTCACCGACCAGCTGGCCGCCACCGAGCAGCAGCTTGGCGCCACGCCGGTGGCCGGCGAGCACCTGACACGCATCGTCGCCGACGGCGCGGGCGGCCAGCTCGCCCTGCTGTTCGACGGTGCCCGCCTGTGGCAGATCCTCGAAGGCGACGGCGCCGAGATCGCCCGCCTGATCCACCACCTGCACAAGGAATGCTGGCGCCTCCACGACGCCCGCCAGCCCCAGGCGGCTGCAGCCGACACGCCGCTGGCCCGCGCGCTGGCCCCCATCGTCGCCGCGATGTGGCAGGAATACCGCATCAACCGCCGCAGCGCCTGGTCGCTGCCGCCCGACTCCGACCTGCTCCTCAACCACCTGGCCGCCCTGCTGCAGGCCCTGCCCGGCGGCATGCAGGAAGAGATCACCCTGTATTTTGCCGACCAGGACCTAGACGGCCTGTTCGCCAAGAGCCTCGGCCGCATCGCCCACCTGATGCAGGCGGTCGCCCACGTCCAGGGCTACCTCGACGGCATGGGCCAGCCCCTCGCGGCGGTGAGCGGCGAGATGCATGAGCTGGTCGCCGGCTCCTTCCTGTCGCCGATCTGGCTCACCACCGCCCAGCACCTCGCCGCCGGCCACGACATCGAGCCGGGCGAGCTCGCCGACGTGCCCCTGCGCCGCGACATCCACAACGCCTTTGCCACCTTCGGCCTGCAGCTGCGCGAGGAAGACGGCGACGTATGGGTGGATGTCCAGCCCATCGCCCGGCCCGAGACGCTGCACTGACGGAGTGACGAGTTGCGGCCTGCAAGGGGCGCCTGAAATCGCCCCCGCACGGTCAGTAATGCGGCGGAATCTCGTCCCGCAGATCCCGCGCCTCGGCACTCGGTGAGGCCGCCTGCATCTGCTGGTAGAGCAGGCGGATCTGGCGCTGCAGCGCGTCGATCTGCTCCTGCTGGCGGTGCACCGTCATGTTGAGGGTGTCCACCAGGTCTTCGGTGAGGGCGAGCTTGATCTCGATTTCGGTGAGTCGGGATTCCATGGCGTCCGCCGTTGAAGTTTGAGAAGCGCGGATTGTTCCAGCCCGCGGCCCGGGCGCCAAGCCTGGCGTGCTCAGCGGATCACCAGGTGCTCGCCCTCGCGGGCCACCGGCATCGCAAAATCGAAGCGGTCCACGTGGGCCGCGAGCTCCAGGTCGGCCAGCGGCAGGTTGGGCCAGGTGCCGGCCACGAAACGCCGGCCGAAGTCCGAATCGCGCACCCGGCGGGAGAAATCTTCAGGCGGTGCCGGCTCGCCGCGCAGCAGCGCCTCGATGTAGTCGGCGCAGGCCACGTCCTCGTCGCCGTCCCGGTCGACCCACTCGCCGGTGATAACGAAGCACACCTCGTCGGCCCCCGCCGCGCGGATCGCCTCGGCGGTGGCCCGGCCGCACACCAGGCTGGCGGCGAAGAGCCGGCGGGCATCGCGGAAGCGCTGCAAGCCGCGCACGCCGGCCGCGGTGCTCATCACCACCCGGCGCCCGGCCAGCTCGGCCTCCAGCAGCGCCGCGGGCGAGTTGCCGTACTCGAAGCCCGGCGCCGGGTCGCCGCCGGCGATCGCCCCCACCGACACCGTGTTGTCCAGCAAGCCGGCCAGCACGATGCCCGCCGAGACGCCCTCCACCGGGTAGATTGCCGCCGCGCCACGGTCCAGCGCCACCGCGGCGGAGGTGAAGGAACGCAGCACGTCGATGACGACGACGGTGTCGTGGGCGGTGGGCTGGTTCTGCAGGCGGTTGAGGAAGACGCGGGAGAATCTCATGATGTGCGGATGGGTTCGGGTGAATGAGAAATCGCCGGAGAGGCCCGTGTTTCCTTGGTTTGACGCCCGGGCGCGGGCCGGGTTCCGCCGGAAGCTAGCCTGCCGGACGAATCCGGGCAAGACGCGGCGCAGCATCACCGGCGGCCGCTCGCCGGGCAAAAAAGTGCCTTGACCGGGCACGTGGGGCCGTCTAAGCTCCAATCGTCCCAAGGGGGAGTAGCTCTTCGCCGCGGTGTCGTCAGTTCGGAACAGCTGGCCCGTCCAGCCTTTCCCGGCATCCCGGGCAGTCGCCATCCAGCGGCTGCGAGCAAGACCTTTGCCGCGATGGCAGAGGTTTCCCCGTTCGGAAAAGCGGCCCTCCGTCCTCGCTGGACAAGGGCCGTTTCGTTTGCTGCTGCGGCGGCGCGAAACGGAAAGCTGATCCGACAAGGAGGACTCTTCAATGGAAACAATCGGAACGTGGTGGATGTGGGCGGGCTTCTTCGTCATCGTCCTGGCCATGCTGGCCGTCGACCTGTTCGCCACCGGCGGCGGCAAATCCCACCGGGTGGGCTTTCGCGAGGCGGCTGGCTGGTCGGCGGTGTGGGTGGGCGTGTCGCTGGGCTTCGCGGCGGCGCTGTGGTTCTACCTCGACGGCGCGGTGGGGCGCGAAGTGGCCAACACCAAGGCGCTGGAGTTCCTCACCGGCTACCTGATCGAAAAATCCCTGGCGGTGGATAACGTCTTCGTGTGGCTGATGCTGTTCAGCTTCTTCGCGATCCCCCTCGAGCTGCAGAAGCGCGTGCTGATCTACGGCGTGCTCGGCGCCATCGTGCTGCGCACCGTGATGATCTTCGCCGGCGTGTGGCTGATCACCCAGTTCCACTGGCTGCTGTATGTGTTCGGCGCCTTCCTGCTGATCACCGGCGTCAAGATGTGGTGGTTCGCCGATGCCCAGCCCGACCTCGCCAACAACCCGGTGATCCGCTGGATCCGCAAGCACATGAACGTGAGCGACGAGCTCCACGGCGAGCGCTTCTTCGTCACCCGCGAGGTGGCCGGCAAGGCGGTGCGCTACGTGACGCCGCTGTTCCTGGTGCTGGTGCTGGTCGAGCTCTCCGACGTGATCTTTGCGGTCGATTCGATCCCGGCGATCTTCGCGATCACCACCGAC
>JAKLLO010000249.1 GCA_023150095.1 Zoogloea sp. | reverse complement strand
GGTGACGGTGTCGTAGTCGGGCACGTCGGCCAGCACGTAGGTGGTCCAGGGGAAGGCCACCGACGGGCCGACCATGATCCGGTCGTCGTCCATGTTGCCCAGCACGCGCACGCCGGGCAGGCGGGCGATGCCCTGCATCATCGAGACGAAGGCGCCCCAGACGTCCTTCATCTCGTCGGCGGTGCCGTCCATGAAGTTCTGGTTCACGCCCATGCAGAACAGCACGCGCAGCGGGGTCTTGTCGCTCATCGTTTATCTCCGTGGGGTTGTCGGGTGCTTAGAGGTAGCCCGGCAGGGGTTTGAGGCCGAACAGCATGGCGCCGGCGTTCTGGTAGGTGATGTCGCCCATGAAGGCGTGCTGGGTGATCATCTGCACGTCGCGCACCTGGGCGGCGAGCGGGCAGGATTCATAGACGCCGCTGCCGCCCGAGACCATCTGGGCGCGGCGCGTCACGTCGGCGCTCACCCGCGAGGCGTGGGTGGTGGAGAGGCGCAGCATGCTCACCAGTTGGTCGCTGGGCTTGTCGCCCTTCAGCAGCACCTGCCACACGTCGTCGATGGCCTGGTAGAACCACGCCCGGGCGGCGCGCAGCTCGGCTTCGATCTTGGCGATCTCCAGCTGCACATAAACGCGCTCGCCCAGGTTGGGCGCGCCGGTGACGGAAGCCCGCCCCGCGGCCATGCCCAGCACTTCGTCGATGGCCGCCCGGGCGATGCCGAGGCCGACGACGGTGAGCACCTGGGCGGCGAAGGACAGCGTGGGATAGCGGTACAGCGGCGTGTCGAGGGACGAGGCGCCGCCGCGGACGAAAGTCCATTCGGGCGGGACGATCACGTCCTTCACCACGATGTCGTGGCTGCCGGTGCCGAGCAGGCCCATGACGTCCCAGTTGGGCTCGATGCTCACCTGCGCGCGGGGCATCACGGCCATGCGCGGCAGGCCGGAGTTGTCGCCATTTTTGGGCAGGATGCCGGCGCCGATCACCTCGGCGCCCATGCTGCCGCTGCCCCAGCTCCAGCGGCCATTCACCCGGTAGCCGCCTTCGACCAGTTCGGCCGGTTGCGGCGGGAAGATGCCGCCGGCGAAGACCACGTCCGGGCCCTTGGCGTAGAGCTTGGTGAGGGTCTCAACGGGCAGCGCGGCGAGGTAAACACCGCCGATCCCGAAGCTCGCCACCCAGCCGGCCGAGCCGTCGGCGCGGGCGATGGTTTCGATCAGCTCGCAGAACTCGGCGGGCGATTTCTCGTCGCCGCCAAAGCGCTTGGCCACCAGCGCCCGATACACGCCGACCGCCTTGAAGCGCTCGATGATGTCCGGCGAGATGTATTTCTGGGCTTCGAATTCCTTGCGGCGCTGGCGGATGTCGCGCAGCAGCGCGTCCATTCCGGCGACCTCCGGCGCTACGTCGGCGCCAGCCCTTGGTTCCTGCAAATTAGCCAACATCGGTGTCTCCAGTCCAGGTTAGGGTCGTTTGATCTGACGGGCGAAATGGGCGGCGACGGCGCACAGGCGTTCGTCGTCGTGCCGGGCCGCCACCAGCTGAAGGCTCACGGGGTAGCCGTCGATGGCGGGCAGCGGAATCGCGATGGCCGGGTGGCCGGAAAGGTTGAAGGGGCGCACCAGCGCGGTCATCGCGACGAGCTTGCTGGTGTCGGCGGCGTCCTCGAGCCGGGGCGGCGCGTCGGCCATGGTCGGCAGGGCAAGGATGGGGAAATCCCGCAGGGCGGCGTCCACCTGGGCGGCGAAGCGTTCGCGCACGAGGTTGGCGGCGGCCACGTCGTCCGGGGTGGTGAGGGACGCGGCCTGCAGGCGGCGGGCCACGTCCTCGCCCACCAGCCCGGTGCCCACCAGCTCGCCACAGGCGGCCCAGGTTTCGGCGTTGATCACGGTGAGCCCGGCGGCGTAGGCGGCGCCGAAATCGGGCAGTTGCACCTTGCCGGCGGAAAGGCCGCTGGCGGCCACTGCGGCGGACACGGCGTCGAGGATCGGCGACGTGGCGCTTACCTCCACCACGCCGATGCGCACGCCGGCGATGTCGGGCAGGTCGCCGAAGCTCGGGTCGATGGCGCGCATCGCGGCGATCAGGGCGTCCATGTCGCGGGCGAAGGGGCCGACGCAGTCGAGGCTGGTCTCGGCCGGCATCACGCCCTTGTGGCTGACCCGGCCGAAGCTGGGCTTGAGGCCGAACACGCCGCAGCAGGCGGCGGGGATGCGGATCGAGCCGCCGGTGTCGGTGCCGAGCGCCACGTCGACGCTGCCTTCGGCCACCGCCACCGCCGAGCCGCTTGACGAACCGCCGGGCACGTAGGCCGGGAACAGCGGGTTGGTGGGGGTGCCGGTCCAGCGGTTGATGCCGGTGGTGCCGAAGGCGAGCTCGTGGAGGTTGGTCTTGCCGGCCAGGTGGTAGCCGGCGGTCAGCAGGCGCTCGACCACGTCGGCGCTGGCACGGGCCGGGGCGACGGATTCGAGGGCCCGGCAGCCGGCGCGGGTGCGCACGCCGACCACGTCGATGGTGTCCTTGATGCCGACCCGCGGGCCGCTGCCACCGATGTCGAGGCGCTCGACAAAAACGCTCATGGGTCCGTCTCCTGTTGGGGTGTCTGTTATGGCGGTCTGTCTTTCCGGGCGGGAAGGAAAGCCGCTGAAGTTGATTGAAATGTAGATTTCAATGCTTGCAAAGTCAACTGATTTTTCACGCGATAAATGGAATGAAAAATCGGCCGCAGCGGCACGTGGAGGCGAAGGTTTCAGCGGGGGAGTGCTGCCGGTGGCGGCGGAGTGGCGATTTGTTCAGCTACAGCAACAATCGATGCCGGATTGTTGCTGTGGGTGGACGAACCCCGGAGGACGCGTCAGAACGCGCCCATGGCCAGCCCAGCGGCGAAGGCGGCACCGAGTTCCACGCCCTTGCCGAGCTCGGAATCGGGCACGACCTTGGGCGCGAGGATCGCCTCGGTGGTCTGGGCGTGGGTGCAGATGATGAGCGGCGGGGCGATCTCGCGCAGGCGCCAGCCGGTGGCGATGCGGGCGATCTGGCGCACGGCGTTGCTGCCGTCGCTGCCGGCGCACACCACGGTGGCGTAGGGCCGGCCGTTGATGTGGTCGAGGGCGCCGTAGTAGCTGCGGTCGAAGAAATCCTTCATCAGCCCGGCGATGGCGGCGAGGTTCTCGGGGCAGGCGAACACGTAGCCGTCGGCGGCAAGCAGGTCGTCCGGGCCGGCGTCGCGGGCGGCGAGGAGGCGCACGGTGACGTCCGGCTCGTCGGCGGCGCCCCGGGCCACGGCGCGGATCATCTGCTCGGTGGCGCCGGTGGTGGATTGATAGACGAGGAGGAGGGTCTTGGCGGTGTCCATGCCTTCACCGTAGCACGCCGGTGAGCGCGTGCACGGCCCGGCGTCGGGCGGCGGGATTCCGTGCCTGCCAGATTGGCTTGGTGGGGCTGTCAATCTGGCAGATGGCCCGCTCGCGGCGGGCGGTGGTTCCAATAAAAACATCGACAAAACAATGGGGTGGCTTCTTCTGCCGGGCAGGCACGCAACCTGCTGAGTGAGTGGCAAGGAGGAATCACTGATGAGTCCATGGACGAAGGCGCTGGGTCTGGCGCTGCTGCTCCAGGTCCCGGCCCAGGGCGCGGCCCAGACGTTTGTTGCCGGCCTGCAGCCCGAGCGGCGACCTGCTTCGGCTCCATCGTTGGGGGCGATCCCGGTGGATGAGGCAACCAAGGTGCAACGGCTGCAGGGCATCGCCAAACCCTGGCCGGGCAACCTGGAGACGATCGCGGTCCAGGGCAACTGGTATTCCCCGCTGTTCCGGCCCGGCGTGCCCGGGCGATACGACCTGCGCGGC
>JAKLLO010000248.1 GCA_023150095.1 Zoogloea sp. | reverse complement strand
TGTTCTCCATGCCGAGGCGCTCGACGTAGTCGATTGCCGCGCCCAGGCCCACCGCGTCGGCGATGTTGCCGGTGCCGGCCTCGAAGCGGGTCGGGGGGCCGTGGTAGATGGTCTTCTCGAAGGTGACGTCGGCAATCATGTTGCCGCCGCCCTGCCACGGGGGCATGTCTTCGAGAATGGACCGCTTGCCGAACACGGTGCCGATGCCGGTGGGGGCAAACACCTTGTGGCCGGAGAAGACGAAGAAGTCTGCGCCGATCTCCTGCACGTTCCCCCGCATTAGCGGGCGGGTCCGGCGATACGCACCCACAAGAACTCAGATGGATTGCCGCGGAATCCGAAAAGGCCTTGCAGGATGCGGCCCATGGCGGCCGGAAGCGTGCCGGCGCTGGCGGATCAGGCGGGGACGGGCTCCTGTGCGTGGAGCACGTGGCAGTTGCCGCCGAGTTTCTTGGCCTCGTACATGGCCGCGTCGGCGTTCTTGAAGAGGGTCTGAGGGGTCTGGGCGTCGGTCGGGAAGATGCTCACGCCGATGCTCGCCGATACCGGCAGGCCGCCGCTGTGGGTGTTGCTGCGGGCGACGGCGGCGAGCACCCGTCGCATGGTCTCGTCGATCTGCTCGATGTCGGTGATGCCGGTGACGAGCAGCACGAACTCGTCGCCGCCCCAGCGGGCCACGGTGTCGCCGGCCCGGATGGTGGCCTTGAGGTTGGCGGCGATGTCCTGCAGCACGTCGTCGCCGGCCTTGTGCCCGAGCTTGTCGTTGATGGGTTTGAAACCGTCGAGGTCGGCCAGGCACACGGCCAGTTTGTTGCCGGCGCGGTCGGCCTGGGCGAGGGCCTGAGTCAGGCGGTCTTCGAGCAGGTTGCGGTTGGGCAGGCCGGTGAGGGCGTCGTGATGCGCCATCTCGCTGAGCTTGAGGCGCGATGTCTTGAGGGCGACATTGAGCTGGTGGGTGCGCAGGTAGAGGATGGCCAGCCCGATCACGGTGACGGCCAGGCCGATGGCCACCGGCAGCAGGTACTGGTGTATGACATCCGCCAGGCTGATCGGCTCGGGCTTGTCGTAGGGGTAGAGGTGGTGACGCCGCATGACGGCTTGCACCTGCTGGTATTCCAGCGGCGTGGACCAGCGGTAGTAGCGGGCATTCTGGGCGGCGGGGTGGTCTGGCGGCATCATGAGCAGCGTGGCCGCCACCTGATTGGCCACGTCGATCGGCACGTGGGGTGCGGCGGCCAGCGGCCATTCGGGATACAGCCCGGTGCTCACGAGGAAGGGGAAATTCTGCTGGGGTGCGGGATCGATGACGCGCAGCCGGGATAGCTGGATGCTGCCCTCGCGGGCCATGGACTCGAGTACGCCGCTGCGCACGAAGCCCACGTCGGTGCGGCCTGCGAGCACCGACATCACGCAGTTGTCCTGGGGGAAGCCCAGGAATTCGAGGTGCGCCTCCTTGTCGAGGTCGATCCCCGCCTGCTTGGCAAGGTCGTACTGGAGCAGGAAGGCAGCAAAGGAGGTCCGGTCGACGGCGGCGATGCGCTTGCCTTTGAGATCGTCCAGGCGTTGGATGTCCTGGCGGTCGCTGCGGGTGAAGATCACGCCGCCAAAGCGGTTGACGATCAGCCCGTTCTCGCGCCGGACCTGGGTGGCAAGCCGGGAGACACCGAAACGGGTCTCCATGATGATGTAGTGCTGGGGGTTGGTGAGCACGAAATCGAGCTCGTGCCGGGCGAGGGCGATCTCGAATTCGGGCAGCGTCATGGGTACGGCCACAAAGCGCGTGCCGGGCATCCGCGACGAGAGATAGTCCATCGTCGGCTGCCATTCGCGGATGGTGACGGATTTGTCGCGGAACGAGGTGATGCCCACCCGGCGGATCATCTCGGTGTCCTGAGTTGCTTCGGCATGGACGCCTGCGACGAGGCTGAAGAGCAGCGCAAACATCGCCACGACGAGACCCGGCAGGTCACGCAGACAACAATGGTCCCGGGTGTTCCTGAGGGTGCCCCCGCGTGTTGTCATTGTTTCCTTGCACCGCAGACCGGTGAGTTATCTCCCTGCTTCGATTGTATGCCTGCTGCTGGAGCAGCACCAAAGGAGACCGCCCGATTCCCGTCGGCAAGCCCGGTTTGTTGTGGCAAATCCGTTCATGGACAGCGGCCGGCAGGGGGCGATCTAACCGATGTGCCCCCTGCGCCGGCGGTGGGCTGTGTTGCTTCGGTGGCACGGCGAGGCTTGCTTTCGGGTTGCGTCGTGCCGGGCCTTAGCCCCACACGCCGCTGCGGCGGTCTTCCACTCGCTTGGCCTTGTGGGTGGCGCGGGGCAGGGTGTCGGGCGGCAGGATGTTCACCACCGCGCTGACGCCGGTGACGGCCTTCAGGTGGTGGGCGAAACGGCCGGCGAGTTCGGCATCGGTGGCCGTGGCGGCGGTGGTGCGCTCGACCTCGACGGTGAGGCGGTCCAGGTGGTTTTCGCGCTCGACGATCAGCCGGTATTCGCCGGTGAGGTCGTGGTCGCGCCGGGCAATGGCCTCCACGTCGCTGGGGAAGACATTGACGCCCTTGATGATGAGCATGTCGTCGAGCCGGCCGTGGATGCCCTGGAGGCGGATGGAGGTGCGGCCGCAGGCGCAGGGGTCGGACGTGAAGGACACGATGTCGCCGGTGCGGAAGCGGATCATTGGGCGGGCGGTCTTCTTGAGGGTGGTGAGCACCAGCTCGCCGCGGCCGCCTTCGGGCACGGGTTCGTTGGTGTCCGGGTGGAGCACCTCGACCAGGATGTGATCCTCGGCCCAGTGCAGGCCGTCCTTCTCCTCGCACATGCCGGCGCAGGAGCCGAAGATGTCGGACAGGCCGTAGTAGTCGTACACCGATGCGCCCCACAGGGCTTCGATGCGCTGGCGGGTTTCGGGGATCGAGCCGCCGGGCTCGCCGGCTACGAAGATGCGCCGCACTGAAAGATCCTTCCGCAGGTCGATGCCTTCCTTGATGGCGGTTTCGCCCAGATACCAGGCGTAGGACGGCGTCGTCCAGATGGCGGTGACCTGGAACTGGCGCAGAATCGCCAGCAGGCGCTCGGACGGCACGGTGCCGGCGTGGATCGACAGGGCGCCGAGCTTCTGGGCGCCCAGCACGCAGGGGCCGCCGACGAACAGCGAGAAGTTGAGCGAGTGGGCGTAGCGGTCTTCCGGGCGCAGGCCCGACGACCAGAACTGGCGCGCCTCGTAGTCGATCCAGTCGTCGAAATCCTGCGCAGTGAAGGGCGACGCGGTGGGCACGCCGGTCGAGCCGCTGGAGGCGGAGATGTAGACGATGTCCCGCTCGGGCACGGCCACCAGATCGCCGAAGGGCGGCACGGCGAGCTGGCGCTCGCGCAGGGTGGATTTGTTGATGAAGGGGAAGCGCCGGATGTCGTCGAGGCTGCGGACGAGATCGGGATGCACGCCGGCCGCGTCAAAGTGCGCCCGGTAAAAGGGCGAGTTGTCGTAGGCGTGGCGCAGGTGCTTCTGCAGCAGCTGCAGCTTGAGGGCGTCCCAGTCAGCGCGGGACTGGGTTTCGAGGGCGGCGTCCCAGTAGGGGCGGTGGGCGGTGGTCATGGGGGTTCTTGACTCAGGCGAATGGCAGAACGCGCTGGGGCAGGCGGCAGTAGGTGCAGGTCGCTATGCGTGTGCAACGTGTTGGGGCGTGTAGGGGCGACTTCAGTCGCCCTCGGGCTTCGCTCAACGGCCTGCCTGTGACCAATGCGCGGATGGGCGACTGAAGTCGCCCCTACGGCGATACCTGCTCCGGCGCTGCGGATGTCACTGCAGGAAGGCCGGGCGGGCGTAGCCGGCAAAGTGCTTGTCGAG
>JAKLLO010000247.1 GCA_023150095.1 Zoogloea sp. | reverse complement strand
CTTCCTTGAGCAGGTAGCGCAAGCCGTCGAGCAATTTGCGTTGCAGCGCATGCTTGGGCGCCGCCAGCGCCTTGCTGGGATCGCCGCCGAGTTCCTGGGCGACCGATGCCTGGTCGGCCTGCACGACCAGCTCGCCGAGCGTGCCGGCATGCTCGTACTGGCCGGCCAGCACGTACAGCAGCGCGGCCCAGAGGTCGGGATAGCCGCTGAGCCAGTCGAAGATGTCCCGATCGAGAAGGCGCGCGTAGAGCAGCCCGGTGGCGGCGCTGTGCAGGCGGTACTCACGCTCCTTTCGGTAACGGAAGCGGTAGGGCTTTCGCAGTGGGCCGTGCCAGGGATGCCAGACGCTGCCGTCGGCATGCTCGACGTGCAGATCGACCGCAATCTTGCCGATGTCGTGCAGCAGGGCCGCGTAGGCCGTGCCTGCAGTCCAGGCTTCGGCCTGGGCCGCCTGTGCCTCCGGCGTGACGCCCGCAGGCAGCAGGTATGACTGCCGCAATTTCAGCGCATAGGCGACGATCTCCAGGCCGTGGTCCAGCATGCCGCCCGGATAGGCGTGGTGGTGGTTCTCGGAGGCCGGGAACTGCTGGACCAGCTCGGCGTAGCGCTCCAGTGGGGCGAGGTAGAGCGTGGCGAACTGCCGGCGCGAGAGCGATGTGCGCTGCCAGATGTGTTCCAGCAGTTTCTGCCGGCGCGGCGTGGCCAGCAGCGATGCGGCCGACTCCGGCCGCATCGACCCTTTCGGAGTTTCGATGGCGGAGGTGGGCGGCGTGCCGGCGGTGGGTGGCACCCTTTTGCGCTGGAACAGCGAGAGCATGGCGAACCCCGGATGACGGGCTGCTCGGGGGCGCCTTTTGGCCTTTTCAGGATAGGGCCTTTCCCCTTGGCGCCCTTCCTTTGCCCCTTCCCAGCCCTTTGGCCTTTGTCGGAAGCTTTTGGGTATAGGGCCGCTGCTGCGCGGGTGCCACGATGAATGCGGCATGGGGCAATCCCGGCAAGCCGGAAGCTGCGGGATGTTCGTCAGCTCTGGCCCAAGCCGGTGTCGAGGGCGGCGGATTGCGCTGCGAAGTCGTCGGGACGGCGCTTGCGGAAGGTTTCGAGATTGGCGAGCTTCCAGCGCAGTGCCGGCAGTTGCGCGGCGTGCTGGCATTGCACCAGCGACCAGTCCGGTTCTGCGCGCGCCAGCCCGCTCAGAAACTGCTTGTGCGCGGTGCTCAGTCGCTGTGGCAGCTCGCGCCGCACCCTGGCGCGAGCGTCGAGCAGTGTCTCCAGGGAGCAGCCCACTTCGGTCATGCCGACAAAGGCCCGCTCGTACTCGCCGGCGATGTCCTTGTCGTTGCCGAACAGCACTTCGTGGGGCGGCCGGTTGTGGCCCGCCAGATAGATCACGAAGCACTCGACCATGCCGTCGCTGATGTCGCCCGATTCGTAGAGCTGCCACACGTCGAACAGGTCGCGGGGGTGCTGCCGATCCAGCGCGGCCACCAGCTTGCTGGCGTACAGCTCGTCCGGTGCCAGAACCGGCAGCTCGAACTCGACGCCGAACAGATCGCTGGTCTTTGCGCTCAGCGGCCGCCGCTCGACGGGCAGCACGCTGCCTCGGAACACGACGTTGACCTCGATCTTCACCTGGCTGGCGTCGTTCTCGACGATCAGCTTGGTGTCTCCCAGGTCCTTGGCGCGAACCAGGCGTGTCTGCACGCCCAGTGGCGCAACGCGCGTGGCGATGGCGGCCAGCTCCTGGTTGATGGCTTGCAGCGCTTCGTCGCGCGGCGTCTGCCACGGGAGGTACACCACGTCGATGTCCACCGAAAGGCGCGGCATGTCCCGCACGAAGAGGTTGATGGCCGTGCCGCCCTTCATGGCGAAGATGTCGTTGGCGAACACGTCGGGCGCGACGGCCAGCAGCAGGCGAACGGTGTCCGCGTAGGTCTTATCCATGAGGTCTCAGGCTCAGCAAGGTGCCGTCATCGAGCCGGCTCATCCAGCGCGTGTTGCTGCCGGTGCGAACCGGGTACTGCTCCAGCAGGGCATCGACATCCACGAGGCTGGTCTCGCGCGCCCAGGTGAGGAACAGGCGCACGGCCTTCACGCTGGCGCAGCAAGACAGCAGTTGCCCGAGCAAGTCCTTGCGGGGGGAACGCAGTCCATCGAAGAGGTTGCGGGCCTCTTCGAGGCTCTGCTTGACGCCGGCTTCGTACAGCAGCTCCAGAACGGCACGCTCGGGGGCTGCCACCCGCAGATCCTCGGGCAGGCTAGGCGGCGTGGTCAGGGTCTTGCCGGCCAGCGCCGTGTCCGGCCAGTCGAACAGGCGGGCGTGGACATAGCGGGCCGGAAAGCGCGAAGTGAACCAGGCCGGCAACGCGAAACGACCGTCGCCCCACAGCACCAGCGCCTCCCGGCTGCCCAGGTTGTGCCGCACCCCCTGCAGGGCCAGGGCGCTCTTGCCGCCGACGTGCAGGCCGGGCACGCGCTGTTGCAGGAACTTCAGCGCACCGTAGACCCCGAACTCATCGTTCGGGAAGGCATAGACGCCATGGGCCAGGCGCACGAGCCACCCGCCGTCGGCATAGTGGGCGGCGAGCTGGGGCGACACCCCGAACTGGCTCAGGGTGGCAAGGTCGAACGGCGCCCCGCGGGGGAGTCCCGCCTGCAGTCGCTTGATTACCTGGTGCCGAGAATTTCCATCCATGTTATAAAAATAACACAAAATCCAATCGACCCCTAGAGCCATTGCAAGAACGTGCATGGAAAGTAGCATTAGGTTTGATTTATCGTGCAGAATCTAATCGACCTGCGGCCCGAGCCAACCCGGCTCTGCCGGCCGCAACCCGCCCTCCTGATCGCGGTCTATGCTGGAGGGCAGGCCACGACCGGCCGCTCCGCGAGGTGAGGCACCACTGAAGCCGAGGCATATGAGCATGACCACCAACACGCACAACGGGCGCTGGAGCCACCGGCTGGGCCGGGGGGCTGGCCGTGCCTGGCGTGGATACCTGCGCCGCGAGCAGCGTGTAGCCGGCTGGCTGGTGACGCGCGGGGTGCCTGCGGGCGCGATCACGGCGGTGCTCTGGATCGTCAAGCTGGCCGTACTTGGCGTGCTGCTCTACACCGTATCCTGGCTCGTCCTGCTGCTTGCCTTTGCGGTGGTCGCCGCATGGCTCGCGCGGAACGCCGATGCGGATGATGAGAACCAGCCAGAGTGGCGTGAAGGACACTCCGGCCATGGTCTGTACGACAAGAACGAGTGGCGCCACGACATGGGCGACTCTGACGAGTCGTAGCTGCCCCATCGGTGCGAAAGGATGCGCCTTACTTCGCGCCGCCTTTCGACGCAGCCGTCATCGCAAGGCGAGAGCCACTACCTCCAGCCGCCTTTGCGTCGCCGGTAGCGACGGTAAGCGCTCCAAGAATATTGCCTGCCCGTACACCAGCCCAGGCCAGTGCCATCACCCAAAACGTCGGCAGCACGATGAACATCATCGCCATGACGAAGTTGAGCAGCATGTCGCCAAAGGCGTTGTTCAAGCCGATCAGCGGATCGAAGTTCGTGTGCGGCCTGTCCGCGCCAAACCCCCAGCCGTAGAGCGCGTCCAGGATCGTGCTGTCGATCCAGCGCGCGAGCTGGAACCAGAAGTCCACGAAGAACAGCGCGAACTGGACGCAGCTCACCGTCACCACCGTCTTCAGGTCGTAGGTGCCGATCAGCAGCACCAGCGGGATGCAGATGATGAGCGCCATCTTGAGCATCGTCAGCACCATCGGCAGCGCCTGGCGTACCACGTCCATCGCGGGGAAGAAAGCCAGCGAGCCGACGGTCAGCCCCAGGTCGCCCACGCCGCGCGTGACGACGTTCGGCAGCGTCTTG
>JAKLLO010000246.1 GCA_023150095.1 Zoogloea sp. | reverse complement strand
CTGGTTCGCGCCGTGCAAACGATAGCTCAGCGTAGGACGCTCGTCATAAAAGACCGTTCCGCCGCATGCCGTCACAACCAGGTACAGCCACCAGTCGTGTACCACCACATCCACGCCCTCTCCCGCCCGCAGAAGCAGGCGCCGGGCCGCGTCGTTGAAGACCATCGTATTGCCCCCCGCGAGGCTCTGCACCAGCGCATTCCGGAAACCCGGCGGCCTTGAGAACAAGGGCGAAAGCCCCAGCTCCCGGCCATCACGATCCACCAGCCGGACGCGCCCGCAATACAGCGCGGGCACCGATTCCGGAACGGTGTCGAGCCAGGCCAGCGCCCGCTCGAGCTTGTCCGCGTCCCAGATATCGTCCTGGTCGGCGAAGGCGAAATAACGGGTATCGATGTCCGGCCGGCAGGCGAGACTCAGGAAGTTCGCCACAAGTCCGCGCCGCGGGCCGTCGTTTAGTTCCACGCGATCGCCCAGCGCCTCGCGGTAGGCGGGCAGCACGTCGCGCATGACGGACGACGACGAGTCGTCAGAAATCCACAGTTTCCAGCCGGTGACGGTCTGGGCAATAATGGATTCGAGCTGACGCCCGAAGAACTCCGGCCCCTCGTAGGTTCCCATCAGGATTGCCACGTCGGGCGAGGTCACTCCGGCATCCTTTCGAGCAAAATCCGACCGTTCAACCCACCCAAGCATCCGCATTCATGCAAGGCCCACGGCCGCGAACCGGCACATTTCCGGCACGCAGGCACAGGCATCGCCTTGCAACAAGCTGTCAAATTTATCACGAACCGGCCTGCTGCGGCGCACCAAGCATGCCGTCGTCACCCGCCATTCCAGCCTCGATACCGCCCATGTCCCAGCCCCTCGTCCCTGCCCAGATCGTCCTCGCCGAGGACAGGACCCCGTACTCGCCTGCCTACGACGACGTCTATCACACCGTCTCCGGCGGGCTGGGGCAGGCGCGACATGTGTTCCTTGCTGGCAACGGCCTGCCGGCTCGCTGGGCGGGGCGCGAACGCTTCACCGTGATGGAGACCGGCTTCGGCCTGGGCCTGAACTTTCTGGCCACCTGGGACGCCTGGCGCAGCGATCCACAGCGCAGCGGGCGACTCCACTTCGTGTCGGTCGAGAAACACCCCTTCACCGCCGAAGACCTCGCCCGCCTCCACGCCGCATGGCCGGAGCTCGCCCCGCTGGCCGACGAACTGCGCCGCCACTGGCCCGCGCTCGTGCCGGGCATCCATCGCCTGCATCTGGATGGCGGCCGGGTGGTGCTCACCCTCATCTTCGGCGACGCCCTCGACGTCCTGCCCCAGCTTTCAGCCGCCGCCGACACCTTCTTCCTCGACGGCTTCTCGCCGACCAACAACCCGGACCTGTGGTCGCCAGCGGTGTTCGCCCAGCTGGCCCGCCTGGCAGCCCCGGGCGCCACGCTGGCCACCTGGTCGGTGAATGGCAAGGTCCGTCGCGGACTGGAAGACGCCGGCTTCGTGCTGGACCGTCGCCCCGGTTTCGGCGGCAAGCGCGAGATGCTCGCCGGCCACCGCGCCGACGCGCCAGCGCCTGCTGCTGCGCCACACCAGAAGGCATTGGTGATCGGCGCCGGCGTTGCCGGCACGTCGGTGGCCGAGCGCCTCGCCGCCCGTGGCTGGACGGTCACGGTGGTCGACGAGGCTGACGGGCCCGGTCAGCGCGCCTCGGGCAACCGGGCCGGCGTGTTCCGCCCCCTGCCCAGCCTCGACGACAACCGCCTCGCCCGCATCACCCGGGCCGGCTTTCTGTACGGCCGGCATCATCTCGCGCGCCTCGCCGAGGCCGGCCATCCGGTGCGCTGGGCACCCACCGGCGTGCTCCACCTGGCCCGCGACGACAAGCAGGCTGCCAAGATGCGGGCGGTCGTCGAGGCCCACGGCTATCCGACGGATTACCTGCGCTTCGCCGATCGGGACGAAGCCGCCAAACTGGCCCGCTGGCCCGTGGAGCAAGGCGGCTGGTGGTTTCCGCAGGGCGGCTGGCTCCAGCCACCAACCCTGTGTGCGGCCAATCTGGCCGCGGGCGGCGAGCGCGTCACCACGCTGTTTGGCCGCCGGCTGGCGAAGCTCGAACGGCGCGACGACAGCTGGATCGCCCTCGATGAAAACGGCGCCGAGATCGCCCGGGCGCCGGTGATGGTGCTCGCCAACGGCGTCGGCATCCGCGCGATCCCCGAGGCCACCAGCCTGCCGGTACGGCCGGCCCGCGGCCAGGTGTCGCACCTGCCTGCCACGCCCGGCAGCGCGCCCGAGGTCGTGGTGTGTCGCGGCGGCTACGTGAGCCCGGAGGTAGACGGCATCCGCTGCGCCGGCGCCACTTTCATCGCCGACGACGACAGCACCGAGCTGCGCGAAGCTGAGCACCGGGAGAACCTCGACAAGCTCGACGGCATCCTGCCCGGCTTCTCCGCCCCCTTCGACCCGACGAGCCTCGACGGCCGGGTGGGCTTCCGCCCCGCCTCGCCGGACCGCCTGCCGATGGTCGGTGCGGTGCCGGCCGTGCGCACCGCCGAGCGCACCACGCCGCTCGCCGAGATTCCCCGCCAGCCCGGGCTGTTTGCCGCCACCGGCTTCGGCGCCCGCGGGCTGGTGTGGGCGAGCCTGGTGGGCGAGCTGCTGGCGAGCCAGCTGAACGGCGATCCGCTGCCATTGGAGCAGGATCTTGTCGATGCAATGGACCCGGCCCGCTACCTGCTCAAGCCGCCCCGCCCCGGCGCGGGCGGCGACGAGTAAGCCCAGCCGTCATCCCGGATGATTTTGTAAGCGCGCTTTGCCACGGTGCGCCGCCTGCGGCTGGCAGCGTTAAGCTGTCATCCCGAACGGAGAACCACCATGAGCACGACCCCGAACAAACCCGGCCTGCACCCGATGCTGTGGGTGGCCGCCGCATCCGTCACCGCCGTCAGCCTGGCCGGCGTCGCCAAGCTGGCGGGCGTCCTGCCCGACTTCAGCAAGCCCGCCGCGCCGGCGGAGAGCGTGGCCACCGCCCCCGCCCAGCCCATCAAGCCGATCGAGCCGCCGGCGCCCATCGCGGCCGCCGAACCGGCCCCGCCGCCCGCGCCCGTCGTCGAGACAAAACCCGAACCACCCGCCCCCAAGGCCGAGCACGTGGCCCCGGCGCCGGCCAAGCCTGCGCCCCCGAAACCCAAGCCCCACCCCAAGCCGGCCCAGGCTGCCGTCACCGGCAACCCGCCGCCGGACGACGCCGTGCCCGCGCCCCGCGACGCGCCGCCCCCGGGCGAACACGCCGGCCGTCGGGTGGCTGATGCGCCCCCTGCTCCGCCGCCCGTCTGCCGCGACTGTGGCGTGATCGAGCACATCGAGGCGATCCAGCAGAAGGGTGAAGGCAGCGGCATCGGCGCGATCGGCGGGGCGATCCTCGGTGGCGTGCTGGGCCATCAGGTGGGCGAAGGCTCCGGCAAGCAGATCGCCCGCATCGGCGGCGCGGTGCTGGGCGGCCTGGCCGGCAACGAGGCCGAGCGCCGCTACCGCACCATCAGCCACTACCAGATCACCGTGAAGCTCGAAGACGGCACCCGCCGGGTGATCGAGCAGCAGAACGCGCCGGTGTGGCGCGTGGGCGATCCGGTGCGGGTGCGCAACGGCCAGATCGTCGCCGGCGCCGAGCAGCCCCGCCGCAGCGCGGATTTCTGATCTTTCCCTGGCCGGCTCACGAGCTGGCCGCCCAAAGCAAAAAGCGCGACCCTCGGGCCGCGCTTTTTGTTGGTCGAACGCCTGTCGGCGCCGGGCTTACAGCACCCGATCCAGCCGTGCCAGCACCAGCTCGCGGCCCATGGTTTCGAGCACCGCGTCAATGGACGGCGTCTGGGGCTGGCCCAGCAGCGCGACGCGCAGCGGAATCGCGACCT
>JAKLLO010000245.1 GCA_023150095.1 Zoogloea sp. | reverse complement strand
CAGTTTGACGGCCCATCGGTCTGGCTGCGCTGTTGCGCGCATCTCAAGCGCATCGTTGCGGCTATCGGACCACCGAAACCACACCGCTTGCTGGCCGATCATGCAAACGGGGTGGGGTAACTGAGGTTTTTAGGTTCATTCTGTCCGTGACGCGGCTACTGCGCGCCTTCCGGGGCGGATCATGATGACTTCGCACCCCGCCGGATGGACGGCGACTGAGTTGGCGCAGGCGGCGGCGAGCCGGCAGCTTGAGCTGTATTACCAGCCGCTGGTCGATCTGCGTAATAACCGGATCGTCGGCGCGGAAGCGCTGCTGCGCTGGCGGCATCCGAGCTTGGGACTGCTGCCACCAGGTCAGTTCATACCGCTGGCCGAGTCGTCCGGCCTGATGCCGGCAATTGGCACGTGGGTGCTGTGCGAAGCCTGCCGACAGATGCGCAAGTGGCAAGCATTGGCGTGGCAGCCGTTCCGGCTCGCCGTCAATGTGTCCGCGAGTCAGGTCGGGCCGATGTTCGATGCCGAGATTCAGCGGGTGCTGACCGATGCGGACTTACCCGCCGAATGTCTGGAGATCGAGTTGACTGAATCGGTCGCCTTCGGCAATCCGGCCCTGTTCGCCACCTTCGACGCCTTGCGTGCCCTCGGCGTGCATTTCGCGGCCGACGACTTCGGCACGGGCTATTCCTGCCTGCAACATCTGAAGTGCTGCCCGATCACCACGCTGAAGATCGACCAATCGTTCGTTGCCAGGCTGCCGGACGATACCCGCGACCAATGCATCGTGCGGGCGGTGATCCAGCTCGCGCATGGGCTGGGCATGGAGGTAGTGGCCGAAGGCGTGGAAACACCCGACAGCCTGGCGTGGTTGCGGCAGGCCGGCTGCGACACGGTGCAGGGCTTTCTGTTCGCGAAGCCGATGCCGGCGGCGACCTTCGCCAGCTTCGTCAACCAATGGAGAAACACCACCATGAACGTCAACGAACCGAGCACCGCTTGCTGCGTGTGTTGCAAGGAAATCCCGCTCGATGCCGCCTTCACCCCGGAAGGCGCGGAGTACGTCGAGCACTTCTGCGGGCTGGAGTGCTACCAGCGCTTCCAGGCACGCGCCATTACTGCGACCGAAACCAGCGCCAAGCCGAGCGCTTGCGATTCGCCGCCGTCAGGCGGAGGCTGACTACTTGTCAGGTACGGTTGAGTAGTTTCGTCCCATCTGGGCGCAACTCGCCTTTTGGGGAAATGTGTCGGTACAGGGTCTGTCGCGTGATGCCGAGTTCCTGGCACAGGTCGCCGACCTTGGTTTCGGGCTGGCACATTGCCGCCATCGCCAGGCGCAGCTTGGCGGCCGTCATCTTGAACGGCCGGCCACCTTTCCGACCGCGCGCCCGTGCCGAGGCCAGGCCCGCCACGGTGCGCTCGGCGATCAGTTCGCGCTCGAACTCGGCCAGCGCGGCAAAGATGCCGAAGACCAGCTTGCCGGCGGCCGTCGTGGTGTCGATGGCCGCACCGTGGCCGGTCAGCACCTTCAGTCCGACACCACGGCCGGTCAGGTCGTGGACGGTATTGATCAGGTGGCGCAGGTCACGCCCGAGCCGGTCCAGTTTCCACACCACCAGCGTATCCCCCTCGCGCAGCGCCTTTAGGCAGCTCGCCAAGCCAGGGCGGTCTTCGCGCTTGCCAGACGCCTGATCCTCGTAAAGTTGGGTGGGATCGACGCCAGAAGTGACTAGCGCATCGCGCTGCAAGTCGGTGGCCTGTGAGCCGTCTGCCTTCGATACCCGCATGTAGCCAATCAGCATCTTGCACCTGTCACATATACGTTCGATTATGTGACAGTGTGAACCGGAAAGTTCTGGTCGTCAAAATTTGTCACTTAACCCGTCATTCTGTCTAAGACATGCAAAGGGCTCATCAGGCTCGTAATGTGACAAAAATTCCGTGGGGATGCCTTCCTTCGCGAAGGTAGCGCGCAACTGTTCCAGGGAAGCGGGGTCGCGCCGACCATAGGAAGCCAACGCGAACAGCGAGCGTGCCGTCTCGGGGTCGTGCCGCGCTTCAATGATGGCGTCATCAATGGCCTTGACCGCACGCTGCCAGTGATCGACGGGTTCGGGCTTCAGCGCTTTCGCCGGCAGGCCACTGGTGAACCCGGTTTGGGGCTCGGACCAGAACAGCTTTGCATGCTCGCCTGGCGGGCTAATATCCCTCACCTCAATCAAGCTGATTGCCGTTGCCGCCGCCTCCAGCATCTGCAATCGTACTGCCGGGTTCAGGGTTTCATACGGTCGCCACAGACTTTGCCCAGCACGCAGCGGATGCCCGCAGCCTTCCCATACTTGGCGGAGATACCCCGCGCAGGTTCCGCACGTCGAAAGCGGGGTGTTCAGCTCATCGAGCAGCGTGCGTATTAGCCGAAACCACAATCCAGCGTGGATGCGTCGGCGCGGCAGCTCCACATGGCCGGTCGTCAGTGCCTGCCAGGTACGCCGGTCCATCACTGCAATCGCGTCGCTGGCGGTGCGCGGCGCAGTGTCGGCGTTATCCCAGCCGAGAAACCGCCCAGGCACGCCCCAATAGGATTCCAGCCAGCAACCATGCAGCGGGCAGCTCAGCATCAGGGGCAGCTTCCATGCAAGCAGTACGGCTTGGTTTGCCGGGTCGTTCAGACAGAGCGGACAGGCGCGATGTATCGGCTGGCTGGGCAGCCAGGCACGCCAGTTCGTGATGGATCGCGTCCTACGGCGGAGTTTCGGCAGCAGCACCGAGAGCTGGAACGCATAGGTTTCCAATGCGTCTGGAATCTGATCATCAAGGCTATCCAGTAGCCAAGGCACCCAGCCGGCGAAACTCATGCAGCGCAGCCGATCCAGCTCGATGCCGCTCCGCTGGGAGAGCATCGCCAGCAGCGCCAGCGGTGGTGCGGTGTCCAGGTCATCGACCGGACCGTGACCAAGATCGTGCTCCAGCAGCTCGGACACCTCCATGTGATAGCAAAGAGCCACGCGGTTGAGCCACGAAGACAAGGCTTCGCCTTCCCTGGGAGCCGGATGCAATGGCCAGCGCAGCGCTGGCTTCACATCAGTTCCCGCTCGAATTGCCGACGCCGCTCGCTGGGGCCGGTGTAATCGGCCATGCTGAGCGTGCGGTGGTTGATCGCTTCCTCACCACTCTCCACAGCGGCGACGGCCGCCGCCATCAACAGGTGCGCCAACTCGCCGATGGTGCCCTCGCTGCGCGTGAGCAGGTAGCGGGCCATGTCCAACGTGGCAATCGACGAGGGTCGCCGCAGCGGGAGTGAAGCCGCGAAACTGGCCAGCAATGAGCAGCAATCGTCGTTGGCCTCCCACACCGGCAGCATCATCGGCTCGAACCGATTTTCCAACTGGTCATCTGAGCGGATGGCCAGGTAGGCGTCGCGCGTGCCGACCCCGACTAGCGGGATGCGCAGTTCGTTACCGAGAAAGCGCAGCAGATTGAGGAATTCCCGGCGGTTGACGCTGTTGCCGGCCAGCACGTTGTGCAACTCGTCGATCACCAGCATGCGCACGCCGATCTTGCGCAACAGTGCCAGGGCCAGTTGCTCCATTTCCGGCAGCCGTTGGCGCGGTCGCAATGGTGCACCCATCGCCGCGAGCAGCGCGACGTAGAAGCGGATCACCGACGGCTCGGACGGCATCTGCACGACCAGCACCGGGATGTGCTCCTGGTCGGCGTCAGAGCTGGCCGGGTGGGTGCGGCGGAACTTCTCGACGATCATCGACTTGCCGTTGTTGGTTGGACCGATCAACAGCAGGTTGGGCATGCGTTGTTTGTTTGGCCACGCATACAGGGCCTCCAGCCGGTTCAGCGCCTCGACTGCTCGCGGATAGCCGATCCAGCGGTCGGCGCGCAGGCGCTGGATGCGTTCGTCC
>JAKLLO010000024.1 GCA_023150095.1 Zoogloea sp. | reverse complement strand
GGATGTGGGCGTGATGCCGGCCGAGCACATCGGCGCCCGGGCGGTGTGCGCCGCCGACGCCATCGAGGCCGTCTTCGCCGCCTTTGCCGAGCCCGACGCCATCGGCCTGTCGGCCATCGCCGCGGCCTGCGGGCCTGTAACGCGCACCGCGCCTTTCGGCCGCTGGGTGCGCCGCGGTGCCGGCATCCGGCGCCTCGCCGCGATCTCGCCTGGGCTCGTGCAGGCGGTGGACGTAGCCGGCAGCGGGCTGATGCAGCCCGGCATCGCCTTCGAGCTCGGCGCCCAGCCCGCCATCCTGGCCCTCGACGGTGAGCCCGAAATCGTGCTCGACGGCCGCGGCCCAGCCAGCGTGCGGCTCGCCCTTGACGGCCCGATCACCCTTGATGTGGCGGCCACGCTGGCCGCCGCCCATGCGGCAGACGCCCTCGTGGTGACTGCCCCCCTCGAACCTGCCCTGCGCGACGGCCCGCCCGCCGCGACAAGGCAAACGGGCGCCGATCACACGATCGCCCCGGCCTGAATCCGGGCGGCGGACAGCCCACGACCGCCGCCGGGTGCCCTCAAAAATCCAACGACTGGAGACAACCGTGACCAAGAAACTCGAACGCGACGACCTGCTCAAGGCCTATCGCACCATGCGCACCATCCGTGAGTTCGAAGAGCGTCTGCACACCGATTTCGCCACCGGCGAGATCCCGGGCTTCGTCCACCTGTACGCCGGCGAGGAAGCGTCGGCCACCGGCGTGTGCATGAACCTCACCGCCGAGGACCACATCGCCAGCACCCACCGCGGCCACGGCCACTGCATCGCCAAGGGCGTCGACCCGGTGGGGATGATGGCCGAGATCTGGGGCCGCACCACCGGCACCTGCAAGGGCAAGGGCGGCTCGATGCACATCGCCGACCTGTCGGTGGGCATGCTCGGCGCCAACGGCATCGTCGGCGGCGGCGGCCCGCTGGTGTGCGGCACCGCGCTCGCCGCCAAGCTGCGCGGCCAGCCCTTCGTGAGCGTGTGCTTCTTCGGCGACGGCGCCTCCAACCAGGGCACGATCTTCGAGGCCATGAACCTGGCCTCGGTGTGGAACCTGCCGGTGATCTTCCTGGCCGAGAACAACGGCTACGCTGAAGCCACCTCGTCCAAGTTCTCGGTGGCCTGCGAAAACATCGCCGACCGCGCCTCGGCCTTCGGCATGCCCGGCGTGACCGTGGATGGCTTCGACTTCTTCGCGGTATACGAAGCCGCCGGCGAGGCCATCGAGCGCGCCCGCAACGGCGGCGGCCCGTCGCTGGTGGAGGTGAAGCTGTCCCGCTACTACGGCCACTTCGAGGGCGACCAGCAGACCTACCGCGCCCCGGGCGAGGTGCAGGCCCTGCGCGAGACCAAGGACTGCCTGATGCAGTTCGCCCGCCGCGTCACCCAGAGCGGCGCCCTCACCCAGGCCGAGCTCGACGCCATCGACGCCGAAGTGAAGGCCCTCATCGACGGCTCCGTCGTCAAGGCCAAGTCCGATCCCAAGCCCAGCGAAGCCGACCTGCTCACCGACGTATACGTGAGCTACTGAGCCGCCACCCAACGGAATTCAAAGGAGACAAACCCATCATGGCAAGAAAAATCACCTACCAGCAGGCCATCAACGAGGCCCTCGACCAGGAAATGTCCCGCGATCAGAACGTGATCGTCATGGGCGAGGACGTGGCGGGCGGCGAAGGCTCGCCCGGCGAGCAGGACGCCTGGGGCGGCGTGCTGGGCGTTACCCGCGGCCTCTACCACAAGCACCCGGGCCGCGTGATCGACACCCCGATCTCCGAATCCGGCTACGTGGGCGCGGCGGTCGGCGCAGCCTGCTGCGGCATGCGTCCGGTGGCCGAGCTGATGTTCGTCGATTTCCTCGGCGTGTGTTTCGACCAGATCTTCAACCAGGCCGCCAAGTTCCGCTACATGTTCGGCGGCAAGGCCGAGACGCCGGTGGTCATCCGCGCCATGTACGGCGCCGGCTTCCGCGCGGCGGCCCAGCACTCCCAGTGCCTCTACAACATCTTCACCCACATCCCGGGCCTGAAGGTGGTGGTGCCGTCCAACCCCTACGACGCCAAGGGCCTGCTGATCCAGTCGATCCGCGACAACGACCCGGTGATCTTCCTCGAGCACAAGGCGCTCTACACCATGGAAGGCGAGGTGCCGGAAGAGCTCTACACCGTGCCCTTCGGCGAAGCCGCCGTGGTGCGCGAGGGCAACGACGTGACCATCGTCGCCATCGGCCGCATGGTGCAGAAGGCCCAGGAGGCCGCCGCCGAGCTGCAAAAGGCCGGCGTACAGTGCGAGATCATCGACCCGCGCACCACGTCCCCGCTCGACACCGACACCATCCTCGAAAGCGTCGAGAAGACCGGCCGCCTGATCGTGGTGGATGAATCCCATCCCCGCTGCTCCATGGCCTCCGACATCGCCGGCCTGGTTGCCGAAAACGCCTTCGGCAGCCTCAAGGCGCCGATCCGCCAGATCACCGGCCCGCACTCCCCCGTGCCCTTCAGCGATTCGCTCGAAGAGCTCTACATCCCCAGCGCCGCCAAGATCGTCGCCGCCGCCAAGTCCCTCAAGGAGTACCGCTGATGTCCGCCATTCATCCCGTCACCATGCCCAAGTGGGGCCTTTCCATGCAGGAGGGGAAGGTCAACGGCTGGCTCAAGCAGGTGGGTGATGCCATCGAGAAGGGCCAGGAGATCGTCGAGGTGGAGAGCGAGAAGATCGCCGGCGCCGTCGAGGCGGCGGAGAGCGGCGTGCTGCGCCGCACCCTCGCCGGCGAAGAAGACGTGCTGCCGGTGGGCGGCCTGCTGGGCGTGATCGCTGATGCCAGCGTCTCCGATGCCGACATCGACGCCTACGTCGCCGACTACCTGTCCAACTTCAAACCCGCCGACGGCGACGCCGAGGACCAGGGCCCCACGCCCCAGAAGATCGACGTGAATGGCCACCGCCTGCGCTACCTCAAGCGCGGCGAAGGCGGCGAGCCGATGCTGCTGATCCACGGCTTCGGCGGCGATCTCAACAACTGGCTGTTCAACCACGAGGCGCTGGCCGCCGACCGGGAGGTGTACGCCCTCGATCTGCCCGGCCACGGCGAATCCACCAAGGACGTGGGCGAAGGCACGCTGGAGAGCCTGGCCGACACCGTGGCCGCCTTCCTGGATGCGGTGGGTGTGGATGCCGCCCACCTGGTCGGCCACTCCATGGGCGGCGCGGTGTCGCTGATGGTCGCCCAACGTCATCCGGCGCGGGTGCGCAGCCTGTCGCTGGTGTGCTCGGCGGGCCTCGGCAGCGAGATCAACAGCGGCTACATCGACGGCTTCGTGGCCGCCGGCAGCCGCAACGCGCTGAAGCCGGTGCTGGCCGATCTCTTCGCCGACAGCGGGCTGGTCACCCGCCAGCTGGTGGACGACCTGCTCAAGTACAAGCGCCTCGAAGGCGTGGGCACGGCGCTCACCACGCTCTCCGGCAAGCTCTTCGCCGGCGGCCAGCAGGCCGTGGTGCTGGCCGCCGCGCTGCCCGAGATCGCCAAGCCGGTGCTGCTGGTGTGGGGCGAGGAAGACCGCATCATTCCGGTCGCCCACGCCCATGCGCTGTCGGGCCGCTACCAGGTGGAAGTGCTGCCCAACCGCGGCCACATGGTGCAGATGGAGGCCGCCAACGAGGTGAACCGGGCCATCGCCCGCTTCGTCGGCTGATCGCCCCAACCCGCGCGGGGCTTCACGGCCCCGCGCCCAGCGGAGATTCCCCATGCCCCACGTCATCGACACGCCTGCCGGCCTGCGCGGCGCCGACAAGCTCGCCCGCATCCCGGTGAAGGTGGACAGCGCCCGCGCATCCCCGCCCAAGCCGCCCTGGCTGCGCGCCCGCGACCCGGGCACCGCGGTGGTCAGCGCCCTGCGCGAACGCCTGCGCAGCCACACCCTGCACACGGTGTGCGAAGAGGCCGACTGCCCCAACATCGGCGAGTGCTTCACCCGCGGCACCGCCACCTTCATGATCATGGGCGGCATCTGCACCCGCCGCTGCCCCTACTGCGACGTGGCCCACGGCCGCCCGGCAGCGCTGGATGCGGACGAGCCGCGCCGCCTCGCCGACGCCGTGCGCGAGATGCGCCTGCGCTACGTGGTCATCACCTCGGTCGATCGCGACGACCTGCGCGACGGCGGCGGCGCCCACTTCGCCGCCTGCATCGACGCCGTGCGCAGCGCCGCGCCGGGCATCCGCGTCGAGGTGCTGACGCCGGACTTCCGCGGCCGTGAGGCCCTCGCCCTCGACCACCTGGCCGCCACCCCGCCGGATGTCTTCAACCACAACATCGAGACCGTCGAGCGCCTCTACCGCGCCGTGCGCCCCGGCGCCGACTACCAGGGCTCGCTGAATCTCATCGCCCGGGTGAAGCGCCAGCTGCCCAACGTGCCTACCAAGTCCGGCCTGATGCTGGGCCTGGGCGAGACCGACGAGGAGATCCTCGCCACCCTGCGCGACCTGCGCGCCCACGGCTGCGACATCCTCACCCTCGGCCAGTACCTGCGGCCGTCACCCGCCCACCTGCCAGTGGATCGCTACGTGACGCCAGCGGCCTTCGACGAATGGCGCCGAGTCGCCCTTGGGATGGGCTTTGTCGAAGTCGCCGCCGGGCCGCTGGTGCGCTCGTCCTATCGCGCCGATGAACTCGCGCCGGCCGCGCAGGAGGCGCGATGAACACCGTCATCTGCGTAAATGGGCGAGCGGCCGACGTGCCGGCTGGCTGGAAGGTGACCGATCTGGTGGATTCGCTCGGCTACACCGGCAAGCGGATCGCGGTGGAAGTGAACGGGCAGATCGTCCCCAAGGGGCGCTACGCCGAGACCGGGCTCTCAGGCCAGGACCGGGTCGAGATCGTCGTGGCCGTGGGAGGAGGCTAGTCATGGGCAACATGGAACCAAACTTCAGCACCACCGCCGGGCCGCTGGATACGCCCTTCGTGCTGGGCGGCCAGGTGTTCGGCTCGCGTCTGCTGGTAGGCACCGGCAAGTACCGGGATTTCGCCCAGACCCGCGACGCCATCGACGCCAGCGGCGCCGAGATCGTCACCGTGGCGATCCGCCGGGTGAACATCGGCCAGGACCCGTCCGCGCCCAACCTGCTCGACGCCCTCGACCCGAAGCGCCACACCCTGCTGCCCAACAGCGCCGGCTGCTACACCGCCGACGACGCGGTACGCACCCTGCGCCTCGCCCGCGAGCTGCTCGACGGCCACGATCTCGTCAAGCTCGAGGTGCTCGGCAGCCCCGACACGCTCTTCCCCAACATGCCCGAAACCCTGCGCGCCGCCGAAACCCTGGTGCGCGACGGCTTCCGGGTGATGGTGTATTGCTCGGATGATCCGGTGCAGGCGCGGATGCTCGAAGCCATCGGCTGCGTGGCGATCATGCCCCTGGCGAGCCTCATCGGCTCCGGCATGGGCATCCTCAACCCGTGGAATCTGCGCATCATCATCGACGAGGCCCGCGTGCCGGTGATCGTCGATGCGGGCGTCGGCACCGCGTCGGACGCCGCCATCGCGATGGAACTGGGCTGCGACGGCGTGCTGATGAACACCGCCATCGCCGCCGCCGGCGACCCGGTGCGCATGGCGCTGGCGATGCGACAAGGGGTGAGCGCCGGCCGCCACGCCTTTCTTGCAGGCCGCATGCCCCGGCGCGAATACCAGGGCAGCCCCAGCTCGCCGGTTGAAGGCGTGATCGGCCAGAACCCGGGTTGACTGGCGGCAGGTAAGCATCTCAACGCCTGAAACCTCGATTCACGCCGTGAATCGAGGTTTCTCGGGCCGGAAAGACAGTTTCAGGCGCTGAAACGATGTTTCCGGCCCGCGCAACGCAGTTTCAGGCGCTGAAACTCAGTTTCACGGGCTGTAAGTTCGTTTCCTGGTGGAAAGATGACGATTCAGACGGCAACAGTGTCTCCCGGGGGGCACGGAGCTGCCGGACGCATCGCACAAAGAAAAAACGCTCCGGAAGGAGCGTTTTTTCTGGATACCTGGCGGAGGCGGTGAGATTCGAACTCACGAACGGTTTCCCGTTGCCGGTTTTCAAGACCGGTGCAATCGACCACTCTGCCACACCTCCGCGGGCGCGCATTCTAGCATGGGCCGCGCGGTTGAAACTTTCAGGGGCGTCCGTTACTCTCAGGCAGTGCAGGTCATCTGCTTTACATCAATCTGGAGGAAATCCATGCAACTCGACACTTACGGTCAGCAAACGCAGGTTTTGTCGCAAGGCGCAAACCGCGTGCTGCGCAACACCTACATGCTGCTCGCGCTCTCGATGGTGCCGACCGTTGCCGGTGCACTGCTCGGCGTGCAAATGCAGTTCTCGTTCCTGGCGGGTAGCCCTTTCATCGCCTTCGCGCTGTTCCTGGGCATTTCGTTCGCGTTCTTCTACGGCATCGAGAAGAACAAGAACAACGGCCTCGGCGTCGCATTGCTGCTGGGCTTCACCTTCTTCATGGGCCTGATGCTTTCGCGCATCCTGCAGGTTGCCCTGGGTTTCTCCAACGGCGGCTCGATGATCGCCCTCGCGGCGGGTGGTACTGGCGCGATCTTCGTCACCCTGGCCAGCATCGCCAGCGTCACGAAGCGCGATTTCACCAACATGGGCAAGTTCCTCACCGTGGGTCTGGTGGTGCTCCTGCTGGCGATGGTCGCCAACATCTTCCTGCAGATGCCGGTGCTGCACCTGGCCATCTCGGCGGCCGTGGTCCTGCTGTTCTCGGGCTACATCCTGTACGACATCAGCAACATCGTTCAGGGCGGCGAGACCAACTACGTGACGGCCACCCTGGCGGTCTACCTCGACGTCTATAACGTCTTCGTGAGCCTGCTGAACCTCATCATGGCCTTTGGCGGCGAACGCGACTGACATCCATCCGCGTCAGTAAGCAAAAAGGCGACCATCCGGTCGCCTTTTTCATTGGTGCCTTGCGGCCTCAATCCCGCTCGAAGAGCGCGATGGACTCCACGTGGGAGGTCTGCGGGAACATGTTGGCGATGCCCGCCCCCATCAGCCGGTAGCCTTTCTCGTTGGTCAGCACCGCGGTATCCCGGGCCAGCGTGGCCGGGTTGCACGACACATAGACGATGCGCTTCGGCAAACACACGCCCAGCGCCTTGACCACCGCGATCGCCCCTTCCCGGGGCGGATCGATCAGCAGCTTGTCCAGCGGCCCGAGCGCCGCGAGGCTGTCTTCGGTGGCCTCGAAGAGGTTGGCCGCGTGGAACTCGCAGCGCTCGCCCAGGCCGTTGTCGACGGCATTCTGGCCCGCCCGGCGGACCAGCGCGTCGCTGCCCTCGACCCCCACCACGTAGGCGCCCAGACGGGCAATCGGCAGGCTGAAGTTGCCAAGCCCGCAGAACAAGTCGGCGATCCGCTCGCCGGGCTTCGGGTCGAGCAACTGCATGGTCCGGCGCATCAGCACCCGGTTGATGCCCATATTCACCTGGGTGAAGTCGGTGGGCCGGAAAGCCATCGACACGCCAAACTCCGGCAGCGTGTAGGCCAGCCCCGGCGCGTCCTTCGGAAACAGCCGGTGCGCCGAATCCGGGCCGCTCGGCTGCACCCACACCTGGATCGACTCCGCCTCGCCAAAGGCGACCAGCCGGGCCGTATCGGCTGCGGTGAGCGGCACCAGATGCCGGAACACCATCACCGTGATCCCCTCGCCCACCGCAATCTCGATCTGCGGCAGACGATCCGGCGCCGACATGCCGGTGATCAACGCCCGCAAGCGCGGAACCATCGCCGACACATGGGGCGGCAGGATCGCGCAGCTTTCCATCGGTGCCACGTAGCTGCTGCGCCGCTCGTGAAAACCGAGCAGCACGCCGCCCTTGCTCGGCACCATCCGCACCGACAGCCGCGCCCGGTAGCGATAGCCCCAGGCCGGGCCGACGATCGGCGGGTAGAGCACATCCGGCCGCGCCCGGCCGATGTGCCACAGGGCGTTCTCCAGCACCCGCTGCTTCGCCGCCACCTGCGCGCCGGATTCCAGGTGCTGCATGCTGCAGCCACCGCACACCCCGAAGTGGGGGCAGCGCGGCTCGACCCGCTGGGCGCTGGCAGAAATCACCCGCGTCACATCCGCCACCTCGTAGTTCGGCTTGACCTTGAAGGATGCGAATTCGACCCGCTCGCCGGGCAGGGCGCCCTCGATGAAGATCGTCTTGCCGTCGACGTGGGTAACGCCACGGCCCTCGTGATCAAGGGATTCGACAACGGCTTCGCGGGGGGCTGCTGCGTGCATGGCAATACGGTCTGGACAGGAAGGGCGCCATTTTAGCGGCGGTCACAGCCGATGCAATCCGGCGCGTTATAATCGAAGGATGACAAATACACTTCTTGGCGGCCTGTCGGTCGAGACCTTTCTCACCGAATACTGGCAAAAGAAACCGCTCCTCGTGCGCCAGGCGGTTCCCGGCTTCACCGGCGTCGTAACCAAGGACGAACTCTTCGAGCTCGCCCGTGATCCGGACGTGGAGTCCCGTTACGTCACCCACACCGAAACCACCTGGGAGGTCATCCACGGCCCCCAGAAGGCGTCCGACCTCAAGCGCAAGAAGCAGCCCTGGACGGTGCTCATCCAGGGCCTCAACCTCTTCTGCCCCGATGGCGACGAACTCCTCCACCGCTTCGACTTCATCCCCCAGGCCCGCCTCGACGACCTGATGGTGAGCTACGCCGTCGATAACGGTGGCGTCGGTCCCCACTTCGACAACTACGACGTGTTCCTGCTGCAAGGCATCGGCAAGCGCCGCTGGCTCATCAGCGACCAGGAAGACCGCACGCTCATCGAAGACGCGCCGCTCAAGATCCTGCAGGATTTCCGCCCGGTGTACGACTGGGTGCTCGAGCCCGGCGACATGCTCTACCTGCCGCCCCACTGGGCCCACAACGGCATCGCCATCGGCGAATGCACCACCTACTCCATCGGCTTCCGCTCGCCCACCTACCAGGAACTCGCCCAGCAGTTCCTCAACTATCTGCAGGACACCCTCCAGCTCGATGGTATCTACGCGGATCCCGATCTCAAGCACCAGGCCCACTCGGCCCAGATCAGCGACCAGATGATCGACCGGGTTGCCGAAACCCTGCAGCGGATCACCTGGACCCGCGACGACGTCCGTGGCTTCCTTGGCGCCTACCTCACCGAACCCAAGCCGCACGTTTTCTTCGACTCGCCCGACGCCCCCCTCGAACACGACGAATTCGTGGACACCTGCATCAAGGACGGTTACCGCCTCGACGCGCGCAGCCTGCTGCTGTTCTCAGACGGCCAGTTCTTCATGAATGGCGAGCCCGTACCCGTGGAGATCGACGATCAGGCCCTGATTCAGGCACTCGCAGACAACCGCCGCGTCGACACAATTGCGGGTTTGTCGGAAGAAGGTATCGCGCTGCTCTACGACTGGTACTGCTGCGGCTTTGCCCACCCATCAATAAATCTGATGGAATAACGCGCTTCCTTGACAATCCGGCTTGACACCACCGCGGGCTTGTTGCGGCAACGCAACAACGTCTTTATTCAAGCACTTCCTCCGTGGTAGGATTCGGGCCAGATCGGGTTCCCCACCTGATTGCTCCTGATTTAAGCTTGTTGTACTTCATTTATCGATAAGGGAAACCAACAATGAAACAATCTCTCCTGGTTGCTGCTCTCGTTGCACTCGCTGTTACCGCTTGCGGCAAGAAGGAAGAGCCGAAGCCCGTTGAAGCTCCGGCTGCTGCTCCCGCCGCTGCTGCCCCGGCCGCTCCGGCTGCCCCCGCCGCTGAAGCCAAGCCCGCTGAAGCTGCTGCTCCCGCTGCCGCTCCGGCTGCTGACGCCAAGCCCGCTGAAGCTGCTGCTCCCGCTGCCGCTCCGGCCGCTGCTGGCTCCACCGCTGAAAACGCGGCTGCCGCTGCTGCTTCCAACACCGAAAAGAAGTAATCTTTTCGCTGTTGAAAAAAAGCCAACCTGCGGGTTGGCTTTTTTTACGCCGCCTGTCCGCCCGAGGGCGCCAGGCAATCCGGCGAGAAGCTCGGGTACCAAAAACAAAACGCCGGACATTGCCGGCGTTTTGTCTTTCATGCGCTCCGACCAGCCCTTACTTCAGCTGATCGTGCAGCAGCGACAGGATCTTGCGAGCCGAGGTCGAGGTGTCCGTACCGCCCTCACGGGTCAGCACCTGCACCGAAGACGACGCATCCGCACCCTTCACGTAGATCCGGTACTGGCTGCCCGATTGAACCTGCGGCTTGTCACTGCGCCAGAAGGCCAGCCGCGACAGGATGCCCTCATCCTTCTTCGACTTGACATCGATCTCCGGATCCACGTAGCGCACGTAGTAAAGCCCCTGGGCGCGATCACGGTCTTCGACGGTGAAGCCGACCCGGTCGAGCGCCAGGCCGACGCGACGCCAGGCGCGATCGAAACCTTCCTGCACCTCAAGCACCGCGGCTCCACCTTCGGCGTTCTGCAGACTGGCCTTCTCGGTCTTGGGCACCGCGGCAATCTGCGCCTTGGCACGGGTCTCGTCGGCACCGAGACGAACCATCAGACGCTGCAGGAACTCGGCTTCAAGCTCAGGATCGGCCGGACGCGGCTGCCAGATCGTCTGGTTCTTGGCTTCGTTCGGGTAGATCTCCATCATGCCGCGATGGCTGATGTAGATCTCGACCGTGCCGGGCTCGTTGCCGGCTTCAAGCCGGGTCCGGTATTTGTCGCGCTCCGGCGTGGAGTAAATGCCGTCGATGACCTTACCGAGGGTTCGACGGATGATGTCGTCCTGGATCTTGGCGCGATTCTCGGCCCAGTCGGTCTCCATCACACCGATATCAGGGCTGTCGATGTTGAGGATGAAGCCGTTCTCCTGCCAGAATTCGCGAACCTGCGGCCAGAGCTTGTCGGCCGACCCGGGCACCACCAGCCAGCGCTGGGAACCCGAACGCTCGACGCGCATCTTGTCGATGGACTGAGGCGCCACGGCGACGCCGGGCGCGACACCCGCTGCCGTGGCCGCAGCGGTACCAGCCTGGTTCGAACGCTCGGCGCTGTAGGCCGAATACGTGGCGATGCCCTTCGGGCTCACGTCGGGAACGGCATAGCGATCGTCTGCGGTGGGCGCCGTGAGATCCGGCGGCACCTCGAGCGTGGGACGCTTGGCGGTGGCCGCCGCACTCTTGTAGTCGATCTTTTTCGATTCCAACAAGGAACCGGAGCATCCGGCAAGCGCAAACGCGACGATGACCGTCGCACCGGAAGCCAACTTTCGGCTTTGCATTCGTAACCCTCGGGGTGGGAAAAACCAGTCCTGGTTTGACACGCTTAGGTGGAACCGTTTCAGACTTCGATACCGGCCTGACGCATGGCTTCGCGGACGCGACCATGGAAAGGCTCGGACAGCGGAGTCAGCGGAAGGCGGATGGCGTTGCCGATCAGACCCATCTGCGCCACCGCCCACTTCACGGGAATCGGGTTGGCTTCACAGAACAGGTCGCGATGCAGCTTGACCAGCTTGGCGTTCAGATCACGGGCACGCGGGCCGTCGCAGGCGATGGCGGCGACGCACATCTCGTGCATCAGGCGCGGCGCGACGTTGGCGGTGACCGAAATGGTGCCGTGGCCGCCGAGCATCATGAAAGCCATGGCGGTCATGTCGTCGCCGGTGTAGAGCGCGAAATCCTTCGGGGCGCGGGCCACGAGGTCGCAGGCGCGGTCGATGCTGCCGGTGGCGTCCTTGATGCCGATGATGTTCGGAATCTCGGCCAGGCGCAGGGTCGTGTCGTTGGCGAGATCGGCAACGGTGCGGCCCGGCACGTTGTAGAGGATCATCGGCAGCGGGCTGGCTTCGGCGATCGCGCGGAAGTGCTGGTACATGCCTTCCTGGGTCGGGCGGTTGTAATACGGCACGACCGACAGGCCAGCCACCGCGCCCGCCTTGCGGGAGAACTCTGTGAGCTCGATGGCTTCACGGGTGGAGTTCGCGCCGGTACCGGCGATGACCGGAATGCGGCTCGCCGAATGTTCGACGGCCACGCGGATGAGCTCGCAGTGCTCTTCGACGTTCACCGTCGGCGATTCGCCGGTGGTGCCGACGACGACGATCGCATCGGTGCCTTCCTTGATGTGGAAGTCGATCAGGCTGCGGAAACGGGGCAGATCCAGGCTGCCATCCTCGAGCATCGGCGTGACGATGGCGACAATCGAACCGGTAATCATGGGCTATCGGGAGAGAGGGAAAGTTGAATATTGTACCCAATCACCTCTGGAAGGATAGACGGGCGCAATTCGCAGTTACCAAAACGGGGCAGACAGATCGAAACGGCGGCGAAGCGGAGGGCTTCGCCGCGGGGCCGGGATCAGAGATCGGCGAGGGATTTGATGTGGGCGACCACGCTCCGCGCGAGGGAAGACAGCGAGTAGCCGCCTTCGAGCATCGACACGATACGGCGGCCGGCGGTTTCGGCAGCGACCTTCTTGAGCTGTTCGGTCGCCCAGATGTAGTCGGCCTCGACGAGCCCCAGGGAGCCCATGTCGTCCTCGTAATGGGCATCGAAACCCGCCGAGATGAAGAGCATCTCGGGCGCGTGGTTGCGCAGCGCCGGCACCCAGATGTCGGAGACGATCTCGCGGAACACGTCACCCCGCGTCCCGGCCTTGACCGGCACGTTGACCATGTTAGGCGCCGGGTTGTCGGCGCCGCTGTAGGGGTAGAACGGGTGCTGGAAGATGCTGACCATCAGCACGCGCGGGTCGTCCTTGAAGATGTTCTCGGTGCCGTTGCCGTGATGCACGTCGAAGTCGATGATCGCGACACGCTTCAGGCCGTGCTCTTCGAGGGCGTGACGGGCGGCGACGGCCACGTTGTTGAAGAAGCAGAAGCCCATCGCCTTGTCGGCTTCGGCGTGGTGGCCGGGCGGGCGGATGGCGCAGAAGGCGTTTTCGACCTCGCCGGAGATCACCAGGTCGGTGGCGAGGATGCCGGCGCCCGCCGAACGTAGGGCGGCCTTCATGGTGTTGGGGCACACCGCGGTGTCCGGGTCGAGGTGGCGGATGCCGTGCTCGGGCACGCTGGCCAGCAGTTCCTCGACGTGGGGACGCGGATGGGCGCGGGAGATCTGATCGACGCTGGCCATCGGCGCATCGTGGAAGGACAGGTACATGTCGAGCCCCGCCGCGATCAGACGGTCGTTGATGGCCGCCAGACGTTCGGGAGACTCCGGGTGATGCTCGCCCATGTTGTGAAGCCAGCAGTCGCGGTGCGTGATGAATGCGGTACTCGTCATTAAAACCCTCCCCTCGCGAAACCTCGCAGAAGCGCGTTGATTGTTGCGGCAGACTACGCGGCTTAACCGCGCGGCCGGCCTGCTGTTGTGGAATCATTATCCACTTAACCCGTCCCCGAAAAAAGCCTTCGCCATGCCGATTCACATTGCCCGCCGCCTCATCGAATCCGCCAGCCGCATCATTCTCGGCAAAGACCACGCCGTGCGCCTCGCTCTGGCCTGCGTGCTGGCCCGCGGCCACCTGCTGATCGAGGACATTCCGGGCGTCGGCAAGACCACCCTCGCCCACGTGCTGGCCCGCCTGCTCGGGCTGCAGTTCCAGCGCATCCAGTTCACCAGCGACATGCTCCCGGCCGACATCGTCGGGGTGTCGATCTACGATCAGCGGGACGGCGCCTTCCGCTTTCATCCGGGGCCGGTGTTTGCCCAGCTGGTGCTCGCCGACGAGATCAACCGCGCCACGCCCAAGGCCCAGAGCGCGCTGCTCGAAGCCATGGAGGAGCGCCAGATCAGCGCCGAAGGCCAGACCTGGCCGCTGCCCCAGCCCTTCTTCGTGATCGCCACCCAGAACCCGGCCGAGCAGATCGGCACCTTTCCGCTGCCCGAAAGCCAGCTCGACCGCTTCCTGATGCGCCTCTCGCTGGGCTACCCGGATCGCGCCGCCGAGCGCGCCCTGCTGGCCGGCGAGGACCGCCGCGACCTGATTGCCCATCTGCCGGCCGAGCTTGCACCGGGCGAACTCGACGCCCTGTTCGCCGCCACCCGCGCCGTGCACGCCGGCCCGCGCCTGCTCGACTACATCCAGGCGCTGCTCGCCGAGAGCCGCGAGGGTGCGGCCTTCTCCCTCGGCATGTCGCCCCGCGCCGGTCTCGGCCTGCTGGCGGCCGCCCGAGCCTGGGCGCTGCTCGCGGGACGCGACCACGTGCTCCCCGAAGACGTGCAGGCGGTACTGCCCGCGGTCGCCGGCCACCGCCTGCGCGCCGCCGACGACGCCCCCCAGCCCCCGGACGCCCTGGCGCGTCGCCTGATCGAAGCGGTGCCGCTGCCCTGATGTCCCGTCCGACCCGCCTCCGGGAGCGGCTCCGGCGCTGGCTGTTCCGCGTCAGCGGGCCCGAGCCGACGCCGATCCGCCTCGGCCAGCGGCGCATCTTCGTGCTGCCCACGCGCTTCGGCCTGGCGCTGGGCGCAACGCTCATGGCGATGCTGCTGGCGTCGATCAACTACGGCCTCAGCCTCGGCTTCGGCCTCACCTTCCTGATCGGCAGCGTGGCGTGGATCAGCATCCACCACGCCTTTCGCAACCTGGTCGACCTCGTCATCAGCCCGGGACGCAGCGACGCGGTCTTCTGCGGCACGCCGGCGCGTTTTGGCGTCGTGCTGCACAACCCGACCCTGCGCCCGCGGGTCAGCCTGAAGATCTGGCCCACTGGCGTCCCCAACGGCGACGCGCCCTTCGATGTCCCCGCCGAAGCCTCCGCCGCCCCGGAGGTGGCCGTCGCCACCCACGTCCGCGGCTGGCTGCAACTGCCCCGGCTCACCCTCGAAACCCGTCATCCGCTGGGGCTGATCCGTGCCTGGAGCCTGTTCCAGCCCGAGCAGCAATGCCTCGTCTATCCCGCCCCGGAGGCCGACGCCCCGCCCCTACCCCACGGCGACGACCCCCGCCCCGGACAAGGTGGGCGGGGCCGCGGGCGTGACGACTTCTCGGGCCTGCGCCATCACCAGCCGGCCGATTCGCCCCGCCATGTGGCCTGGAAGACCGTCGCCCGGGGCGGCCCCTGGCGCACCAAGGAATTCGAAGGCGCCGGCAGCCAGGCCGTGTGGCTCGACTGGCACCACCTGCCGCCGGCGATGGGCGTGGAAGCCCGCCTGTCGCGCCTCACCCGCTGGGTGATGGACGCCGACGCCTCCGGCGTGGATTTCGGCCTGCGCCTGCCCGGCACCCACCTGGCGCCCTCCCGCGGCCCCGCCCACCGCCACGCCTGCCTGGCCGCGCTGGCGCTGTACAGCCCGCCAGCCAGCGACAGGAGGGCGGCCCCGTGAGCCTGCGCCCCGACCAGATCGGCTGGCTGCTGGCCACCGCGACGATCACGCTCATTCCCCATTTCGGGCACCTGCCGCCACTCCTCGCCGGCATCGCCGCCGTGCTGGTGGGCTGGCGCGCCCTCATCGCCACCGGCGGACGCCGCCTGCCCCATCGACACGTGCTGTCGGCACTGGCCGTGGGGATCATCGTCGCGGTGCTCACCGAATACCGCCACTTCTTCGGCAAGGACCCGGGCGTAGCCCTGCTGGCGGGCCTCCTCGGGCTCAAGCTGCTCGAAACCCGGCAGATCCGCGACGGGCGCTCGGTGGTGCTGCTCAGCCTCTTCCTGCAGCTCACCCAGTTCCTGTACCAGCAGGACATGGCTGTCGCGGCCCTGGCCCTGCTCGGGGCCCTCAGCGCCGTGGCGAGCCTGCTCGCGCTGCAGAGCCGGGCGAGCGCGTCGCCGCGCAGCCGAGCCCTGGAGGCCGGCCGCCTGCTCGCCCAGGCGCTGCCGCTGATGCTGGTGCTGTTCATCCTCTTCCCGCGGGTGCAGGGCCCCCTGTGGGGGCTCCCGGCGGACGCCTTCAACCGCGTCGGCGGGCTCTCGGACACCATGTCGCCGGGCGACCTGGCCCGCCTGGGCGAATCCTCGGCGATCGCCTTCCGGGTGGATTTCCAGGGTGAGCCGCCGCCCGCCGCCGAACGCTACTGGCGCGGCCCCGTGCTCACCCGCTTCGACGGCCACACCTGGCGGGCCGGGCTGCTGCAACTGGCCGACCAGCCGTCCTACCAGCCCCAGGGTGCCGCCTACGCCTACGCCATCACCCTCGAACCCCACAACCAGCTGTGGCTGCTGGCCCTCGATTTTCCTGCCGCCAGCACCGGCACGCGCATCTCCAACGATTTCCAGCTCCTCGCCCGCGAACCCGTGCAGAGCCGCCGCCGGATCGAGCTGGTGTCCTACCCCCACACCCCGGTCGGGCGCGATGAATCCGGCCTCGTGCTGCGTCAGGCGCTGGATCTGCCGCCCCGCTCCAACCCCCGCAGCGTCGAGCTCGGCCGCCAGCTGCGCGCCCGCGCCGGCAGCCCCGCCGAGATCCCTGATCTGGCCATCGAGCACTTCCGGCGCAGCGGCCTGCGCTACACCCTCGAGCCCCTCCCGCTCGGCCGGGACGACGTGGATAGTTTTCTGTTCGACACCCGCCAGGGCTTCTGCGAGCACTTCTCGGCGGCCTTCGTGGTGGTGATGCGGGCCGCCGGCGTGCCCGCGCGGGTCGTCACCGGCTATCAGGGCGGCGAGATCAATCCGGTGGATGGCACCCTGGTCGTCCGCCAGTCCGACGCCCACGCCTGGGCCGAGGTGTGGCTCGCCGGGCGGGGCTGGGTGCGGGTCGACCCGACCGCCGCCAGCGCCCCCCAGCGCATCGAGAACGGCCTCGCCGCAGCCCTGCCCGACAGCGCCCGGCTGCCCCTGCTGGTGCGCGCCGACCTGGCCTGGCTGCACGGCCTGCGCGACCGTCTGGACGCCCTCAACAACCGCTGGAACCAATGGGTTCTCGGGTACAATCCGGCCCGCCAGCGGGCCCTGCTTTCAGGCCTCGGCTTTGGCGAACCCGACGGGCAGACCCTCGCGGCGCTGCTCGCCGGCAGTTGCGCGATCGTCATGGGCGCGCTCACCCTGTGGGCCCTGCGCCAGCGCTGCCCGGCCGATACCATCGACCGCAGCTGGCAGCGTTTCTGCCGGCAGCTGGCCAGCGCGGGCCTGCCCCGCGAGCGCTGGGAAGGCCCCCTCGATTACGCCCGCCGGCTCGCCCACGAACGCCCCGATCTGGCCGACACCATCGCCGCCATTGCCGCCGACTACGCCAGCCTGCGCTACGGCCCAGGCGAGGCCGACCCGGACCGCCTGAAACGCTTCCACCAATCCACCAGACACTTCCGCCCCCGATGAACACCCCCACGACCCGCCCGCGCCTTGCGCCGATCCTGCTTGCGGGCCTGCTGTCCCTCTTCGCCACCGCCGGCCACGCGGAGCGCTACGCCGACCGCCCCGAAGTCCAGCAGTTCATCGACGAGATGACCGAGAAGCACGGCTTCGACAAGGACGCCCTCACCTACATCTTCCGCCGCGCCGAATTCCAGCCGTCGGTGATCAAGTACATCTCGCCCCCGAAAGACCCGGGCGTGCGCTCCTGGCAGCGCTATCGCAGCCGCTTCATCGAGCCCGTGCGCATCAAGGCCGGGCTGGCCTTCTGGAAACGTCACGAGGCCACCATCAAGGCCGCCAGCGAGAAATACGGCGTGCCGGAGGAGATCATCGTCGGGATCATCGGCGTCGAGACCATCTACGGGCGCAACACCGGCAACTACCAGGCGGTGTCGGCGCTCTCGACCCTCGCCTTCGACTACCCGCGCCGCGCCGAGCTGTTCCGCGGCGAGCTCGAAGCCCTGCTGCTGATGGCCCGCGAGCAGCACCGCGACCCGCTGGACTACCAGGGCTCCTACGCCGGCGCCCTGGGCCTGCCCCAGTTCCTGCCCAGCAGCGTGCGCAACTATGCGGTGGATTTTGACGGTGACGGCCAGATCGACCTGCTGAACAGCCCGGCCGACGCCATCGGCAGCGTGGCCCGCTACATGCAGATGCACGGCTGGGAAGCCGGCTCGCCGGTGGCGATCCGCGCAAGCGTCGAGCCCGGCGCCAACCTGCCGCCGCTCCTCGCCAACGACATCAACCCGGCCTTCGACAACGCGACCCTCGCCGGCTACGGCGTGAAGCCAGTCGACGGCAGCACGCCCGCCGGCAAGGCCGCCTTCGTCGAACTGGTGACACCCGGAGAGGACAGCGAATACTGGCTGGGCTACCAGAATTTCTACGTGATCACCCGCTACAACCGCAGCAGCTTCTACGCGATGTCGGTGTTCCAGCTGGGTGAAGCCGTGAAGGCCGCGCGGACGGCGGCCCAAGTCAGCCGGCGCTAACGCCGGCCAGCCGTCAGGCGAAGAGTTCAAGCACCTTTTCGGGCGGGCGGCCGACCACCGCCCGATCACCGCGCACCACGATCGGCCGCTCGATGAGGATCGGGTGCGCCGCGAGGGCATCCAGCCATTCGTCGTTGCTCAGGCTGCGGCCCTTGTAGTCCGACTTGTAGATCTCCTCGCCTGTACGGACGATGGCTTCGGCAGGCAGGCCGAGCTTGTTGAGCACATCGGCAAGCTCGTCGCGGCTGGGCGGGTTTTTCAGGTATTCCACCACCTCAAGCTGGACGCCCTTTTCTTCGAGCAGCTGGCAGGCGCTGCGGCTCTTGCTGCAGCGGGCGTTGTGATACACGCGCACGGATTCGGTCATTGCGGGCGGACTTTCGGGTGATTCGGGAAGTTAAAGCAGCACGTCTTTCGAGACGCCGCGCCGCTTGATGATGCGACGCAGCTGGCCAAGGGCCTCAAGCTGGATCTGGCGGACGCGCTCGCGGGTGAGTTCAAGGCTGTCGGCGAGCTCTTCGAGGGTCTGCACCTCACACTCGTCGATGCCGTAGCGGTGGCGGATCACCAGCCGCTGCTTGTCGCTCAGCTGGTTGATCCATTCGCGCACCAGGCTGCCGACTTCCAGATCGTGGATCTGGACATCCGGCGTATCGGCGTCTTCGTCGGCCAGGGATTCGCCGATGGAGAGGGTCGGATCGATGTCGAGGGGCGCGTCCAGCGACGCGGTGTGCTCGTTGAGGGCCAGGATCGCCCGCACATCGGCCACCGGCCGCGAAAGCTCCCGGGCGACATCCTCGACGGTGGTGTCGCCGTTGCTGGCGGCTTCGAGCTGGCGCTGGCAACGCAGCACCTGGTTGAGTTCCTTCACCACGTGCACCGGCAGGCGGATGGTGCGCGACTGGTTCATGATCGCCCGCTCGATGTTCTGGCGGATCCACCAGGTGGCGTAGGTGGAGAAGCGGAAGCCCCGTTCGGGATCGAATTTCTCGAGGGCGTGGATCAGCCCGAGATTGCCTTCCTCGACCAGATCAAGGAGCGGGATGCCGCGGTTGAGATAGTGTTTGGCGATATTGACGACGAGACGCAGGTTGCGTTCGATCATCGTCTGGCGGGCGTTGAAGTTGCCTTCCCGGACCTGCCGGGACAGCGATAATTCTTCGTCTGCGGTGAGCAGCGGATTGACGCCGATTTCGTTGAGGTAAAGCTGGGTGACGTCACCGAGAAAGTCGGTATCCACCGACGATACGACCGGCGCTTCGAGAAAGACCTCGACCTCCGGCGGTAGATCCGGTTCGGTGTTATCCATCTCCTCCGGCACTGCCGAATCGAACATGACGCCCTCGCTGTCTCTTTGGGGAGAACCACCGACAGGCCTGCAGTGCACCTGTCGACCGTCCGGTATCCACCCAAAAACCGGCAAGGGTGGAATCCGGCGTCTATAGTCGTACTAGTCCTACTCTACCCTGCTTCCCCCAGAGCCCGCCAGAATCAGCGGGGCGGGAGGTATTTGCCCGGATCGACAGGCTTGCCCTGCCGGCGGATCTCGAAATGAAGCTTGGGCCGATCACTGTCGGTATCACCGAGTTCGGCGATCTTCTGCCCCTTCGTCACCGCCTGCCCTTCCTTGACCAGCAGATTCTGGTTGTGGGCATAGGCGCTGAGGAAGCTGTTGTCGTGCTTCACGATAACCAGTTTGCCATATCCGCGCAAACCGGTACCTGCATACACCACCCGGCCTCCGGCTGCGGCAAGGACGGGATCGCCCGGCTTGCCGGCGATATCGACGCCCTTGCTGGAGGTATCGTTGAAACCCGCGATGATTTTGCCGGAAGTCGGCCATGCCCAGTCAATTTTTTCACCGTTTGCGGGTTCGGCCTTGGTATCTGCTTTGGGTTCCGGCTTCGCCTCGGGCCGGGTTTCAGGTTTGACCTCGGGTTTGGGTTCGGGTTTCGGGTCGACCTTCGCCACCACGATCGGGGCCTCGGGCTTCTGGGCCTGAGCCCAGGCCTGCTCGGAGTACGGCACCTTGCCGCCCTTGGGCTCGCGGCGCAGGCCATCGGCCGGGGCGCTGGCCGCGGCGGGCGCGCTGGCAGCCGGCGTCACCGGACGCACTTCGACACCGGCGTTGGTGCTGATCGGCCGCGCCACCGCGCCGGATTCGGGCGGACGGATGCGCAGCTCCTGGCCCACCTCGATCAGGTTGGGGTTCTCGAGGCCGCTCCAGGCGGCGATGTCGCGGTAGTTCTGGCCGTGGTCGAGGGCGATGCGGATCAGGGTGTCACCCGGTTTGACGATGTAGTAACCCGGACGGGCCACCCGCGGCGGCGGTGCCGGCTGATCGGTGGACGCGGACGCGGCCGCCGCCCCCGGACGGGAGCGATCGGAAACAGGCGCCGGTGCCTTCGAGGCACAGCCGGCCATCACCAGGGCAACGGCAACAACGGCAGGAACACGGGCAAGGCTGAAGCGGGACAACATCATGCGGTGGGGTCAGTCATTCTGTGCCGGGCAGCAGCGGCACGAAGCGCACTGCACTCAGGCGTGTTTCTCGGAGGCCGCGGGACGTGCGCTCGATGAGCACCAGGCTCTGGTCGGCAGCGCCCACCGGCAGGATCAGCCGGCCACCTTCGGCCAGCTGCTCGGTGAGGGCCGGCGGCACCTTGGGTGCGGCGGCGGCAACGATGATCGTGTCGAAGGGCGCGGCTTCCTTCAGGCCAACGCTACCGTCGGCATGTTTCAGGCGGACGTTGGGCAGCCGCAGGTGGCGCAGATTGTTGCGCGCCCGGTCGAGGAGCAGGCGCAGCCGCTCGACGGAATACACCTCGGTCGCCACATGGGACAGCACCGCGGCCTGGTAGCCGCAGCCGGTTCCGACCTCGAGCGTCTTGCCGAGTTCGCGGCCAGCGCGCAGCAGCTCGATCATCCGCGCCACCACGAAGGGCTGGGAGATGGTCTGCTGCAGGCCGAGGGGCAGCGCGGTGTCTTCGTAGGCGCGGGTGGCGAGGGCTTCCTCGACGAACAGATGGCGCGGCACGGCCATCATCGCCGCCAGCACCTTCTCGTCGCGCACGCCCTGCTCGCGCAGGCGTTCGACCATCCGCGCGCGGGCGCGCTGGGCGGTCTGGAGGGCCGTTCGCAAGACCTCGCTGGTCATTTGCCCAGCCAGTCGCGAATGCTGGCAACCTGCCCATAATGGGTCAGATCAATCTGAAGCGGAGTGACGGACACGTAGCCGTTGGCTACCGCGTGGAAATCGGTGCCTTCGCCCGCATCCTGGGCGCTGCCGGCGGCGCCCACCCAGTAGACGGTTTCGTTGCGCGGGGTGAGCGACTTGATCGTCGGCTCGGCCTTGTGGCGTTTGCCGAGGCGCGTCACCTGGATGCCCTTGATCTGGTCGTAGGGCAGATCGGGCACATTGACGTTGAGGAGCGTGGGCTGGCGCACCGGGTCGCTCTGGAAGCGCTCGACCAGTTCGCGGGCGATGCGCCCCGCCGCGCTGAAGTCCGACGCACCCTTGGCCACCAGCGAGATGGCGATGGCCGGCACACCCAGCAGGAAGCCTTCGGTGGCCGCCGCAACGGTGCCCGAGTAGATGGTGTCGTCGCCCATGTTGGCGCCGTGGTTGATGCCCGACACGACCATGTCGGGCAGCTCGTCGAGCATGCCGGTGACGGCCAGATGGACGCAGTCGGTCGGCGTGCCATTCACATAATGAAAGCCGCTCGCCGCCTTGCGCAAGGACAGCGGACGATCAAGGGTCAGGGAATTGCTGGCGCCGCTGCGGTCGCGCTCCGGGGCCACCACATCGATCTTGCCAACCTCGGAAAGGGCTGCGGCAAGGGCCTGCAGGCCAGGGGCAAAATAACCGTCGTCGTTACTGAGCAGAATGCGCATGGAGGAACCGGAGTCAGGCTTGGCAGGAGGGATGCAGGCTCGCCAGACCTATCCCGAACAGAAATGAAGCCCGGGTAGACGGCAGCGCGCGGCAGACCTTGAACAGTCGCCGAGTTTAGCAGAGTCGGCTTCGCACCTGCTAGGCGCAAACCCCGCCGACCGGCGCGCCGCGCAACAGGCGCCCGGGGGGGGCTGCCACAATGGCGGATCAATGACGCGGGAACCGATTTCCGACAGCCGACGCCAAATGCCCCTCGCGGCAAAATAAAATCGTCGGGTGCTGTAATTTCCGGCGCCTGGCCGCGTCTACCCGAGCACACCAACACCGAGAGCCCATCATGTTGATCCGTCGCCCCGACGACATCCTGCCGTCCGAGATCACCGATCCGGCGGTGTATCACGCCCGCCGCCGCTTCATGGCCCAGGCCGGCACGTTGGCCCTGGCGTCCGCCCTGCCGATCACATCGCACGCCGCCAGCCTCGGCCCGATTGCCGCCAGCCCCCTGAGCACCACCGAGCCGCCCACCTCGCGCCGGGCCGTCACCACCTACAACAACTTCTACGAGCTGGGCACCGACAAGGCCGACCCGGCCGAAAACACCTTCCGCCTCAAGCCCGCGCCGTGGACGCTGAGGGTCGAGGGGCTGGTGAACAAGCCGCGCAGTTTCGGCATCGACGAGCTCATCAAGCTCGTCCCGCTGGAAGAGCGCATCTACCGGATGCGCTGCGTCGAAGGCTGGTCGATGGTGATCCCGTGGGTGGGCTTTCCCCTCGCCGCGCTGCTCAAGCAGGTCGATCCCCAGGGCAGCGCCAAATACGTGGAGTTCGTCAGCCACTACGACAAGGCCACCATGACCCGCGGCGTGCTCGACTGGCCTTACCTCGAAGGCCTGCGCCTCGACGAAGCCCGGCATCCGCTCACGCTGCTGGCGGTAGGCTTGTTCGGCGAGGCGCTGCCGGTTCAGAATGGCGCCCCGGTGCGTCTGGTCGTGCCCTGGAAGTATGGCTTCAAGGGCGGCAAGTCGATCGTCGCGATCCGGCTTGTCGAGAAGCAGCCCCTTACCGCCTGGATGAAGGCCGGCCCGTCGGAATACGGCTTCTACGCCAATGTGAATCCCGAAGTGGACCACCCCCGCTGGAGCCAGGCCACCGAGCGCCGGATCGGCGAGTTCACCAAACGCAGGACGCTCATGTTCAATGGCTACGCCGATCAGGTCGCATCCCTTTACAGCGGCATGGATCTGCGTCGTTTCTTCTGATTTCCGATGATGATCAACCCTGGCAAAACCCAACTCGGGGCCATCAAGGTGGCCCTCTTCGCAGCCTGCCTGCTGCCGGCCTTCCTGCTGTGGCGCGGCTTCGAGCTCGACGCCCTCGGCGCCAACCCCATCGAGGCCATCACCCGCGGCACCGGCGACTGGACGCTGCGCTTCCTGCTGATCACCCTGGCCGTCACGCCGCTGCGCAAGCTCACCGGCTGGCATTGGGTGGTTCGCCTACGCCGGATGCTTGGGCTGTTCGCCTTTGCCTACGGCGCGGCGCATCTGCTCACTTACCTGTGGCTGGACCAGTTCTTCGACTGGTACGCGATCGCCAAGGACATCCTCAAGCGGCCCTTCATCACCGTCGGCTTTGCCGCGCTGGTGCTGATGGCGCCGCTGGCCGCAACGTCGTCCAACGCCGCCATCCGCCGGCTCGGCGGTCGACGCTGGCAGGCGCTGCACCGGGCGATCTACCCGATCGCGGTGCTGGGCTGCGTGCACTTCTGGTGGCTGGTGAAGAAGGACGTCACCGAGCCGCTGATCTACGCGACGATCACCGCCGCGCTCCTTGGCATCCGCGCCTGGTGGCGCGAGCAGGAGCGACGCAAGCAGCTTTCGGGCGGTTACCTTCCCCAGCCGCCCCGCCTCAGCGGCAAGGTGATCCGGATCTTCGCAAAATAGGCCAGTGGGATAGAATGCTCATCCCGTCCGAAAGGATCTCGCCAGACTCAATCCCGTCATGCGCTTTCAAGGCAGGCTCACCCAGTGGAACGACGCCAAGGGCTTCGGTTTCATCACGCCCAACGGCGGCGGAGGCCGCGTCTTCGTCCACGCTAATTCCTTCCGCGCGGGCGGGCGCAGGCCTGAAGAAGGCGAGCTGCTGACCTACGAACTGGGCGTGGATGGCAAAGGCCGGCCGCGGGCCGACGAGATCGACTTCGTCGGCAAGGCCCGGCAAGGTGGCGGCGCCCCGCGGGGCGACAGCAAGGCAGCCCCGCTCGTGGCCGTGGTGTTCAGCATCCTGCTGATCGGCGCGACGCTCAAGGGCTTCGCGCCCCGCGTGCTGCTGTGGCTCTACGCCGGCACCAGCCTGCTGGCCTTTCTGCTCTACTGGATGGACAAGCGCGCGGCGCTGACCGATGCCTGGCGCACGCCGGAAAACACGCTCCACCTGTGCGCGCTGGTGGGCGGCTGGCCGGGTGCGGTGGTCGCCCAGCAGGTGTTGCGCCACAAGACGCGCAAGGAATCGTTCCGCGCGGTGTTCTGGGCGACGGTGGTGCTCAACTGCGCAGCCGTCGGTTGGCTGCTCGCGGCCCCCGGCGCAGCCACGCTCCGCGCCGGGTTCGGGATCGGGCTCGGCTGAAAGCGCCGTCAGGCCTTCGGGCGAATCGCCGACTTGGGCCGGAAAGCCTTCACCACCTCGTCGCGGGTCTCGATGTACGGCCCGCCGATGAGATCGACGCAGTAAGGCACCGACGCAAAGATGCCATGCACCTTCGGGTTGCCATCGGCGTCCTTCAGGCCTTCGAGGGTTTCGGCGATCGCCTTGGGCTGGCCCGGCAGGTTGATGATGAGGCTGCTGCCACGGATCACCGCCACCTGCCGCGACAGGATCGCGGTGGGCACGAACGCCAGGCTCACCTGACGCATCTGCTCGCCAAAGCCCGGCATCACCTTGTGGGCCACCGCCAGGGTGGCTTCCGGCGTCACGTCGCGCAGCGCCGGGCCGGTGCCGCCGGTGGTGAGCACCAGATGGCAGCCAGCCACGTCGCACAGCTCGATCAGCGTCGCCTCGATGGTCGGCTGGTCGTCGGCGATCAGGCGGGTGACCGGCTCCCACGGGGTGGTGAGGGCCTTGTCGAGCCAGTCCTGCAGGGCCGGGATGCCCTTGTCTTCGTAGATGCCGCCCGAGGCCCGGTCGCTGATGGACACCAGGCCGATCTTCACCACGTCGCTCATTCCTCGTCTCCGGCTTCGTCGTCGAAATCCGTCGCCTCGGCGCCGCCTTCTTCCAGCTCACGCAGCACGCGGAAGAGTTCGCGGTAAGCCCGCGGCGGTTTGTTCTGCTCCTTCTCCTTGATCGCGTTGCGACGCAGCACGCGCAGCTGCTGCAGATCGACGCCCGGGTGGGCTTCGGCAATGCCGTGGAGGGTCTTCTCGTCTTCAAGCAGTTTGGTGCGCAGGTTTTCGAGGCGGTGCATCTTGGCCGTCTCGACCGCCGACACGCCCTTGAAGGCGTCCAGCGCGGCGCGGATCGGCTCCGGGTCGACGCTGCGCATCAGCTTGCCGATGTACTGCAGCTGGCGGCGCTTGGCCTCGTGGGCGGTGAAGCGCTGGTAGTCCTTGACCGCGTCGCGCAGGTCTTCGTCGATGGGCACCTTGGCGAGGCGCTCCTTGCCGAGTTCGGCCAGTTCGCGGCCGAGATCCTGCAGGGCGGCGCTGTCACGCTTGAGCTGCGACTTGCTGGGGCCGTCGAATTCTTCGTCTGGGTTGTATTTGTGCTTGGCCATCTGGGGGGTGAAAAAGGCGCGGGAAGGGTAAGATTATAGCCTTTAGCCCCAGCCCCACCCGCAAAGCCATGGCCGACAACCGTTTCAGCTTCAGTCAGGACAACCTCAAGACCATTGCCGAAGACATCCTCAAGTTCGCCAGGAAGCGCGGCGCGACCGCCTGCGAGGTGGATGTGTCGGAAGGGTTCGGCCAGTCCGTCACCGTCCGCCGCGACGAGGTGGACACCATCGAATACAACCGCGACAAGGGCGTCGGCGTCACCATCTACGACGGCCAGAAGCGCGGCTACGCCAGCACCTCCGACTTCTCCAAGGAAGCCCTCAAGGCCACGGTGAATGCAGCGGTCTCCATCGCCCGCTTCACCGCGCCCGACGCCGCGTCCGGCCTGCCCGACGAAGCCCTGCTGGCGAAGGATTTCCCCGACTTCGACCTCTACCACCCCTGGAAGATCTCCACCGAAGACGCCATCGAGCTCGCCAGCCGCTGCGAGCGTGCCGCCTTTGCGGTGAGCCCGGAGATCCGTAACTCCGACGGCGCCAGCGTGTCGATGCAGGAATCCCACTTCATCTCGGCCAACAGCCTGGGCTTCATGGGCGGCTACGCCAGCTCGCGCCACTACCTGTCGTGCTCGGTGATCGCCGGCGAAGGCGACGACATGCAGCGGGACGACTGGTACACCAGCAAGCGCGACCCGGCCGAGCTGGCCGACGCCGACGAGATCGGCACCTTCGCCGCCCGGCGTGCCCTGGCCCGCCTGGGCGCCCGCCAGATCCCCACCTGCGAGGTGCCGGTGCTGTTCGAGGCGCCGCTGGCCGCCGGGCTGATCGGCGCCTTCGTGCACGCCGTGAGCGGCGGCGCGCTGTACCGCAAGTCGAGCTTCCTGCTTGACAGCCTGGGCAAGCAGGTCTTCCCCAGCCACATCCAGATTTCAGAGCGCCCGCACCTGGCCAAGGCCTTCGCCAGCAGCCCTTTCGACGACGACGGCGTGGCCACGAAGGACCGCGAGGTCATCATCGACGGCGTGCTGCAGGGCTATTTCCTGTCCACCTACTCGGCCCGCAAGCTGGGCATGCAATCCACCGGCAACGCCGGTGGCAGCCACAACCTGCTGGTCAAGCCCGGCCAGTACGACCTCGACGGCCTCGTCAAGCAGATGGACCGCGGCCTGCTGGTCACCGAGCTGCTCGGCCACGGCGTCAATTACGTGACCGGGGATTACTCCCGCGGCGCCGCCGGTTTCTGGGTCGAGAACGGCAAGATCCAGTACCCCGTGCATGAGATCACCATCGCCGGCAACCTCAAGGACATGCTGATGGGCATCCGCGAGATCGGCTCCGACGTGCTGGTGCGCGGCTCCAAACACTGCGGCTCGATCCTCGTCGACCGCATGACCGTCGCTGGTGCCTGATGCCGGCACGCAACACTTTCGTCTGATCGCCAAACAAGAAAGAGGAGAACACCATGGAAAGACGTTCTTTCCTTAAACAGGCGGGTGCCGGCCTTGCTGCCGGCGCTGCCGCCGCGCCGGCCCTCGCCGCGGATCTGCCCGCCATCAAGTGGCGCCTCGCCTCGGGCTTCCCGAAGACGGTCGACGCCATCTTCGGCGCAGCCGAAACGGTCTCGAAGCACGTCGCCGCGGCCACTGGCGGCAAGTTCCAGATTTCCCTCTTCGCCGCCGGCGAGATCGTCCCGACCCCCGGCGTGCTGGATGCGGTGAAGGACGGCACCGTCGAGATGGGCCATGCCGCGTCGTACTGGTACATCGGCAAGGACCCCACGCTGGCCTTCGACACCGCCATCCCCTTCGGCCTCAACTCCCGCCAGCAGAACGCCTGGCTGATGAACGGCGGCGGTCTCGAGCTGCTCCGCGAGTTCTTCAAGGACTACAACATCTACAACATCCCCTGCGGCAACACCGGCACCCAGATGGGCGGCTGGTTCCGCAAGGAGATCAAGTCGATCGAAGACATCAAGGGCCTCAAGTTCCGCATCGGCGGCTTTGCCGGCCAGGTGCTCGCCAAGCTCGGCGTGGTGCCCCAGCAGATCCCGCCGGCCGACATCTACCCGTCCCTCGAAAAGGGCACCATCGACGCCGCCGAGTGGGTTGCGCCCTACGACGACCTCAAGCTCGGTTTCGCCAAGGTGGCCAAGTACTACTACTACCCGGGCTTCTGGGAGGGCGGTGCCCAGCTGTCGCTGTACGTCAATGCCAAGAAGTTCGCCGAGCTGCCGAAGGAATACCAGGCCATCCTCGAAGATGCCTGTGCCTTCGCCAACGCCGAGATGCAGGCCCGCTACGACGCGCGCAACCCGCACGCGCTCAAGCAACTGCTCGCCTCCGGCACCCAGCTGCGCCCCTTCCCGAACGACGTGATGGCCGCGGCCTACAAGGTCACCTACGAGCTCTACGACGAAACCGCCGCCAAGAACCCGAAGTTCAAGAAGATCTACGACCACTGGAAGAAATTCCGCGACGACCAGCTCCAGTGGTTCGCAGTGGCCGAAAACCGCTTCGACAACTTCATGCAGGCCACGCGCCACGGCACCATTCCGGGCAAGAAGTGACACCCTTTGCGGCACCATCCGGCGCGGGGTTTTTCCAGCGCCGGACATCATTCGTGAGACCGATTTTTTGCGGCGGGGCAGCATAGGGTTTTCCTTACTGTCTCGCCCGATAGGGCTCATGAATAATCGAAGCACCCATGTAGCGATTCAAAAAAGGAGACAACGTGGAACGTCGTTCATTTCTGAAAAAGGCCAGCGTCGGTGTCGCAGCCGGTGCAGTCGCAGCCCCCGCTCTCTCGGCCGAGCTGCCGACCATCAAGTGGCGCCTCGCCTCGAGCTTCCCGAAGAGTCTCGACACCATCTTCGGCGGCGCCGATGTCGTCGCCAAGCGCGTGGCCGCAGCCACCGGCGGCAAATTCCAGATCCAGGTGTTCGCGGCCGGTGAAATCGTTCCGGGCCCGGGCGTGCTCGACGCCGTCAAGGACGGCACCGTCGAATGCGGCCACACCTGCTCCTACTATTTCATCGGCAAGGACCCCACGTTTGCCTTCGAGACCGCGGTGCCCTTCGGCCTCAACAGCCGCCAGCAGACGGCCTGGATGATGGACGGCGGCGGCCTTGAGCTGTTCCGCGAGTTCTTCAAGGAATACAACATCTACAACATCCCCTGCGGCAACACGGGCGCCCAGATGGGCGGCTGGTTCCGCAAGGAGATCAAGTCGGTCCAGGATCTCAACGGCCTCAAGTTCCGCTGCGGCGGCTTCGCCGGCCAGGTGCTCGCCAAGCTCGGCGTGGTGCCCCAGCAGATCCCCGGCGGCGACATCTACCCGGCCCTCGAAAAAGGCACCATCGATGCCGCCGAATGGATCGGCCCGTACGATGACCAGAAGCTCGGCTTCAACAAGGTCGCCAAGTACTACTACTACCCGGGTTTCTGGGAAGGCGGCCCGCAGATCGCCATGTACGTGAACCAGAAGCAGTGGGCCTCGCTGCCGAAGGAATACCAGACCATCCTGGAAGACGCCTGCCTCTACGCCCACGCCGAAATGCAGGCCCGCTACGATGCCAAGAACCCCAACGCACTGAAGCAGCTCGTCGGTTCCGGCACCCAGCTGCGCCCCTTCCCCAACGAGGTCATGGCCGCCGCCTACAAGGCCGCCAACGAGCTCTACGAGGAAACCGCTGCCAAGAATCCGAAGTTCAAGAAGATCTACGATTCCTGGAAGAAATTCCGCGACGACCAGCTCCAGTGGTTCGCGGTGGCCGAGAACCGCTTCGACAACTTCATGCAGGCAGCCCGCAGCGCATCCGCCAAGGCGTCCAAGAAGTAAGTCTGCCGTTCCGGTGACATCCAAGGGCCGCGTCCATCGCGGCCCTTTTCATTTTTGGGGCCCGGCAGCCGATCGGCAACGACGCCGCCCGCCGGATGCATTCCCACCGCCCGCAGCGGGTCAAACCCGGCACGCACGCGGGCGATTGCTGCACCGCACCCGCCTCTTGCGGATAATGTCGGCCTGTTCCTCCGCATCGTTTCAAGAAAGGCACCTTCATGATCGCCGCCTTTGCCCTCCTCCTTGCCTTCCAGCTTGCCGGCGAAACCCTGCGGGTCGCCCTGCATCTGCCGGTGCCCGGCCCCGTGCTGGGGATGGCCCTGCTGATGGTCTACCTCATCGCCCGGCGCGGCCCCGATGAACACCTGCGCACCACCGCCGGCGGCCTGCTGCAGAACCTCTCGCTGCTCTTCGTGCCCGCCGGCACCGGCGTGATGCTCCACGCCAGCCGGCTGGCCGGCGAGGCCTGGCCCATCGCCATCGCCCTCGTGGCCAGCACGATCCTGGGGCTCGCCGCCACCGGGCTCACCCTGCACTATCTGACCCGCAAGCGCGCGAACGGAGGTGCCCGATGAACACCGAAAGCATGACCGAGATCTGGGTTTATCTCTCGGCCCAGCCGCTCCTGTGGCTGACCCTCACCCTGGCGGTGTACATGCTGGCGATCCTGCTCCACCGCAAGGCGGGCGGGCATCCGGCGGTCAATCCGGTGCTCATTTCGGTGGCCGTGCTGGTCAGCCTGCTGCTCGTCACCGGCACGCCCTACCAGCGCTATTTCGACGGCGCCCAGTTCGTGCACTTCCTGCTCGGCCCCACCACCGTCGCCCTCGCCGTGCCGCTCCACGGGCAGCTCAAGCGGCTGATGGAAATGAGCGGCCCGCTGCTGATCGCCCTGGTGGTGGGCTCGCTGGTGGCAGGCCTGTCGGCCTATGGCATCGGCGCGCTACTGGGGGCCAGCACGCCGACGATGGTGTCGCTGGCGCCCAAGTCGGTCACCACCCCGATCGCCATGGGCATTGCCGAGCGCCTGGGCGGGCTCGCCTCGCTCACCGCAGTGTTCGTGATCCTCACCGGCATCTTCGGCGCCATCTTCGCCGACGGCATCCTGCGCCGGATGGGCGTGAAGGACGACCCCAGCATCGGCTTCGCGCTGGGCCTCGCCTGCCACGGCATCGGCACCGCCCGGGCCTTCCAGATCAGCGAGCAGACCGGCGCCTTCGCGGCCCTGGCGATGGGCCTCAACGGCCTGTTCACCGCCCTCACCCTGCCCTGGCTGCTGCCGCTGGTGGCCGGGCTGTTCAAGCCCTGACGCCATGCCATAGGGGTCTGCCCTGCTTGCCCGCCTCCCGGACGGCCCCGATAATCGGGGTCGTCGCATTTTTGCTGCACCGCAACCATGGATTTGCTGATCGATGTGATCCTGCGCGCCGGCCGCTCCGCGGTCGAGCTGTCGTTCTTCGTGCTGCTGCCGGTGATGATCGTCATGCTGTCGCTGATGCGCATGCTCGAAGCCCGCGGCGTGCTCGACTGGGCGGTGGCCCGCATCGCGCCGCTGCTGCGCCCCTTCGGCCTCACCGGGCTGGGGGTGTTCGCCGCCGTGCAGATCAACTTCGTCAGCTTCGCCGCACCGGTCGCCACCCTGGCGATGATGGACCAGCGGGGCACCTCCAGCCGTCACCTGGCCGCCACCCTGGCAATGGTGATGGCCATGGCCCAGGCCAACGTGTCGATGCCGCTGGCGGCGATGGGGCTGCATTTCGGCATCGTGCTGGCATGGTCGATGGTCGGCGGCCTTGTCGCGGCAGCCGCCACGTACTACGTCTTCGGTCGCCAGCTGTCGGCCACCGAGCACACCCTCGACGAAACCCTGCAGCATCCGGTCGCCGACAGCGCCAAGGGCATCTTAGATGTCATCAACCGGGCCGGTGCCGAAGCCTTCAAGATCGCCGTCGGCGCCATCCCGATGCTGGTGCTGTCCCTGACCGTGGTGCTGGCCCTGCGCCGGCTGGGGGCGCTCGACGCGCTCACCCTGTGGCTGTCGCCGGCGCTGCTGGCCGTGGGCGCCGACCCGGCGCTGATCCTGCCCACCCTCACCAAGTTTCTCGCCGGTGGCACCGCCATGATGGGCGTGATGGACGAGATGCTGCGGGCCGGCACCGCCAGCGCGGCCACCCTCAACGGCGCCAGCGCCGGGCTGCTGATCCACCCGCTGGACATCCCCGGCGTGGCCGTACTGATCTCCGCCGGCCGGCGGGTGGCGGATGTCTGGAAGCCCGCCGCCCTCGGCGCGGTCGTCGGCATCCTGGTCCGCGCCGCCGGCCATCTGCTCATCGGCTGAAGCCAGCCGCCATGACCACCGCCGGCCCCCACCTCCAGCCCGATCCGAACCGCCAGTACCGCTACTACGAGTTCGTGATGGCCGCCTTCGTGGCCGTATATCTGTGCTCCAACCTGATCGGCCCCGCCAAGGCGGCCCAGCTCGATCTGCCCGGCTGGGGCCCGGTCACCTTCGGCGCTGGCGTGCTGTTCTTCCCCATCTCGTACATCTTCGGCGACGTGCTCACCGAGGTGTATGGCTACGCCCGCGCCCGGCGGGTGATCTGGGCCGGCTTTGCGGCGATGGTCTTCGCCTCGGTGATGGCCGCCGTCATCGTGGCGCTCCCGCCCGCTCCCGGCTGGGCCAACCAACCCGCTTACGAGATCGCCTTCGGCTCCACCTGGCGGATCGTCGGCGCGTCCCTGTGCGCCTTCTTTTGCGGCGAGTTCGTCAATTCCTTCGTGCTCGCCCGGATGAAGGTGAGGAGCAACGGGCGCCACCTGTGGCAGCGCACCATCGGCTCGACCATCGTCGGCGAAGGTGTGGATTCGATGCTCTTCTACCCCATCGCCTTCTGGAATTCCGGCCTGATCCCCAACGAGCTGCTGCCAGGGATCATGCTCACCCAGTTCGTCTCCAAGGTTGCCGTCGAGGTGCTGTTCACCCCGCTCACCTACAAGATCGTGGCCTTCCTGAAGCGCGCCGAACGCGAAGATCACTACGACGTGGACACCAACTTCACGCCGTTCTCGATCCGCCTGTAAGCCCGCTTTCGCAGCGCAGCATTTCACTAGGCGAAATCAACGGGACTGCGCTACCATTCGCCATCCCTGACGACCCGCCCAGAAAACGCTTTGTCCACGCCAGAAACCGCGAAGAATCCCATCCAGGTCATCGAGCGCATGATGAAGTTGCTCGACGTCCTCGCCGAGCACCCTGATCCGGTGCCGCTCAAACAGCTCGCCCTCGAAACCGGCCTGCACTCGTCCACCGCTCACCGCATCCTCGGCGCGATGACCAGCAGTGGCTTTGTCGAACGCAGCGACGCCGGCGTCTATCGCCTCGGCATCCGCCTGCTCGAACTGGGCAGCCTGGTCAAATCCCGCATCTCCCTGCGCGAGACCGCCATGTCGGCGATGCTCAAGCTCCACGCCGCCACCGGCGAGAGCGTCAACCTGGGCATCCGCGCCGGCGACGAGATCGTCTACATCGAACGAACCTCCAGCGGCAAGTCAGCCGTGCGGGTGGTGCACATCGTCGGCGCGCGCGCGCCGCTGCACACCACCGCCACCGGCAAGCTGTTCCTGGTCGAGGACGGCGCCCAGAAGGTCAAGGAATACGCCAAGCGCACCGGCCTGCCGTCGTCCACCGCCACCTCCATCACCACCCTGCAGGGCCTCGAGAAGGAGCTCGACAAGGTGCGCCGTCACGGCGTGGCCTTCGACATGGACGAAGTGGAAACCGGCGTGCGCTGCATCGCCGCCGGCATCCGCGACGACAGCGGCGAGCTGATCGCCGGGCTGTCCCTGTCCACGCCGTCCGAGCGCTTTGATCCGGATCGCGCCCCGCTGATCCGCGAAACCGCCGACGAGATCAGCCGCGCGCTGGGCTACGTGCCGCCGAACCGCTGATTCGTAATCAGTTGCTCAGGCAAAACAAAACGGGCGCCATCGGCGCCCGTTTTGCTTGAAGCGATAACCCGATCAGGTCGACGGGCCACGGCCGTTGGCCGCCACTTTCTGCTGCACGGCCGCGCTCTCGAGCCAGCGCTTGACCCGCTGGGCATCCGCCACGCGGGTGAAGCGGCCGAAGGAGTCCAGCAGCACGATGATCATGGGCTTGTTGAGCAGCCAGGCCTGCATCACCAGGCACTTGCCGGATTCGTTGATGAAGCCGGTCTTGGAGACGCCGATCTGCCAGTCGGGGCTGCTCACCAGCGCGTTGGTGTTGTTGAACTGGCGCTGACGGCCGTTGAGCGACACCACGTAGTTGGCGGTGGTGGAGAACTCACGGATCAACGGATAGCGCGACGCGGCGGACACCATCTTGACCAGATCGCGGGCGCTCGACACGTTGGCCGAGTTGAGGCCGGTGCTGTCGGAGAAGCGGGTCTCGCGCAGGCCCAGCGACGCGGCCTTGCGGTTCATGGCCGCCACGAAGGCCGGCAGGCCGCCCGGGTAGTGACGGGCCAGGGACGACGCGGCGCGGTTCTCGGACGACATCAGCGCCAGGCGCAGCATGTCTTCGCGGGCGAGTTCGGTGCCAACGGGCACGTGGGAGCTGCTGCCGCGCAGGGTGTCCACGTCTTCCTGGCCGATGGTGAGGATCTCGCCCAGATTGAGGCGCGCATCCAGCACGACCATGGCGGTCATCAGCTTGGTGATCGAGGCGATCGGCAGCACGGCGTCGGAGTTCTTCTCGAGCAGCACGTTGCCAGTGGCCTGGTCGGCGATCATGAAGGCCGCCGAATGAAGCAGCGGGTTGCCTTCCTGGTCAATCTCGGCCGCAGCCGGGGCAAAGTTGGCACGCTGGACCACCGGCGCAGCGGCGACGCGGGCGTGGGCGTGATCGCGCCGGGCGACGGACTTGGCGCTGGTCCGGACCGGCGCAGCCGCAGCCATCTTGCGACCCTTTGCGGATTTTTCGACCTTGGCGACCTTGGCGACGGACTTGGCCGGCGCGGCGACCTTCTTGGCGGACGCGTGCTGCGCGGCAGCAAGAGCATCGACCGACACCCCCGAACCAAGCGCAAAAACACTCAGCAGGGCAAGCAGGGAATTACGGATTTTCATCGTTTCCAAACCAAATCTAAACGACAGCGGAGGTACGCCTCCGCTGCAAACAAAATCGACGCGATGAAGCTCGCATGTACGCTTCGTCATCACCCGATGACGAAAAGCTGCCGCGGGCTACGCCTCATTTTGGGCGACAAGCCGTTAACGGCAGACTTCTATTCAAAATAATGGCTTATTCTAAATTTTTGAAGTTTTTTGTGAATCTTTTTTTGTAACCGACGGGGGCCCCGGATCAAACTCGAGCGCCGAAAGCCTTCATTGCTCGGGCACCCTCAGGAAGCGGGCGAGCTCGGCGCGCCGGCTCATCGCATCCCGGTAACCCAGCTCCATCAGGGCGCGGGTATACCCGCGCTCGAACAAAAGGTAAGAGAGTAACACCGAGCCGTTCTTTCGCGTTGCACCAATCCCGCCCAAAACCAGCCGCAAGGCCCGCGGAAGCGCATTGCGATGGCGGGCGGCAAGATAATCGAGTCGCTGCGATGGCGCAATCACAAAGGTTTCGATGGGCCGCAGGGCGATCCCGGCCGCCTCGCGCTGCGCCGGCGTCAGGGCGCCGACAGTGCCGTTGATGCGCTCCAGCCGCTCCAGATCCATCGACAGGCCATCCAGGAAGATGCTCGACAGGGCATGCCCGGCCACCTGCGCCGGCGACGGATACAGGTCCGTCCGTTGCCTCGCCTCTTCCGAACGCCGACCGCCGGCGATCACCAGGATGCGGTCGGCGCCCAGGTGGATCACCGGGCTGATCGGCGCCGTCTGGCGCATCGAGCCATCGCCGAAGTACTCGCGGTTGATCCGCACCGCCGGAAACACGAAGGGGATCGCGCTGGAGGCGAGCAGATGCTCGACCTTGATGTCGCTGCGCACGCCGACGCGCTGGGCGCGCCGCCAGGGTTGCAGATCCTCGCGCCCCTGAAAGAACGACAGGCTCTCGCCCGAGGTGTAGCCGGAGGCCGTCACGGTCACCGCCTGCAGGTGACCGTCGGCGATGGCACGGCCGATGGCGCCAAAATCGAGCTGCGCTTCGAGGAGTTCGCGCAGGGGCTGGTTGTCGAGCAGGGATCGCGGCGACTGGCGGAACAGCCAGCCGAGGAACATCGCCGAGCCCCAGCGGGTCACCGATTCGGCGATCGCCAGGGTGTCGGCCCGATAGACGTGATGGACGCGGAAGTTGCGCCAGATGAAGGCGAGCTTCTTCACCGCCTCGTTGAAGTTGGCCGAGAACACCGCCAGCGCGACGGCATTCACCGCGCCCGCCGAGGTGCCGCAGATGATCGGAAAGGGATTCTCCGCGCGCTTGCCCCACACGTCGCGGATGGCGATCAGCGCGCCGACCTGATAGGCCGCCCGCGCGCCACCGCCGGTGAGCACCAGCGCAGCCCTGCCGTCCGTCATGCCGTCACCCTCCACCCGATTGCTGTGAAGCTTAACGGCACGCGGCGGCCGGAACTGAGCCGGTGTTGCGGATCAGCGACCCGCTTCGACGACGGTGAGCGCCGTCATGTTGACGATCCGCCGCACGGTGGCGGTCGGGGTGAGGATGTGCACCGGCTTGGCCGAGCCGAGCAGGATCGGGCCGATGGTCATGCCTTCGCCCGCCGCCGTCTTGAGCAGGTTGAAGGCGATGTTGGCCGCGTCGAGAGTCGGGAAGATCAGCAGGTTGGCGTCTTCCTTCATCTTGGCGTTGGGGAAGATCTGCTGGCGGATCGCCGAATCCAGCGCCGCGTCACCGTGCATCTCGCCTTCGACCTGCAGATCGCCGTGCTCGGCGTGGAGCATCACCAGCGCCTTGCGCATCTTCTCGGCGGTGGGCGAGTTGTCGGTGCCGAAGCTGGAGTGCGACAGCAGCGCGATGCGCGGCTGGATGCCGAAGCGGCGCACTTCGTCGGCGGCCAGGCGGGTCATCTCGACCACCTGCTCGGGCGTCGGGTCGTAGTTCACATAGGTGTCGCACAGGAACACCGTGCGGCCCGGCAGCGCCAGCAGGTTCATGGTGTAGAAGTTGCGCACGCCCTTCTGGCGGCCCAGCACCGTCTCGATGAACTTGAGGTGCAGGCCGTGCATGCCGTAGGTGCCGCAGATCATCCCGTCGGCGTAGCCGAACTTGAGGAGCAGCGAACCGAGCAGCGTGGGACGGCGGCGCACTTCGCGCTTGGCGTAATCCACCGACACGCCCTTGCGCTCCATCAGCGAGTGGTAGTGCGACCACAGCTGGTCGTAGCGCGGATCGGTCTCGGGGTTGACCAGCTCGAAATCCAGCTCGGGGCGCAGGCGCAGGCCAAAGCGGTCGATGTTCTCGATCACCACGTCCGGACGGCCGATCAGGATCGGGCGGCACAGGCCTTCGTCCACCACGGTCTGCACCGCACGCATCACGCGCTCGGATTCGCCTTCCGAGAAGATGATCCGCTTGGGCGAACGCTTGGCGGCCTGGAACACCGGCTTCATCACCAGGCCCGACTGCCACACGAAGTTGTTGAGCTGCTGGCGGTAAGCGTCGAAGTCGGCGATCGGGCGGGTCGCCACGCCGGACTCCATCGCCGCACGGGCAACCTCAGGCGCGATCTTGACGATCAGGCGCGGATCGAAGGGCTTCGGAATGATGTACTCGGGGCCAAAGCCCGAGACGTTCTCGCCGTAGGCGGCGGCCACGATGTCGGAGGCTTCGGCGCGGGCCAGCTCGGCGATCGCCTTGACGGCGGCGAGCTTCATCTGGTCGGTGATGGTGGTGGCGCCCACGTCGAGCGCGCCCCGGAAGATGAACGGGAAGCACAGCACGTTGTTCACCTGGTTCGGGTAGTCCGAACGGCCGGTGGCCATCAGCGCGTCGCTGCGCACCTTCTTCACTTCTTCGGGCAGGATTTCCGGCGTCGGGTTGGCGAGCGCCATGATCAGCGGGTTGGCGGCCATCTTGGCGACCATCTCGGGCTTCAGCACGCCGCCGGCCGACAGGCCCAGGAACACGTCCGCGCCTTCGATCACCTCGCCCAGGGTGCGGGCGTCGGTCACCTTGGCGTAGCGCGCCTTGATCGGGTCCATCAGCTTGGTGCGGCCTTCAAAGACCACGCCTTCGATGTCGGTCACCCAGATGTTGGAGACCGGCACGCCCAGCATCACCAGCAGATCCAGGCAGGCCAGCGCCGCGGCGCCCGCGCCGGAGGTGACCAGCTTGACCTTGGAGAGATCCTTGCCCAGCAGGTGCAGGCCGTTGAGCAGCGCCGCGCCCACCACGATGGCGGTGCCGTGCTGGTCGTCGTGGAAGACCGGGATCTTCATCCGCTCGCGCAGCTTGCTCTCGATGTAGAAGCACTCCGGCGCCTTGATGTCTTCAAGGTTGATGCCGCCGAAGGTCGGCTCCAGCGCGGCGATCATGTCGATCAGCTTGTCGGCGTCGGGTTCGTCGATCTCCAGGTCGAACACGTCGATGCCGGCGAACTTCTTGAACAGCACGCCCTTGCCTTCCATCACCGGCTTGGCAGCCAGTGGCCCGATGTTGCCGAGGCCCAGCACCGCGGTGCCGTTGGTGACCACGCCGATCAGGTTGCTGCGGGAGGTCAGGTTGGCGGCCTCGGCCGGGTCTTCGACGATGGCGTCGCAGGCGGCGGCCACGCCCGGAGAGTAGGCCAGCGAGAGATCCTGCTGGTTGGTCAGGGCCTTGGTGGGGGCGATCGAAATCTTGCCCGGACGGGGAAGGCGGTGGTATTCCAGGGCGGCCTGACGAATGCGTTCATCCATGCTGTTGTCTCTCCAGTGGTGTGTTTATGGGTTCGCGTGCCCATGATGAGAGCACGAACTCGTTGAGGCTATTCGTGACATCCACAGCATCGGGCGTGACGTGCGAATTACGTCGCCCGGCGAACCGTGGCATAATTATAGGCTAGCTTCTTTAGGGTATTTCCTGATTGACCCCCCTCAGGTCAAACCCGATCAAGCCAATAATACGCGCCGTGCCCTGGTGGCCAAAAGACGCGATCGCCCAGCCGGCGGACTCCCGAGCCGGCACATGAAACAACGCAATCCGTAACGTCCTGGAGAATCGTCAGATGTCTCAAAGCATTGCCGAAGCCGCCATCGCCGCCGCGCCCGACTACGTCAAAAACCAAAAACTGAAGCAGTGGGTCGCCGAGATCGCCACCCTCACCCAGCCCGACCGCGTCGTCTGGTGTGACGGCTCCGAAGAAGAATACGACCGCCTCTGCGCCGAAATGGTCGAAGCCGGGATGCTGATCAAGCTGAACCCGGAAAAGCGCAAGAACTCCTACCTCGCCTGTTCCGACCCTTCCGATGTGGCGCGTGTCGAAGACCGCACCTACATCTGCTCGGCCAACAAGGACGACGCCGGCCCGACCAACAACTGGGAAGACCCGGCCAAGATGCGCAAGACCCTGAACGAACTGTTCACGGGCTGCATGCACGGTCGCACCATGTACGTGATCCCGTTCTCCATGGGTCCGCTCGGCTCCCCGATCGCCCACATCGGCGTCGAGATCTCCGACAGCCCGTACGTGGTCACCAACATGCGCACCATGACCCGCATGGGCAAGGCCGTCTATGACGTGCTGGGTGCCGATGGCGAGTTCGTGCCGTGCATCCACACCGTCGGCGCCCCGCTGGGCCACGGCGAGAAGGATTCGTCCTGGCCGTGCAACCCGACCACCAAGTACATCGTTCACTACCCCGAAACCCGCGAGATCTGGTCTTACGGTTCCGGTTACGGCGGCAACGCGCTGCTGGGCAAGAAGTGCTTCGCCCTGCGCATCGCCTCCAACATGGCCCGTGACGAAGGCTGGCTGGCCGAACACATGCTGATCCTCGGCGTGGAAAGCCCCACCGGCGAGAAGACCTACGTCGCCGCCGCCTTCCCGTCCGCCTGCGGCAAGACCAACTTCGCGATGCTGATCCCGCCGAAGTCCTTCAACGGCTGGAAGATCTCCACCGTTGGCGACGACATCGCCTGGATCAAGCCGCGCAAGGAAGCCGACGGCACCACCCGCTTCTACGCGATCAACCCGGAAGCGGGCTTCTTCGGCGTCGCCCCCGGCACCTCCGAGAAGACCAACTACAACGCCCTGGCCACCCTCAAGGAAAACATCATCTTCACCAACGTCGCGCTGACCGACGATGGCGACGTGTGGTGGGAAGGCCTGACCAAGGAAGCCCCGGCTCACCTGATCGACTGGCAAGGCAAGGACTGGACCCCGGAGCTGGCCAAGGAAACCGGCCGCAAGGCTGCGCACCCGAACTCCCGCTTCACCGCCCCGGCCAGCCAGTGCCCGTCCATCGACCCGGCCTGGGAAGATCCCGCCGGCGTGCCGATCTCCGCCTTCATCTTCGGCGGCCGTCGTGCCACCACCGTGCCGCTGGTGTACCAGGCCTTCAACTGGAACTACGGCGTCTACATGGCGGCCACCCTCGGCTCCGAAACCACCGCTGCCGCCTTCGGCGCCCAGGGCGTGGTCCGTCGCGATCCGTTCGCCATGCTGCCGTTCTGCGGCTACCACATGGGTGACTACTTCAACCACTGGCTGAAGATGGGTCACGCGGTGGATCAGGCCCCGGGCATCTTCTGCGTCAACTGGTTCCGCATGAACGAGAAGGGTGAGTTCATGTGGCCGGGCTTCGGCGAGAACATGCGCGTCCTGAAGTGGATCGTCGACCGCGT
>JAKLLO010000023.1 GCA_023150095.1 Zoogloea sp. | reverse complement strand
CGGCTTCCGCGCCTGGCAACGTGGACAAAAGAGCGGTACATAGGAGAACGACCCCGGTAATAGAGTTGTACAACGTTCCATCCACGCCGCGCAGCTTGGCATGCTGTGCAATTTGCAACCTGATTTCCTCTCGATATTCCGAAAGTACGCTGCGGAATTGCTCTTCAGTCATGAATCACCTCCCCTGTGTGTGACACCCAACGTGGAAGTAAGCGGACGGCGAAAGGCACCAGCCTTTTGGCGGACCGCTTGACTGCAAGGGTGGCCGCGCTCGCTGGCGCGGCAGTACTATTTACCCAAGCCGTCGGCGATACATAACGACACCGGGAGCTGCAGCACCTGCCAGCAACAGAACGGAGGAGGCTGGTTCCGGCACCGATGAATTACGTTGCGTTCGTCCATGTTCAACTGGCTGTAATAATTTCCCGTCGGTACACCCCTACCAAATGAGGGTGTTGCAATTCAGGTTAGAGCGCGGCCCATACATAAACCGGCGGTGAAACCAGCAGAGGGCGTTACGGTCACTTCAGCGGATCGCCAAGTGTCTAATTTGAAAAGATGAGATGAAACAGCGACGGGCAGCTCTTGGTCGACAAGAGTTACCTGTCATGCGATTGTTTCAACATAGACGAACGCCAGCGGCCTGCAAGTGAAATGTAACGTTCACCGGCAGCTTGTGGCCGCCTGCTGTCTGCCATGAGTGGGCTGGCGACGAGGTCGATTAGGGGCATGGCACGGCGTGATTGGACAAAATGAACCATTTTGTCTAATGTCCAGACCCCACCCCCAGTAACGGCGCGGCTTTGCGCCGCGTTTTTTCGCCAAACATTGGACAAAACGATGAACGACCGCAAACACCTCACATCCCGCGAGGTCGAGCGCCTGATCACGGCTACCCGCGGCAGCCGCACCGAGCTGCGCGACCGCTGCCTGATCCTCCTGATGTTCCGTCACGGGCTGCGGGTGTCCGAGGCCTGCGCGCTCAAATTGCACCAGGTCGATCTCGAGAGCCGGGTGCTACACGTGGCCCGGCTGAAGAAGGGGTTGTCGACCACGCACCCGCTTCGGGGCGACGAGCTGCGGGCCATCAAGGCCTGGCTCACCGAGCGGTCGCGTCTCGCGCCGGCGGGCGACACGTTCTTCGTCTCGGAGCGACGGGCGCCGCTCAACCGCCGGACCGCCTGGGTGGCGATCCGGCGCTACGGGGAACTGGCCGAGCTGTCCGTCGAGGCGCACCCCCACATGCTGCGCCACGCCTGCGGCTACGCACTCGCCGACCAGGGCGCCGACACCCGGCTCATCCAGGACTACCTGGGACACCGCAACATCCAGCACACCGTCCGCTACACGGCGACCAACCCGGCGCGGTTCGAGCGGCTGTGGCGGTGAACGCTCTCGCGTATATACTTCGTTAGTACATTGCCAGTATCAACGAAGCGAGGCCAGACATGCCCAAAGAAGCCGTTTTTACCCTGAAGCTCGAGCCCGAGCTGCGGGCCGCATTCATGGCCGAGGCCGAAGCCGCACACCGCCCAGCCTCCCAAGTCGTGCGAGAACTCATGCGCGAGTTCGTCGAACGCCAGCGTCAGGCGCGCGAGTACGAGGCGTTCTTGCACCAGAAGGTGGATACAGCACGCGCCTCGGTCCGTGCCGGACGTGGGCGCTCGAATGAGGACGTCGAGGCGGAGTTCGCCGCTCGGCGTGCGCGTGCCGAGAGCGGCCTGTGAGGGTTCAGTGGACGCCCGAGGCCGTGCAGGACCGTCTCGCAATCTGGGACTACCTCGTCGAGCGCAACCCCGGTGCTGCTGCGCGCATGGATACGCTGTTCAGCAAGGCGGCGGAAAGGCTGGCCGCCCATCCGGAGCTCGGGAAACCGGGCCTCATCGCAGGGACGCGCGAACTTTTTCCGCACGAGAACTACCGCCTCGTCTATGAACTTGCCGAGGACGCGGTATGGGTGCTGGCCGTGGTGCACGTTGCGCGCCTGTGGCCGCCTGCTGAGCGCGCTGATTACTCTGCTGGCGCCCGGAAGATGCACTGAAGCGCGTCCGGGTCGAATCGGTCTTGTAGCGGGTTGAAGTCCAGGGTGACCTGATCATCGACGATGAAGCGGAAGGCGCCCCCCTCCGGTGGGACCCAGACCTCCCGTAGCGCATGGAAGGTGCGCCGGCTCACAGGTGGGATGCTGATCAAGAGATCCACGCTCACGAGCCGAAGCAGCGGGTACCGCCCCTCAGAGAAGTTGACCAGTTCGGCGAGGTCTGTGGTCAGGATCTCATAGCCGATTGTAGCGTCCTCCTCGACGGCCCTTTCGAGCTGCATGAGATAGATGGGCGTCGGGAGCCCGACCTGGACGAACGGCCAGCGCTGCTCTCCCGGCTCAGCCCCATGCACGCTCTTCAACTCCGACTTCTTGTAGGTCCTGAAAAAGGACATTTCTGCGCTCCATTCTTGACGGTTCTGGGGACCTCGACCGTCTCATCAAGGCTCGTTTGGGCCAGAGCGGTGAGGGACGGTCGAGGCGTTTTGGATATTTTTCGCCCCTATATTGTGACTCAAAACCCACTGACTTAAAAACATCAAGCCGGGAGACTCTGGAAAATGTCTCCCGACCACCCTACTCCACAAGATTTCCCCGCCGCTCGAGCCGTACTCTCTGCGAATCTGGTTCGATTCCGACGCGAGCGTGGATGGTCACAAGAAAAGCTCGCCTTCGAGAGCGGACTGGATCGCAGCTTCATCGCCCACGTCGAACGCCAGGCAAGGAACATCGCCCTCGACAACATCGAGCGGCTTGCACGCACCCTGGGCGTGCCGGTTCACGTGCTTCTGACGCCACCTGCCGACTGAACGCTGAGCACGCGAGACACTGGCCAGAGCTTATCCACAGGATCTGTGGACAGTCGCTCGGTTAAGTCTGCGGGGCGCTTGCTGCGCAAGGGTTGTCCCGGTTGCTCAAAGATTAATCAACCGAGCAGAACCGGGACGCTACTGATTGCCCAGACGGGACAGGAGCCGGCAAGCCACCGCCCAGCAGGGAGTAATCCAGACGCACACTGAATGCTGTATGCGCATGCTGTATGTGGCATGCGCTCGGATGAATGCGCGTGGTCTTAGCAGGCCTGGCCAAGCCAGGACTGCCACCGGGGCGGGGAACCGACGCTCCAGGGGACGCCCATTTGCGAGGCGAAGCCGAGTCGGGCGATCCAAAGCGTAGGGGGCGAAGCCCCGCCCCCGCCCTGTGGGCGGGCAACCGTTGCCCTGCGCGAGCTCGGCCGCATCGAGCGCACGCTGTTCATTCTGGACTGGCTGCAAAGCGTCGAGCTGCGCCGCCGCGTGCATGCCGGCCTGAACAAGGGTGAAGCACGCAACGCGCTGGCCCGCGCCGTGTTCTTCAATCGCTTGGGCGAAATCCGCGACCGCAGTTTCGAGCAGCAGCGCTATCGGGCCAGCGGCCTCAACCTGGTGACGGCGGCCATCGTGTTATGGAACACGGTCTATCTGGAGCGGGCGGCGAACGCCCTGCCTGGGCATGGCCACGCTGTCGATGACGCCCTGTTGAAGTACCTGTCGCCGCTGGGCTGGGAGCACATCAACCTAACCGGGGATTACCTGTGGCGTAGCAGCGCCAAGATCGGCGCAGGTAAGTTCAGACCGCTGCGACCAATGCCATCGGCTTAACGTGCTTTATTTTCCGTTTTCTGAGACGACCCCTCCAGCGACTGTTTGGCGGTCGCGACCACACCACCGTGCTGCGCCGTGGCAGCAAGGTGGATTGAGGTGTGGCAGCGATCAGGTGTCTTCCCTTTTTTTGCGCCCGACCTTCTGAGAAGGTTCTCGGATGCAGCGCTCAATACCAAGGGGAGCACCCCTGGAAGAAAGGATCGTTGAAGATGGGAAATCACACAGGGTTTTGGCCCTAGTGATCGACCGTTTTACAGGCACAGGCGGTATCCGCCTCGTTTCAAACTTTGAGACCAGACATGGCAGAAACACTCGTCACTGAGATCATTGCTCCCGCAGTACTTGTCGTGCTGTCTCCGACACTCGTTATGCTCGGGAAGCGGCTGGTGGAATGGGCAGAAGAGAAGTTCCAAGGGAAGACAAAGTAGTGTCTCCTCAGGAGACAATTTCGCCATCGGAGGCAGCATGAAGCGTGATTGGGACGTGATCCGCGAAGTTCTGACAGAAATCGAGACAACCCCGTTATCGGAGCGCACCAATCTCACCTATGGCGTAGGGGCAGAGTACCCCGCGGAGAGCGCATCAAAAGGCGAGCATGCCCTCCTGCTGTGGAAGGCAGGCTTCATCTCTGCCATCGATATCACGACCTACGGCGGACACGCGATCCTCTCTCCCGAGCTGACCTGGCAAGGTCATGAACTGCTGGACACCATCCGCAGCAAAGCGGTCTGGGAGCGGATCAAGACAACAGCGAAGGAAAAGAGTATCGAGTTGACCTTCGACAGCGTGAAGGCTCTTGGGAAGCTGGCCCTGGAATGGGTACTTGCCAACTGAGACCTGAAGAACCCGCTCGGTTCAGCGGAATCCTCAGCTCGGTGGTTCCGTGGTTCCGTCCAGGTCGTAACGAGACCGCATCCCTGCATCATCTCTAGCAACGTTCAGGATGATGTTGACGCGCACTGAAAACTACCCAGATTTCGCGGGGTCTGCGCGCTGAAAAGTACCCAGGTGATTAACCTCCGCCGCTTCCGTCGAGGAGCGGGGAACCGAGGAGATGATCACCATGAATCTGCTGGGGAAGGTCAGAAGGCTGTACTACCGGGAGGGGCTCACGCTCTCGGAGATCGAGCGTCGCACGGGGCTGACGCGCAAGACGATCCGCAAGTGGCTGAAGGCGCCTGAAGGGGTTGACCCGAAGTACCAGCGCAGGGTCGGCGACACCAAGATCGCGCCGTACGCGGCGCAGCTGGTCAAGATGTTGGAGACCGATGCGCGGCGACCGCAACGGGACCGGCGCACGGCGCTGAAGTTGTTTGGGCAGTTGCAGGTGCAGGGGTTCGACGGCGATTACAGCCGCGTCACCGAGTTCATCCGGCGCTGGAAGGCCGAAGGCGGTGCATCGGTCGCGAAGGCCTTCGTTCCGCTGCAGTTCGAGCCGGGAGAGGCGCACCAGTTCGACTGGAGCGAGGAGCATCTGGTCATCGGTGGGGTGTGGCGCAAGGTGCTCGTGGCGCACCTGAAGCTGTGCTACAGCCGTGCCTTTGTCGTGCAGGCGTATCCGACGCAGAGCCACGAGATGCTGTTCGATGCGCACGCGCGGGCGTTTGCCGCGCTCGGCGGCGTAGCCCGGCGCGGGATCTACGACAACATGAAGACCGCCGTCGACCGGGTGAAGAAAGGCAAGGCGCGGGTGGTCAATACACGCTTTGCGGCGATGGCCTCGCACTACCTGTTCGAGCCGGACTTCTGCAACGTCGCCAGCGGTTGGGAGAAAGGCGTCGTCGAGAAGAACGTGCAGGACAGCCGACGGCGGATCTGGCAGGAGGCGGCCGAGACGCGCTTTGGTTCCTTCACCGAGCTGAACCTGTGGTTGCTGGCGAAGTGTCGCAGCCTGTGGCATGAGCTCAAGCATCCGGAGTACGACCTCAGCCTGGCGGAAATGCTCGAGCAGGAGCAGCCCAGCCTGATGCCGATGATCACGCCCTTCGACGGCTACGTGGAGACGCTCGGCAAGGTGTCGAGCACCTGCCTGGTCACGTTCGAGCGCTGCCGCTATTCGGCGCCGTGCGAGTTGGTGGGGCAGATGGTCGGCATCCGGGTGTATCCCGAGCAGATCGAGCTCGTCGCGCACGACACCGTCGTGGCCCGTCACGTGCGCAGCTTCACGCGCAACGAAGCGCGCTACGACTGGCAGCACTATCTGCCGCTGATCGAGCGCAAGCCCGGTGCGCTCAGGAACGGCGCACCCTTCGCCGACATGCCCGCGCCACTGCAGACGCTGCGCGCACTGCTGCTCAAGCGCGAAGGCGGAGATCGGGTCATGGCGAAGGTGCTCGCCGCCGTGCCTCAGCATGGCCTGGGGGCGGTCATCGTGGCGGTGGAGTTGGCGCTCGAAGCGGGCCGCCCCAGCCCCGAGCACATCGAGAACGTGCTCAATCGCCTGAAGTCGGCCCCTGCCACGCCGACCGTCGACACGGTACTGACCCTGAGCGAAACACCGGTGGCGGACCCGCAGCGTTACGACCGGCTGCGTGCGGAGGTGAGCCATGCGTGATGTGCTTGCCGAACTGAAAGCCCTGCGCCTGTACGGGATGGCCGACGCCTGGGCGGAGCTGGTGTCCACGAGTGATCTCGGGTGTCAGAGTTCGGGTTGGCTGCTCGAGCACCTGCTCGAGGCCGAGCATACCGACCGTCACCTGCGCTCGATCCGCTATCAACTGCAGGCGGCCCGCTTCCCGGTGCATCGGGATCTGGCCGGGTTCGACTTCGAGCAGTCGAAGGTGGAGCGGGCGTTGATTCAGGAACTCGCCACACTCGACTTCACCGCGCAGGCTCACAACGTCGTCTTCATCGGTGGCACCGGCACAGGCAAGTCGCATTTGGCCACGGCCCTGGGGGTGTCGGGGATCACCCAGCACGGCAAGCGGGTGCGGTTTTACTCGACCGTTGATCTGGTCAATCTGCTCGAGCAGGAGAAGGCGGCCGGCAAAGCCGGCAAGCTCGCCTTCTCGCTGCTGCGCATGGACCTGGTGATTCTCGATGAGCTGGGTTACCTGCCGTTCAGCCAGAGCGGCGGAGCGCTGCTGTTCCATCTGCTCTCGAAGCTGTACGAGCACACCAGCGTGATGATCACGACCAACCTGAGCTTCGGTGAATGGGCCAGCGTGTTCGGCGACGCAAAGATGACCACGGCACTGCTCGACCGGCTCACCCATCACTGCCATATCGTCGAGACCGGGAACGAGTCCTATCGCTTCCGTCAGAGCTCGGCCAGCGCGCGGTCGCGGATCAAGGACCGCGAGCAGCGCAAGCGCGGCCCCCTCACCGAGGACGAGCCGTTCTGATCCCGGCGCCCGCGCAGAGAAGCCCGCTTCGGGCTACGCCCTTCGCGGGCTTCTCTGCGCACACTCACGAACGGTAACTCGACTAAACTGAAAAGCAGTTGCTGCATGACGGGCAACTAAAGTGCCTGGGTAAAATTCAACGCGCACCGCTGGGTAGTTTTAGACGCGCGCCGACACTTGTAAGCCGCGACGATCTTCTTGATGTGCTCGGGACGCATGACGTTCTGCGTCTTCACCTTGTCGAAGTGCTGGCTCGCGTCGATGAAGAGGACGTCGTCGGGGTTCTTCCGGCAGCGCTTGAAGACGAGGACGCACGTCGGGATGCCCGTGCCGTAGAAGATGTTCGCCGGCAGGCCGATAACCGCGTCGAGGCAGTTCAGCTTCTCCACCAGGTAGCGACGGATCACGCCCTCGGCCGCGCCGCGGAAAAGCACGCCGTGGGGGAGAACGACAGCCATGGTGCCGTCTTCCGCCAAGTGCGACAGCATGTGCTGAACGAAGGCGAAATCCGCCTTCTTAGCCGGCGCGAGCCTCCCATACTGGCTGAACCGGTCGTCGTTCATGAAGAGCGGGCTCGCGCTCCAATGGGCCGAGAACGGGGGATTGGCGACGATCGCCTGGAACTGGAGCCCGAGGTGCTGCGGGTGTTCCAGGGTGTCCTCCTGCCTGATGTCGAAGTCGCTGTAGTGGACCCCGTGGAGGATCATGTTCATCCGCGCTAGGTTGTACGTGGTGCGGTTCAGTTCCTGGCCGTAGATCTTGTCGACGCCGTGGGCTTCACGTTTCACGCGCAGCAGCAACGATCCGCTGCCGCACGTCGGGTCGTACGCGCTTTTCAGCTTCGTCCTCCCGATCGTCACGAGCTTCGCGAGCAGGGTGGACACGGGTTGCGGGGTGTAGAACTCACCGGCCTTCTTCCCGGCGCCGGCGGCGAATTCGCCGATCAGGTACTCGTAGGCGTCGCCGAGCACGTCGGCGTTCGTGTCGGAGAGGTTGAAGTCGATCTTGTCGAGGTGGGAGAGGACCTTCGCGACCAGGTCGTTCTTGGCCTTCTCGGTGGCACCGAGCTTCGAGGAGGTGAGGTCGAGGTCCTCGAACAGGTTGCTGAAGTCGTCGGCGCTGTCGGTGCCGAGGGTGCTCTGTTCGATGTTCTTCAGGATCCTGGCGAGGTCGCCGAGGATGAAATTGAAGCTCTCGCCATTCCCGCCGGCATCGAGCCGGTTGGTTCCGCGCTGGGCGAGCGAATGGAAGAGCTCCGACGGCTTCAGGAAGTACCCGAGCTCCTGCACGGCCGCTTCGCGGACGGCCTCGACCATGGCAAGACCTTCCTCGGTCGCCTCGTCGAGGTCCGTGAACTTCAGTTTGTCCGCCTCGAGAACTTCGTCCCCGAACCTGGCGATCTTCTCGGAAAGGTATTTGTAGAAGATGAACCCCAGGATGTAGTCCCGGAACTCGTCGGCGTTCATCTTCCCCCGGAGGGCGTTGGCGATGTTCCAGAGCTGCTGCTGGAGTTGCCGGCGTTGTTCTTCTGACATTGTCGCTCGTACGAAAAGGTAAATAGGGTCGGGCTGTAGCCCGACCCCATCGGTGTTGGAAGGCGTCCGCGCAGACGCTGAAGCCAGCCTGTGATTCCTGGAGAGCTAGTACCCGACCTCTTTCTGATGACGGAATGCCAAGACATACACCGCATCAGCTGTCGGCTCATGCCGATACAGTGCGACATAGCCGGAGTCTCCGAAGGCAATCACTAACTCGCGCAGTTCGGGCATTTCCGGGAAGGGGCGGCCAATGTCGGGGGCTGTTTCCAGCAGTCGTAGTTGTCGCTCGATCGCCTGGCCTGCCCGTCGGGCAGCTTCCGGTGCTTTGGTGGCCAAGAACTGGCGGCATCGTTCCAAGCCTTCCGCCGCGCCTGCGGTGACGATTACGTGTGGCACTCAGGCACCGCCTTCTCGTCTTCGGTGCCCCAGGTGTTCAACCAGGTGCGAACTTCCGGCCCTGTCAGGTGCTGGCCGGTTTCTTGATAGGCCACCCACGATGCCAAGGCTTCCTGTTTGAAGCGTTCCCGTGCTTCCTCACGTTCGACGTACTGCTGGATCGCTTCGAGCATGATCCAGTGTGCCGAGCGGCGGCGCTGACTGGCCAAGTGCTGGACGCGGCCTTTCAATGCGTCGTCGATCTTGAGCGAGGTGGCCATGATTATTCCTTCTAAGTACGAAGTAATACTAAAGGATACTCCTTCTTCACCTCTCCAGCGATGTCCGTCAAAGGATCATTAGCCGGACAAGCGCGAGGATGTCCGGAAAGATAATTGATCAATGGGTTTGCGGACAATAAGATAGGCGGACGAGATTACGGACAAAAGGTGGGCAATCATGGCTCTGATCGGCTACGCACGGGTATCGACCGCGGAGCAAGACACCGCCCTGCAGACGGACGCGCTGCGTACGGCAGGATGCGAGCGGATTTTTGAGGATACGGTTTCCGGCGCGAAGGCGGACCGTCCTGGCTTGGCTGAGGCGCTGGCGTACCTGCGTGAAGGCGACGTGCTAGCTGTCTGGCGACTAGATCGGCTCGGTCGTTCTCTGCCGCACCTGATTGAAACGATCGCCGGATTGGAAGCGCGGGGTGTTGGCTTCCGCTCGCTGACCGAAGCCATCGACACCACGACCTCGGGCGGCCGACTCATCTTCCATGTGTTCGGCGCGCTAGGCCAGTTCGAACGCGACTTGATCAGCGAGCGAACCAAAGCCGGGTTAGCCGCTGCCGCCGCCCGCGGGCGCAAAGGCGGGCGAAAGCGGGTTGTGACCAACGACAGGTTGCAGCGAGCGCGAGAGCTGATCGCCAGCGGGTTGAATGTCCGCGAGGCTGCCGGACGGATCAAGGTTAGCAAGACCGCGCTCTATGCAGCCCTGCAGTCGTCGGCAAGTGCATCCGGTGCCTGACGCCGTGCAGCAGCCTTCTGAACGAGTTCCGATGTTTTCCTGTTTTAATGTTTTGCGCTTCGTCGTAAAATCGTATTTACGCTAATGTAGGAAAGATGAAAACATGATCATTGGACTTCTGAACCAGAAAGGTGGGGTAGGCAAGACTACCCTCAGCGTGAACTTGGCTGCCAGCCTCTCACGCACTGGGGCCCGGGTGTTGCTGATCGATGCAGACCCCCAGGGCAGCGCGTTGGATTGGGCTGCAGCTCGACAGGCTGAACCGATCTTTTCCGTAGTGGGGTTACCGAGGGCGACCGTGCACAAGGAAATCGGACAGATCGGGCAAGGGTACGATCACATCGTTATCGATGGTCCGCCGCGAGTCACCGACTTGGCTCGATCCGCGATCATGGCTGCAGATGTGGTCCTGATACCCGTACAGCCCTCCCCCTACGACATTTGGGCTGCTGAGGAGGTTGTGAAGCTGATCGAGGAAGCACGTGTCTACAAAGAAATCCTGAAAGCCGCTTTTGTGGTTAATCGTAAAATCGCAAATACGGCAATTGGTCGTGACGTGCGTGAAGCCCTCGCGGCGTATCCCTTCCAAGTGTTGGCATCTAGTGTCACGCAGCGGGTTGTTTTCGCTGAAGCGGCGGCTCAGGGATTAGCAGTACATGAGATTGATCAGAATGGGTCGGCAGCGAGTGAGATCGAAGCCGTAGCGGCCGAACTGATGGAGTTCGCACGATGAGCACGAAGAAGGTATCCATTGGCGCCAAGCCGACTAGCAAGCCGGCGCCGGCCGCTGCTGATGCGTGGGTGGAAAGCCGTGCTCCGGCTGAGGGGCCTGAGCCGATGAAGCGGCTCACCATAGACGTTCCGATGAGTTTGCATCGAGCGATCAAGTCTCAATGTGCAATACGAGGAACGAAGATCGCGGATGAGGTACGTGAGCTTCTTGTGCAGAAATACGGAAATACGTAAAAACGTATTTAATGTTTTCTGTAATAACTGTGGTGACCCTGTTTTCTTCAAGGAGGGGGCGCCCTTTGTCTCTCAGGAAACCCAGGAGAGTCCGAATGGAGAGCACTGCCAAAGCCCGAAAGGGTCGTCAGCAGCCCCCACATGCCGAGACGCAAGGCGTTCTAGACCTCGCAGCCGGCGCCCAGCCGGAACCTGCTCAGGACACCACGTCGGCCAAGTTGCCGGCGCCGGTCAAGCGCGAGCGCCCGGCGTTGCTGCCACTTCGGCACACAGACCGCGATTTCTTCCTTGCCGACCTGTTTGACTATGCGATGAAGGATGACGGCGCGAGCATGGAAGCGCCGATCTTCACGCTTTCCACCAAGACAGACTTGTCGACGTGGACATGGGAGAGCAAGGACGGAAACCGCAGCGTCGAGGTCTATCCTTCGATCAAGGGCCGAGCGACGCAGTTCGACAAGGACGTTTTGATTTACGTTGTCAGCCAGATGACCGAGGGACTGAATCGAGGCCGTGACGACGCGAAGAACCGGACAGTGCGGTTTACGGTTCACGATTACCTTGTATCGACCAACAAGCCTACCGGCGGCGCCGAGTATCAGCGCCTCGAGAACGCCCTAGAGCGCTTGCGCGGGACCACAATCAAGACGGACATTCGGACGGGGGGACAGCGCGTCAAGGAAGGGTTCGGCATCATCGACTCTTGGATGATCATCGAGCGGGCACCCGACGACGAACGCATGATTGCCGTCGAAGTCACCTTGTCAAAGTGGCTTTTCAACGCCGTTCAGGCGCATGAAGTACTGACCATCCACCCGGACTATTTCAGGCTTCGCCGGCCGCTGGAGCGGCGTCTGTACGAGCTGGCGCGCAAGCATTGCGGTCATCAAACCCTGTGGAGTATCGGTCTCGAGTTGCTGCAAGAGAAGGCCGGCAGCAAGGGCTCCTTGCGCGAGTTCCGCCGCATGGTCCGCGAAATCATCGAGGCGCACACCCTGCCCGAGTATCGGATGACGCTGGACGCCGCCGACAAGGTGACGTTCTACGTCCGCAACCCGCAGCGGCTAATTGCCGGGCTGACCAAGGGCAACAAGGCTGACGCGGTGCATTCCTACACTCGAAACCCGAAGCGAGTACCGCCCAAGCCAGGGAAGAGCAAGCAGTAGCCGGCGCTTGGTGACTCCACGCTCACTATCTGCTCGGTTCTTGTGGGACAGTCTTCCGGGCGCTTTCCAGACCACCACGAGCCCTAGCTCAAACCAAGCGCCGCTTAGCACCTACAAAGCTAAGCTCTGGAGCGATGCTGAAAAATTTCCGCAGCCTCGTGTTTTCACCCACGCTTGTCGGTTGGTTCCCAAGGTTGAACTCGTTATATCACCCACACTCAGGTCATCTGCTGCTGTGGTTGTTGCCACTGGGATCGCCATGGTGATACGAGAAGCCTCCAAAAACTCACTTTTCTCGTGCGGTCCCGTCACTGAGGGGGATTCGTGCTTTCACATCATGGATGTGGACGGGGTCGTTATATCACCCACGTTTTCCTGTGGATGGACTCGTTAGATCACCCACACACTACTCGTTAGATCACCCACACCTGAAAATCCAAAACCCAGTAATGGCGCGGCTTTCAGGTCGAAATCCACAAGCGTAACGCGCGCGCGCGTTTCTTAACTTATAAAATCTTTAACGTTTCTGAGACGCCTTTTGCTGTGGGTAACTCATTGTCAACCCAGCCCGGCAAGGGGCACCCCTTCGGGGTTCCCCCGGCAAAGCCGGCCCCCCTCCCCATTGAACAGGCCCCCCCAAGGGGGCCGTAAACTAACCCCCCCCATCGGCGGCTGAATCGCTCCAGCGATCCCAAGCGCAACCGCTGCAGAACCGCCTAAAACCCCGGTCTGCAGCAGGCTGAGCAACGAGACATCCAGCGGCTTTCCTGAACCTCCAGCGCGCCTCAGTCGCCCCATGGATGCGACAATCCACGCCGCACTCCACACCTGAACGCCTCGATGACCACCCGCCAAGCCCCAGAAATTTTCCAGCTCCCGCTCGACGACCTCGACCTGGCGGGCCTGCCGCAGCGCGGAACGCCCGAGTTCGAACAGGCGGTGATCGGGCGCTACGCGCTCGACTACGCGGCGCGCGGCTGGCAGGCCGTGGTGGCGGTCGACGATGCATTCGTGCGCGTAGTCGCAGTCCCCGAGCGTGGGGTCGAGCCCAAGGACTACGTGCTGGGGCTGTTGCAAAACGGCTTCCTGGAGGATGCGCTGCCGGTGCTCGAGGCGCTCGACGGCATGCTGGACGACGCCGAGCTCGCCTACAGCCACGGGTTGTGCCTGTCCGAGCTGGGGCGGCCGGCAGAGGCGGTCGCCCCGCTGCAGCGGGGCGGCCGGCAGAGGCGGTCGCCCCGCTGCAGCGGGCGGTCGAGCTCGACCCAACGCACGCGAACGCGTTCATCGCGCTCGGGGTAGCGTTCGCGCGCACCGGGCGTGCCGACGAGGCGGCCAACGCGCTGCGCGACGCGGTCAAGCTCGAGCCGGAGAACGCCTTCGCCAAGCGCAACCTGGCGGCGGTGCTGATGCGCTCCGGCCGGGCGGCCGAGGCGCTGCCGTTCTTCCGCCAGGCGGCGAGCCTGGCACCGGCGGATCCGGGGGCGCAGCTCGGCCTGGCGCAGTGCCTGGAGGCGCTCGGGCCCTCGCACGTCAAGGAGGCGGCCGAGCAGTACAAGGCGGTGGTCAAGCGCTTTCCCGATCACCAGGCCGGCGAGATGGCCGAGGAGGCGCTCACGCGCATCGGACAGGACGAGCTGCGTGCGGCGGTCGACGGCGGCCTGCGCATGGACGCGGTGATGTACATGCAGGCGGCGCTCGATCGCTTCGCCAAGCTTGACCAGGCGAAGGTCGGGCAGATCGTGATGGAAATCGCGCTCCTCGGCCGCAACGGGCTCGAGATCAACAAGCCGGCGGTGCGCTACACGCTGCAGAACCTCGAGGGCGAGTTCTCCGGCCTGGCGCTCCTGGCGTACATGCACGTGGGGTTCCGGATGTTCGACCCCAAGGGCGACGCCGGCACCGGGCTCGATCGCGAGTACGAGGCGGCGGTGAAGATGCGCCGCGAGCGCTGAGCCCGGCGAGGATCCCGACATGAGCCAGCTTCCCGAACGCTACCGGGCGGCGATCGCGCCGCTGATCGACAAGGCGCGCGAGTTCCTCGAGAAGGGCGAGGCGCTCGCGCCGATGGCCTTCGTCGGCAACTTCACCACCGGGGCGACGATTCCGGCGCCGCTCTCGATGAACTCGCCGGCCGAGAAAGACGCTGTCGCGCGCTCGCTGAAGCTCTTCGCCGAGCAGCTCGACGCCGACTTCGTTTTCCTGCTGATGGAGGCCTACAGCCTGCGCGCCGACAAGGTCGCCCGCTACGAGGAGATCCTCGACGAGTACGGCTCGCTCGCCGACTGCCCGGCGAGCTGGCGGATCGACGTGGTGAGCCTGTCGCTCGAGACGCGCCACGGCGTGTGGGTCGCCCAGGTGCCGGTCAGGCCCAAGGGCATCAGCAAGAAGAAGCGCACGATCGGCGTGCCCGAGTTCCGGCATTACACCGAGGTCGAGGGGCGGTTCACGGATCTGCTGCCGGTGAAGGAAGGCGAGGGCGGTGCCAGCGGGACGCTGCACTGAGCCTGCGGCTCGGAAAACGGAAAAAATCGTACGCTAAGCCGCGCCCGCCTTGTCGATCGGCACGGCCCACCATTCCTGCGCGTGCTGGGCCGTGCCCGGCCCGTTCCGCGTGCTGACCTGGAAGCCGCGCAGCAGCAGCCCGCGTGGGGTGATCCGCAGCACCTGGACGTCGAACAGCGGCGGCAGCAAGCCGCGCCTGGCCGAGGTCCCCCAGCGTTCCCACAGTTGTGCCGCGTGCAGCGGCCGCTTCTCGGCGGTCCCGATCGGGATGTCGCCTATGCTCAGGGTGCCGGTGATGCCGGGGTCGGCCAGGCACGCCTCGCGCGGGCGCCGCACCCCGGCCACCATCAGTTCGATGACTCTCACGCGCATGATTTAACTGTAAAAAAATCTAGCTTATTTTCGCCCAACGCGGCCGGTTTGGGGCGGCGATCGACCGCCGGGGCAGGAGGAGGACGCCATGTGCGGACGCTATGCGCTCTACGGTCCGGTCTCGCGTCTGCGCGAGACCTTCGAGGCCGCGCCCGAGGGGTTCGAGTTCGAGCCGCGCTGGAACGCGGCGCCGATGCAGTGGCTGCCCGTGGTGCGCCAGCGGCCCACCGGCGAGCGGGTGATCCACCGCCTGCGCTGGGGCCTCGTGCCGTCGTGGGCGAAGGACGAGACGATCGCCACGAAGCTCATCAACGCGCGCGGCGAGTCGGTCGCCGAGAAACCCTCGTTCCGGGCGGCGTTCCGCCGCCGGCGCTGCCTCGTGCCGGCCAACGGCTTCTACGAGTGGCAGCCGCTCGGTGACCGGCAGGGCGGCGGCAAGCAGCCGTTCTACATCCATCCGGTCGGGGGCGAGTTTTTCGCGCTGGCCGGGCTGTGGGAGCGCTGGACGCGCCCGAGCGATGGCGAAGCGATCGACACCTTCACCATCGTCACCACCGAGGCCAACGCCGCGATGCGCCCGCTGCACGACCGCATGCCGGTGATCCTGGCGCCGGGGGATTGGTGGGCGTGGCTCAACGGGGCAACCGCCGCCGACCAGGTGCAGGCGCTCCTGCGCCCGTGCCCGGAGGCGGCGCTTGCGGCGTATCCCGTCTCGACCGCGGTGGGCAGCGTCCGCAACGACGCGCCGACGCTGATCCAGCCCGTTTGAGCGGCGTTTGCTCCGCTGCCGAGGGCGAGCCCCGGATCGGGGCGCCTGAGCCGTCCTGATCGGGCGTGGTGCCCTCCGGGGGAAAGGCCCCCTGCGTGAGCGGCGGGCAAATAATCGCTTGCATAATCATAATAATCATAATATTATGATTATTATCTAGTCCCGATTGGAGTGCCGTTATGAACCCGAACCTCTCCCTCGACGCCCGCGAGCGTGTTTTCGCCGCGGCGAGCCAGATTTTCGAAGAATCCGGCCGGCAGACGATGCCCACGGTCGACCAGGTCCGCCGCCTGGCCAAGGTCGACATGCATGCGGCGACCGCGGCGATGCGCGAGTGGCGGCGGCAACAGACCGCCCAGGCGGCGCCGATCGCGGTCGCCGTGCCCGAGGTGGTGGCCAAGGCCAACGAGCTGGCGATCGCCCAGCTCTGGACGCAGGCGCAGGAGCTGGCGAACCAGTCCTTGCGCGAGGCGCAATCGGCCTGGGACGCAGAGCGGGCCGAGCTCGACCAGATGCGTGTCGAGCTCTCGGATGCGTTCGAGGCCCAGGCCGCCGAGCTCGAGCTCGCGAAGTCGCGCATCGAGGCGCTCGAGCGTGAGGCGCGCGAGACGGCCGAGATCGCTGCGGCCGAACTCCAGAAGCTGCGCGACGAGCTCGCCCAGGTGCGCGCCGAGCTGGGGGTGGCGACCACCCGCGCCGAGCGCGCTGAAGCCACTTCGGCCGAGCTCGAGCACCGGGTTGCCGATCTGCGCGGGGAGCTCGACCGCGCCCACGCCGATGTCGATCAGGTGCGGGCCGAGCTCAGCCGCGCGCATGCCGATGTCGACCAGGCGCGCGGCGAGCTCAAGCGTGCGGTGGCCGATGCCGACGGCCTGCGCAACGAGCTCGCCGCGGCGAAGGCGAAGGTGGACGCTGCCGAGCAGGCGCACCAGGAACACCGCAAAGAAGCGGCCAAGGAAGCGCAGCGCTGCGCCGAAAAGGTGCTTGCCGCGCAGAAGTCGCACGACGCGATCGCGAAGGAAGCCGCCGCCGCCCGCGAAACCGCCGCGCGGCTGTCGGGTCAGCTCGAGGCCGTGCAGGCGCAGAACGCCGCGCTCCTGGAAACCTTGCGCGGCAAGGTCGCCGGCAATGGCTGATCCGGCCGTCCGCGAGGCGATCAGCCGGCAGGCCCGTGCCTGGCTCGAGGCCAACGCGCTGATCCTGGATACTGAGACGACGGGTCTCGGCGACGACGCCGAGGTCGTCGAGCTCGCCGTGATCGACTGCGCCGGGGCTGTGCTGCTCGACACCCTCGTGCGCCCGAGCGGGCCGGTCCCGGCCGAGGCCGCCGCGATCCACGGCATCACCGACGCCATGCTCGCCGAGGCGCCGACCTGGTCAGAGATTCACGCTCGATTCTGCGACCTGGTCGAGGGCCGCCAGGTCGTGATCTACAGCCGCGAATTCGACACTCGTGTGATCACTCAGACCGCGCGCCGTTACGGCCTGCCGGCGCCGCAGGGTTTCGACCTGGTGCTCGACCCGGGCCGCATCCATTGCGCGATGCAGGCCTATGCCCGGTTCCACGGCGAGTGGAACGTGGAGAAGGGGCAGTATCGGTGGCAAAAGCTCTCTGCCGCCGCCGCCCAGCAGGGTGTGACCGTCACGAACGCCCACCGCGCGCTCGGCGACTGCCTGATGACGCTCGGTGTCGTGCGGGCCATGGCGTCAACGGAGAATGCCCAAGGGGTATGATGAACGCGTTTAAAAATCAATGGTGAGCACGATGGCTGCCCCGAAACTCGTCTTCAGCACGTCCGCGGAGATCAAGGCGTTCCGCCACGGGTCGTCTCAGAAAACGGAAAAAATCGTACGCTAAGCCGTTCCTCAGCCCCACGATGCAAACAGCCCGCGCGAAGGCGGGCTGTCGATGATGCCGGTGAAAGCTGGGCGCTACCCGCAACACCCGCGCTGCGCCTGAATCGGCGGGCATTTCACCGAGCCGAAGGAACAGAACACGCAGCAGTCGCCGGGGTTGGGGCGCAGCAACGCCTTGCAGTTGCAGCACTCGTAGAAGAACTGGCAGGCGTCGGTCGGCATGGTTTCCTGCTGGGCATATCCACAGCGTGGGCACGTCAACACGGACTCCAGGACAATGGGACTCACGGCGCACCTTGCCCGGTGGCGCGGACGCTCAGACTTACCTTGCCCTTGCTGGCAAGGTGCGCAACAACATGAATTGCGCTTGCCTCGCTGATCTTGAGCTTGGTCGCCAGGGCCGTTGCATCTGCCGCGCCCTGGTCGTCCAGTGCCGCGAGCGCCTCACGTTCCAGGCTTTCCATCCACTCGCCGAACAGGGTGTGAAGTTCGGGCTTAGCAAAGGCGGCCATCGACGTGGTCTTGTGGATGGCCGCCAGGATTTCCGAGCACATTCCTATCATCTGCTGCATGGGGTTGCCGGCCTCGCCGCCGGGCTGACTTCCCATCTGCCCCATCATCTTCTGCATCATGTCCATGGGGCCTTCGCCGCCCGAGCCCATCTGAGCCATCATCTTTTTCATCTTAGGGTCGTCTCAGAAAACGGGAAAAAATCGTACGTTAAGACTCGTTGACCAGCCGCCGCAACGCAGCGCCGATCAACGTTCCTTCGCTTTTTGCGTCGTCACTGCTGGATGTTTTCTCCCCGCCGGATGGCATACGCACGCCTCGCCATGGGCGGCGGCCTCCAGTTCGTGCAGGATGCCGCAGTCCGCAGCCACGTGCCCGGCCCCGCAGCTCGCCCGCAACGCCACCAACTGATTCTCCAGGGCGTTCAGGGACTTCAACCGCGCCCGCACCCGTCCGAGATGCTCGTCGATCAGCCGGTTGATCTCACCGCAATCGGCCTCCGGGTGGGCGACGAAATCGAGCAGGTGCCTGATCTCCGCAAGCGACATGTCAAGCGCCCGACAGTGGCGGACGAAGCTCAGGCGTTCCAGGTGTGCCGCGCCGTAGGCGCGGTAGCCATTCGCTGCCCGGGCGGGCGGCGGCAGCAACCTCGCCTTCTCGTAGTAGCGAATCGTTTCGACATCGACGCCGGTCGCCTGGCCAAGTTCTCCGATCCGCATGACACCTCCTCGCACGATTGCTCATGCTAAGCCGTTGACCCCGGAGCGACTACAGGGTTTTCAATGTTGACACTGCCGCAGCGGGCAGGACTCAGGGAACCCTCGAAAGGAGCGCAAGATGAAACCATTGATCACGTTGGGATTGGCCGCGGCCCTCGCGATGCCGGCGCCGTCCCTCTTTGCCGCCGACCCGCCAGCCGGCGCGGGCGGGCAGACGAAACAGGAGGCCCCCGGCACGACGGACTTTGACAAGCAGATGGCGCAGGTGCAGGAGAACATGAGAGCGATGCAGGAGCAGATGGACAGGATCCGCCAGACGGAGGATCCCCAGGCGCGGCAGAAACTGCTCCAGGACCACTGGACCACGATGCAGAACAACATGCAGATGATGCACGGCATGTGGGCACCGGGGATGATGGGGTGTTGCGGCGGGGCGCCGATGATGGGCCAGGGCCGTATGGGCGGCCGCATGATGGGCGGGCCCATGTGGGGGGACTACCGGCGTCTGACGCCCGAGCAACTCAAGCAGCGCCAATTCATGATGGAGCAATACATGCCGATGCAGCAGATGATGATGGATCAAATGATGCAGCATCAGCAGTGGATGTCGCAGCAGCCGCAGCCGAAGTGAGCCGTCCCGGGGCGGTCACTTCGGTGTCATGCCCCGCGAGCGACCGTTGCATTCCTCGTGCAGGACCACCATGAAGCAATCCGTTTTCGTCATCACCCACATGGACTGCCCGACCGGGGAGGCGCTGATTAGGGTAAGTGGTTGACTCTGTGGTCACTACAGGGTTTTCAATGGCGTCAAGGACGCGTGATCATGAACAAAGTGACTGAAGATGCCGATCTCTGCAAGGTCGGGTATGCATGCGCGCATGACGCGACGCCGTCGCAGCAGCCTTTGCCCGGTGCGGCGGCCGAGAGTACGGCTTACCGCATCCCGGCAATGGATTGCGCTGCCGAAGAGTTGGAGATCCGACAGGCGCTGTCGTCGGTCGTCGGGGTTCGCCGGCTTGGCTTCGCGCTGGGTACGCGTACGCTTACGATCACGGCCGGAGCCGCCGTGCAGCAACAGGCACAAGATGCAATACGTGCGGCGGGCTTCGAGATCCATCTCGTCGATGCGGGGCAGTCCGGCCAGACGTTGCAAGCCGAGTCCGCTGACGACGATCGGCGAATCGGAGCTGGGCTCGCACGGCTGATCGGTGCCCTGATCTTGGCGGTGGGCGCTGAAGCATTGGCCTACTTTGCACCGGCAACCCTCCTGGTCAAGGTCGTGGGTATGGCCCTCGCTGCTGCGGCAATCGGCTTGTCGGGTTTGAGCGTTTATAAGAAGGGGCTCGTCGCGCTCAGTCGTGCTCGCCTGAACATCAATGCCCTGATGTCCGTCGCCGTCACCGGCGCATTCGTGATTGGCCAGTGGCCCGAGGCGGCCATGGTCATGGCGCTCTATGCCATCGCCGAGTTGATCGAGGCGCGCGCGGTCGACCAGGCACGCAATGCGATCACGAGCCTGATGGCCCTGGCCCCTGACGAAGCCGAGGTGAGGCAGGTGGACGGAAGTTGGGTGCGCGTCGCGGCCGCCTCGGTGCCTCTGGAGGCCATCATTCGCGTCAAACCCGGCGAGCGTGTGCCACTCGATGGTGTCGTGACCGTCGGAAACAGTGCGATCAACCAGGCACCGGTCACCGGCGAAAGTATTCCCGTCGACAAGCAACCCGGCGATCTCGTCTTTGCCGGGACGATCAATGAGACCGGGTTGCTCGAATGCCGCGTGACGGCCGTGGCGAGCAATACGACGCTGGCACGCATCATTCATGCCGTGGAACAAGCACAGAGCACGCGGGCGCCCACGCAGCGATTCGTCGACCGTTTCGCGGCGATCTATACGCCCGCCATCTTCGTGATCGCGCTGGCGGTGGCGATCGTCGGACCGTTGGGATTCGGCTGGCCCTGGCTCGATGCGCTCTACAAGGCGCTGGTCCTGCTCGTCATCGCTTGTCCCTGCGCGCTGGTCATCTCCACACCGGTGACCGTAGTGAGCGGGCTCACCGCGGCTGCACGACGGGGCATTCTGATCAAGGGTGGAACGTACCTCGAGGATGCGCGCAAGATCAAGGCGATCGCGCTTGACAAGACCGGCACTGTGACCGAAGGCAAGCCACGCCTCGTGGCCTTCGACGCCATCTCCGCCGACCATACCGAGCAGCGAACCGGGAGCCTTGCCGCAAGCCTTGCCGCCCACTCGGACCATCCGGTCTCGAAAGCCATTGCGGCCGGGCTCGACCACCCGCTGGAGGCCGTCGACGAATTCAATGCCCTCGCGGGGCGCGGTGTTCAAGGGCGCGTTGGCGACGACGTCCATGTTCTGGGTAACCACCGTTTGATCGAAGATCGCGGCCAGTGCAGTACTGAACTCGAGGCACGGCTGGCGGAGCACGAATCGCAAGGACGCACTGTCACGCTGCTGGCCTCGTCGAAGAAGGTGCTGGGCCTGTTCGCGGTCGCGGACACGATCAAGGCATCGTCCCGGACTGCCATTGCCGAATTGCGTGCGCTGGGTGTCACCCCGGTGATGCTGACCGGCGATAATGAAGCGACCGCACGGTCGATTGCCGCGCAGGCCGGTATCGAGGATGCCCGCGGCAATCTATTGCCTGAAGACAAACTCGCTGCGATTCGCGACCTGCAGCGCCGATATGGTCCTACGGCAATGACAGGGGATGGCATCAACGATGCGCCGGCACTTGCTCAGGCCGACATGGGGATCGCCATGGGCGCGGCGGGTACCGATACGGCCATGGAGGCGGCCGACATCGTGATCATGAACGACGATCTGCGCCGTATACCCGAGACGATCCGTTTGTCGCGGCGCACGCATTCGGTGTTGTGGCAGAACATTACCCTGGCGCTCGGCATCAAGAGCGTTTTTCTGGTGCTCGCTCTTCTGGGGTCGGCCACGATGTGGATGGCCGTGTTTGCCGACATGGGCGCGAGCCTGCTCGTCGTGTTCAACGGCATGCGCCTCTTGCGCGCGACCGAACGCGCAGGATGAGGGACCGAACAGCGGTGGAGGAGAAGTATCGCGCATGCGAGCAGCCGCTGCGGAGCTGGGGCTGACGAGCGCTACCGGTCGCTGTACGGAACCGAGAATCCGATCGTCGTCATTCCGTGAGAGGAACGAGCAAACGTCCGCCCGCCATGCATGCGCGCGATCGCGGCAACAACCGCAAGGCCCAAGCCATAGTTGTTATCCTCGCCATGCTTGCGCGCAGCATCGACCCGGTAGAAACGGTCAAAGAGGCGAGAAAGGTGCTCTTCGGCAATCTCGGGACCCGTATTGGTAACGGATAACGCGACTTCTCCCGGCGCCGCTTCGTGGATATCGACCTCGATCGTCGTGCCAGGTTGCGCGTATCGGGTGGCATTCGACAAAAGGTTCGACAGTGCCTGCCGAACGAGACGACTATCGACGCACGCTACGGCATCGCCAATGATCCCGATCGTGAGCCGCGCCTCGAGCAGCGGGGCCTCATGGTACTCGGCGACTTCACGCGCAAGCGCGGCAAGACTGCTGATCGTGCGGGTGCGTGCCTTGACGCCCCGGTCTGCATTGGACAGGAACAGCATGTCGTGCACGAGACTCGAAAGACGGTGTAGCTCTTCGAGGTTTGAACCCATGATGTCGCGAAGCTCAGCCGCGTCACCTTTGCCCTTCAGCGCCAGTTCCGTCTGCCCTATCAGCGTCGTCAAGGGGGTTCGCAGTTCGTGTGCGACGTCTGCGTTGAAACCTTCCAATTGGATGTACGCTCCCTGCAAGCGTTCGAGCACGGCGTTGAACTGCTGAACCAGCGGCTGCACTTCCTCTGCCTGCGCGGCGCCGTCGAGCCGTTCTGCGAGCCGTTCGGGGACGAGACGCATCGCCTGTTGCGCCAGTTCGTTGACCGGCTCGAGCGCTCGACGCACCAGCCACGCTCCTCCCAATGAAATCGCGATCGTGCCCGTCAAGGCGCAGGCGGCCAGTGTCCATGCAAGTCCGCGCAGCAACTGATCGTCGGATGCAACGTCCAAGGCCAGTTCTGCCTGCATCGGGGCAAAGGGATGTGTTGGAGAAGCAATATCGAAGACCACCCGCTTCTCGTTTGCGAGCATGAGGAGGCCTCGATCATCGGCGCCGTAGACCCACTGGCCCGATGCCGAGCGCAGGCGCAAGCGCAGATCGGATCGACCGGCAAAAAAGTCGTCGAGCTTGTGACGCAAGATGGCCAGGTCGTCCGGGGTCGTAATCTCTTCAACGAGATGTTCAATCACCTGACGATGTTGCTCGAGCGAAACCGCCTGCCGGGACGCCAGACTCAAGTGTGTGGCCACATACACGGCTGCGCAGACCAGACCCAAGCCGACGAGGGTCAGGAGGGCAAGCCCTCGCGAGAGCCACCGGCGCAGCGAACGAGGGGCCGCCGGTTTCATTCTTCCCGGCTTTCGAGCACGTAGCCCATCCCCCGGACCGTGTGCAGAAGCTTCCGGTCGAAGGGATCGTCCAGTTTCCCGCGCAGGCGGCGAACGGCGACTTCGACGACATTGGTATTGCTGTCGAAATTCATGTCCCAGACCTGCTCGGCCAGGACGGTGCGGGAGAGGACCTCCCCCTGCCGGCGCAGCAGCAACGTCAGTAGCGTGAACTCCTTGGCGGTCAGCTCCAGCCGCAGCCCGCCGCGGGTCGCCCTGCGGCGCATCAGGTCGAGTTCGAGGTCTTCGAGGCGAAGCATGTTGAGTTCCGCCGCGGGTGACGCGGAAAGGGCACCCCGGCGCATCAAGGCCTGCACCCGCGCGAGCAGTTCGGACAGCGCAAACGGTTTGCCGAGGTAATCGTCGGCGCCGTCCTGTAGCCCCCGTACCCGGTCTTCGATCCTGTCGCGCGCCGTCAGCATGAGGACCGGAACCTGATTACTCTTGCGCAGTTCGTTCAGGACACCGAAGCCGTCGACGACCGGCAGCATGACATCCAGCAGGATCAGATCGTATTGCCCTTCGCGGGCGAAGTGCAGTCCGGTGGCCCCGTCATTGGCGACATCGACAACGTAGCTGCTCTCAGACAAGGCCTTGCGAAGATAGTCGGCAAGCTTGGGCTCGTCTTCAATCACCAGGACTTTCATGATCGAATTATGTCAAGAACCGGCTGAGCCGGACATTACAAAAACGTAATGCGGCAGTTCGCAAACTGACGAAGCGGCCTCCGTATAGTCGATTCACGCCTTGACCCTCAAGGCATCGGCAGGCCCAAACCGGTCTGGCGCCACGGATGATTCGACAGGAGTTCCATCATGGTCGCTCGCATACTCACTTCCACTGCGCTCGTCGCCAGCCTTCTGGTCGCACCGACCGTCTCGTACGCGGACGTCTGGCATCGCACGACGACCGAGGTGGGCTGGACGTTTCATCCCGACCATGGTGAAAGCACCAAGACCCGCGCTGACGTGATGCGCGAGCTTGAGCAGGCCAAGGCAGACGGAAGTTATGAATACTTCCGGCGTGGTCTGCCGATGCCGGACACGAACGCGGGCCCCGGCAAAACGCGAGAGCAGGTCCTGCAGGAACTCAAGAACGTGACGCCTGCCGAGCGCGCTTACATGGAGGAACTCTATGGCGCGAACTGAGCCTCCAGTTCGCGCCACGGATTGATGCCACCCCATTTCCAACCCTGAGACCTCCTGTAGAATCGGTGCGTGCGCAAGCTTCTGATCGTCCTCCTCGTGTTTTTTCTGCCGCTGCAGTGGAGCACCGCGGCCGTGGCGGCATTTTGCTCGCACGAAGGCGGTTCCCTGAAGCGCGCTCATCTGGGTCATCACACGCACGATCATGCGGACCGTGACGGCACCGAGCGCTCGGATCACGGGACGAGCAAGGCGTGTGACGCCAGTTGCAGCGCCGATCACGACCACAGCCATAGCCCGCACGCCCTGTTTGCCGCCACGCACAGTCTCGAGGTCTTCCCGGACCGCTCGGGCGACAGTCCCTATCGCTCCCCGCTGTCCGAGCCGCCGCCGGACAACCTCCTTCGCCCGCCCGCATCCCTCCTCGTCTGATTCCGCCGACGAGTTCGGGTTTCATGGATCCACGCATCGGTTGAGCACCGGTCGCGTGGCCGCCCTCGTCGGTTTCCTTTTGATCCGTCTCGCCGGGCGCATCGCCCGAGCGAGCCTGACGCCGTCCAGACGAGGACTCAATGACGAAGATCGACCCTTCGCGCGGCATCGGCCTGTGCGTCGCACTGTGCTTTCCCCTCATGACGTGGGCGCAGAACCCGCCCACTTCCGCGCCAGCCGCGCCAGCGCCAGCATGGCGTTCGCAGCCGGCTGCCGGCGATGCGGCAGTGAATGGCGCCCTGTCGCTAGGCCAGGCGCATGCGCTGGCCTACGCACAGAACCCGGAGCTGGCCGCATCGCGGCTCGAGGTGGAGGTGATGGCCGGCGCGAGCCAGCAAGCGCAGAGCCGCCCGAACCCCGAAATCGCCTACCTGCTCGAAGACACCCAGCGTCAGACGCGGACGACGACGCTCCAGCTCAATCAGCCGATCGAGATGGGCGGAAAACGCGCGGCGCGCATGCTGGCGGCCGAGCGCGGCCACGACATCGCCACCGAGGAACTCGCGGCAAAGCGACTTGCGATACGCGCGTCCGTCACCTCCGCGTATTACGACGCGCTGACCGCGCAGGAGCGCGTGCGCCTGGCCGAGCAGGCCATGGAACTCGCCCAGCGGGCAAGCCGGGCCGCCGGCCAGCGCGTCAAGGCCGGCAAGGTGGCGCCCATCGAAGAGACCAAGGCCCACGTTGCGCAAGCGGGCGTACAGGTCGAGCTGAGTCAGGCGCGCAGTGAATGGGTCGGTGCGCAGGCGCGGCTGGCGGCCTTGCTTGGCGAGCCCAGAGGCCTGTCCTGGAGGCTGGACGCCCAGCTCGATGCGTTGCCCGCGGTGCCGTCGATGGCCGATCTCGAGCGCTCGCTCGACAACGCGCCGGCCCTGCGCCGCGCCCGACTGGAGATCGACCGACGGCAGGCGCTGACGGAACTCGAGAAGGCGCGCCGAATCCCGGACATCACCGTCAGCCTGGGCGCGAAGCGGTCTGAAGAGTTGGGGCGCAACCAGGCCATCCTCGGCCTGTCCGTCCCGTTGCCGATCTTCGATACGAATCGGGGCAACCTGCTCGAGGCGCTCAAGCGCGAGGAGAAGGCTCGGGAAGAACTCTCCGCCAGCCAGTTGCAGGTGTCGGCCGAAGCGCGGGAGACCCGTGCGCGCCTGGCGTCGCTACGCCAGGAAGCCCAGCTCTTCGCCGAGCAGGTGCTGCCCGGCGCCCAAAGTGCCTACGACGCGGCGGCGAAGGGCTTCGAGCTGGGGAAATTCAGCTTCCTCGAAGCGCTCGATGCGCAGCGCACGCTGCTGCAGGCCCGCAGCCAGTACCTGCGCACACTGGCCGATACCCACCGCGCCCGCGCGGACCTCGACCGGCTGCTCGGCCTTGACGAATCAACCGAAACCCCGCTCGCGTCGGCAACGGTCCGGCGCACTGGAGAGTGAAATGGCAGAAACCAAACCGAAGAACACACCCTGGGCGATCGTCGCGGTGCTTGTCGTCGGGCTCGCGTTGGGTGCAGCGATTCTTGCGACCGATGGCAACAAGTCCGTCACTGACGAACATGGGCATGCCGCCCATCCGGAGGCGCCCGGGCACGCCGAGGAGGAGCATCACGGTCAGGCCAAGTCGACCGACCACGCCGACGATGCCTCGCATGCCGATGAAGAGCACCACGAGGCCGCCGCCGAACCGGCCAAAGGTCCACACGGCGGCAAGCTGCTCACCGATGGCCGCTACGGCATCGAGGTGACGATCTTCGAAACCGGGGCGGAACCTCAATTCCGGCTCTACACGTACTGGGATGGCAAGCCGCTCGATGTCGCGCAGAGCCAGATCCAGCTTGTCCTCGAGCGGTTGGGGCAGTCGCCGCAACGTTTCAGCTTCATCAAGGAAGGTGACTACCTCAAGGGCGATGCGGTCGTGGCCGAGCCGCACTCCTTTGCGGTCAAGGTACAGGCGGACTACGAAGGAAAACGCTACCAGCTCGGCTACGAACAGGTCGAGGCCCGCGTCACCATGACCGATGCACAGCTCCAGGGCGCCGGAATCGAGCTCGCCGAAGCGGGGCCGGCCACGATCGGAACAGCGCTCGAGTTACTGGGAGAGGTGCGCTACAACAGTGATCGTACCGTGCAGGTCGTCCCGCGGCTGGCCGGCCTGGTGGAGTCGGTGGCGGTCAGCGCAGGCGAACGTGTGCGCAAGGGACAGGTGCTCGCCGTGCTGAGCAGTCAATTGCTCGCCGACCAGCGTACCGAATTGTTGGCCGCGCAGCGTCGTCTCGCACTCGCGCGGACCACCTACGAGCGTGAAAGGACGTTGTGGCAGGAGAAGATCTCGCCCGAGCAGGACATGCTGCAGGCGCGCACCGTCATGCAGGAAGGCGAGATTGCCGTACAGAGCGCACAACAGAAGCTCGCCACACTGGGCAGCGTTGCTTCGGGCGGCGGCGCACTCACGCGCTATGAGCTTCGCTCCCCGATCGACGGGGTCGTGACCGACAAACGCCTGTCGGTCGGCGAAGCGGTCAAGGAGGACGCCGCGGTCTTCACCGTCTCGGACCTGTCGTCGGTATGGGTGGAGGCGCCGGTGTCCGCGCAGGATCTGGGTGCGCTCGCCGCAGGCCAGACGGTAACGATCCGCGCCAGCGCCTTCGACGCGTCGGCGCCGGGCAGGGTCACCTTCATCAGCCCGCTGATCGGCGAGCAGTCCCGTACCGGCATCGCCCGCATCGTGGTGCAGAACCCCTCCGGTGTCTGGCGACCGGGATTGCCGGTGTCCGTCACCGTCGTCGCCGCGGAAACGAAGGTGCCGGTCGCGGTCGCGGTGGACGCCGTCCAGGATCTGCGCGACTGGAAGGTGGTGTTCGGCCGCTACGGCGACGCCTTCGAAGCGCGCCCGCTCGAACTGGGTCGCAGCGACGGCCGACACGTGGAGGTGCTGGCAGGCCTGCAGGCGGGCGAGCGCTACGCGGCGAAGAACAGCTATGTCATCAAGGCGGAGCTCGGCAAGGCCGGCGCCAGCCACGACCACTGACCGGGAGCCCCCGACATGAAACAGATCACTGCCATGATTCGCCCCCACCGCCTCGACGCCGTCGAGACGGCGCTCGAAACGCTCCCGCATTGCCCCGGCTTCACCGTATTCGGCGCGAAAGGCCATCCCCGCGGGCATGGGCCGGACCACCGGTTCGTCGCCGACGAATGGAATCCCCACGCCCACGATGTGCTCGTGCTGCTGATCCTGTGCCAGGACGATGACGCGTCCGCCATCGTCGACGCGGTCGCGGCGGCGGCACGCACGGGGCAACCGGGCGACGGGATGGTCGGTGTCGTCGAACTCGTCACCGCGGTCCGTATTCGCACCGGCGAACGCGACGCCGCGGCGCTTTGAGGAGAGGCTCGTGTTCGAACGCATCATCCGCTTCGCCATCGATCAACGATGGCTCGTGCTGCTCGCCGTGCTCGGCATGGTCGGCGTCGGAATCTACAACTATCAGCGTCTGCCCATCGACGCGGTGCCCGACATCACCAACGTCCAGGTCCAGATCAACACCGAAGCACCCGGCTACTCCCCGCTGGAGTCCGAACAGCGCGTGACCTTTCCGATCGAAACCACGATGGCCGGTTTGCCCAATCTCGAGCAGACCCGTTCCCTGTCGCGCTATGGCCTGTCCCAGGTCACCGTCGTGTTCAAGGACGGCACGGACATCTACTTTGCCCGGCAACTGGTGAACGAGCGCATCCAGGAGGCCCGCAGCAAACTGCCGGCCGGCCTCGCCCCGGCGCTCGGCCCCATCGCCACCGGGCTGGGCGAAATCTACATGTGGACGGTCGAGGCGACCGAGGGCGCGAAAAAACCCAACGGAAGCGCGTACACACCGATGGATCTGCGCGAGATTCAAGACTGGATCATCAAGCCGCAATTGCGCACCGTCCCAGGGGTCACCGAGATCAACACGATCGGCGGCTATGCAAAGGAGTTTCAGGTGGCACCCCTGCCCGAGCGCATGGTGTCCTACGGGCTGGCCATCAGCGATCTGGTCACGGCGCTCGAGCGCAACAACGCCAACGTGGGGGCAGGTTATATCGAGCGTCGGGGCGAGCAGTATCTGATCCGCGCACCGGGACAGGTCGCCGGCATCGACGATATCGCCAATATCGTCGTCGGCCACGCCCAAGGGGTCCCGATACGCATCCGCGATGTGGCTGAAGTGGGCCTGGGCAAGGAGCTGCGCACCGGTGCCGCGACCGAGAATGGCCGCGAAGTGGTGCTGGGCACGGTGTTCATGCTCATCGGTGAGAACAGCCGCGACGTGTCGAAGGCGGTCGACGCACGCCTGCAGGCAATCAACAAGACCTTGCCCGAGGGCATCGTCGCCAAGACGGTCTATGACCGCACCATCCTGGTCGAAAAGGCCATCGACACGGTCAAGAAGAACCTGACCGAGGGCGCTCTGCTGGTCATTGCCATCCTGTTCCTGTTTCTCGGCAACATCCGTGCGGCGCTCATCACCGCGATGGTGATCCCGCTGGCGATGCTATTCACCTTCACCGGCATGGTGACGAACCGGGTCAGCGCCAACCTGATGAGCCTGGGCGCCCTGGACTTCGGCATCATCATCGATGGGGCCGTGGTGATCGTCGAGAACTGTGTGCGCCGCCTCGCCCACGCGCAGGCTGCGCTCGACCGGCCGATGACGCGCAACGAGCGGTTTCACGAAGTCTTCGTGGCGTCGAAGGAATCGCGGCGGGCGCTGCTCTTCGGCCAGCTCATCATCATGGTGGTGTACCTGCCGATCTTTGCCCTGACCGGGGTCGAAGGCAAGATGTTCCACCCGATGGCCTTTACCGTCGTGACCGCATTGCTGGGCGCGATGATTCTGTCGGTCACCTTCGTACCCGCAGCGGTTGCGCTCTTTCTGTCCGGCAAGGTCAGCGAGACCGAAAATCGGCTCATGGCGATCGCCAAGCGCGGCTACGCCCCGGCGTTCGACTGGGTCATGGCGCGCAAGCCGTTGGTTCTGACGATCGCCTGCGTCAGCATCGTGCTGTCAGGGCTACTGGCGACCCGCATGGGCAGCGAATTCATCCCGAGCCTCGATGAGGGCGACGTCGCGCTTCATGCGTTGCGCATTCCGGGCACGAGCCTGAGCCAATCGATCGACATGCAGGTGCAACTGGAGCGCACGGTCAAGGCCTTCCCCGAAGTCGACAACGTGTTCGCCAAGATTGGTACGGCCGAGATCGCAACCGACCCGATGCCACCCAATGTCGCCGACAACTTCGTGATGCTCAAGCCGCGGGACCAGTGGCCGGACCCGCAGAAGTCCAAGAGTGAGCTGGTCGCGGCGATGCAGCGTGCGGTCGGTCAGATACCGGGCAACAACTACGAGTTTACGCAACCGATTCAGATGCGATTCAACGAGTTGATCTCGGGCGTTCGCAGCGACGTGGCGGTGAAGGTCTTCGGTGACGACATGGACACCATGAACGAGACGGCAGAACGCATTGCCGCCGTGCTCGAGGGGGTTCCGGGTGCTGCCGACGTGAAGGTGGAGCAGACCACTGGCCTGCCCATGCTGACGGTCCGGATCGACCGGAATCAGATTGCCCGGCTCGGCCTGAACGTCGCCGACGTCCAGGACAGCGTCTCGGCTGCGCTCGGCGGGCAGGAGGCCGGGGCGGTGTTCGAGGGCGACCGGCGCTTCGACATCCTGGTCCGGTTGCCCGATGCGATTCGCGGTGACCTCGAGGCGATCCGCCGTCTGCCAATCCGCGTGCCCGCCGGCGAGAACGGCGCGCGTGGCTTCGTCCGGCTGGGCGATGTCGCACGCATCGAGTCTGCGCCCGGCCCCAACCAGATCAGCCGCGAAAACGGCAAACGTCGGGTTGTGGTGACCGCCAACGTGCGCGGGCGCGACATTGGTTCCTTCGTCGCCGAGGCGGAAACGAAGATCGCCACGGCGGTGCAGGTGCCCACAGGGTACTGGACGACCTGGGGCGGCACCTTCGAGCAGTTGCAGTCGGCCGCCAAACGGCTTCAGATCGTCGTGCCGGTCGCGTTGCTGCTTGTCCTAACGTTGCTCTTCATGATGTTTGGCAATGTCAAGGACGGGCTGCTGGTCTTTACCGGCGTCCCCTTCGCGCTGACCGGCGGCATCCTGGCGCTGTGGTTGCGCGATATCCCGCTGTCGATCTCCGCCGGTGTCGGCTTCATCGCGCTGTCGGGCGTGGCCGTGCTCAACGGCCTGGTGATGATCTCGTACATCCGGAGTCTGCGCGATGACGGCTTCGATCTCGATGACGCGATCCGGGAGGGCGCGCTGACGCGATTGCGTCCTGTGCTGATGACGGCGCTGGTCGCATCGCTCGGGTTCGTTCCCATGGCGATCGCGGTCGGTACCGGTGCCGAAGTGCAGCGGCCGCTGGCCACTGTGGTCATCGGCGGCATCCTGTCGTCTACCGCACTGACGCTGCTCGTGCTGCCGGCGCTGTATCGCATCGCCCATGGACGCGAGAGGCGAATGGCGCCACCCGCGGAGACATTCGCTCCCGCCCATTGATCCTGTGTGGGGCGGAAGGGTACGAACCGCTGCGCTTTCGCCCGATAGACCCGATCCACCCGCGGTTCTCTACTTCGTCATGGAGGTCGCATGAAACACGCTTCTGTCATTGCAACGGTGATCGTCCTGGTGTCCTTCAGCGTCTTCGCCGCAGGCGGGCATGACCATGACAAGGGCCATGTGCCCCGACATGGCGGCATGGTGGCCGAAGTCAATGAAGTGGACTATGAACTCGTGGCTACGTGAACCCTGCTGCAACTCTACCTTCGCGATCATGGGAAGAGCGTTGCCGTCACCGGAGGCGCCGCAAGAGTCACTTTGCTGTCGGGTAAGGAAAGGATCGAAACCGCGCTATTGCCCGCCGTGGAGAAATTCGAGGTGCAAGGCCACTTCAAGATCATCCCCGGCATGAAGTTTGTGGCCGTGGTTGCCCTCCCCGGGCGGGGTGAGGCAACCGTGTGGTTCCGATTGCGATGACTTGACGCACCCATTGCGTCCGATGTGGGGTCAGCTCACGAAACGGAAAAATCGTACGCTAAGCCGGTCGTAGCGGCCCTAGATTTGCCACGCTCGGCTACGAGGAGGTTTGCGAAGCAACAGGATCAATACCGCCGAGTCTCGCGAGGAAGCGGACATAGACCAACTCGCTGAGCAACTCGACAAGAGTTTGCGTAACGACGATGGCAGGCAATACGGGTATGGCCCCAGGTACAGCGAGAGCAAGCGGCAACACGACAAGGGAATTTCGAGTGCCTGCGCTGAAAGCGATGGCTCGGCCGGCGGGGGCATCAAGGCGGAACAGCCGGCTGATGCTCCATCCGATCAGGGGGGCGATCACAGCAAAGGCGATATAGAAGGGAATCACACCCAAGGCCGCATCGGTCGCGGAGCCGAGCCGCGGCACCACGGCCGCGACGACGACGAATAGGACAAGGGCGGTCGCTGGTACCGGCAATAGACCAAGTGCCGCTGAGGTCTTTTCACCGGCCAGGCTTCGAGCCGCCCATAGTTGCACAAGCCCAGCAAGGGCGAGTGGAACCGCGATCAACCAGACGAAGGCATGAACGAACGGGCCGGGCTGCACGAGGGTTGCGGCATCGTTCCCGAGAAGCAGGCCGAGATAGACCGGCAGCAGCAGCATTTGCACAACCAGGAGCGCAGGGGTTGCCGCCAGTAGCAGCCGCGCATCGGCACGACCGAGGTGCGAGAACGTAACCACGTAGTCAATGCAAGGCGTCAGCAACACCAGCAGCACGCCAAGCCTCACCATAGGGTCCGATGGCAGGAATTGCACCAATACGGCCACCAAGAGCGGCGTTACGATGAAATTGGTAATGAGCAGTGCGGCAAGGAACCGGCCGCGACTGAAGGCCCGGCCAAGGTCGGCCAGGGGCACTTGCAGGAATGTCACGAACAGCATGAGTGCAAGCGCCGGGTTGACGCCACCCTCAAGCGCTGCCGTGCCGGGTACGAGCAAAGCGACAAGCGCAGCCAACACAACGGCCGCGAAGTAAATGCCGACTTGGTGCCTCTCGAATATTTCCCGGATGTCTTGCATGTCTGTATTTCGCTCCTTTGTGTCAATTTGAAGCATACCCTAACCTGGCGTCAGACCAGCCGACGCGAAAGCGTCAGGATAGACTTGCTTTCCGAATTGATTGACACACGCCACCAAGGGTCATAAATTTCTTCCTGACACATTGTCCTCAGGAGTACACCTTGAACGGTCAGCGCATCGGCTACGTCCGCGTCAGCAGCTTCGACCAGAACCCGGAACGCCAGCTCGAGCAGGTTTCGGTGGACCGGCTGTTCACTGATAAGGCGTCGGGCAAGGACACCCAGCGTCCTGAGCTGGAACGGCTGCTCGCCTTCGTGCGCGAGGGCGACACCGTGGTGGTGCACAGCATGGACCGCCTGGCGCGCAACCTCGATGATCTGCGCCGCCTGGTGCAAAAGCTCACCCAGCGCGGCGTGCGCATCGAATTCGTCAAGGAGAGTCTGACCTTCACCGGTGAGGACTCGCCGATGGCGAACCTCATGCTGTCGGTGATGGGCGCGTTCGCCGAGTTCGAGCGGGCGCTCATCCGCGAGCGGCAGCGCGAAGGGATCGCGCTCGCCAAGCAGCGCGGAGCCTATCGGGGGCGCAAGAAGTCTCTGAACAGCGAAAAGATCGAGGAACTGAAACGGCGCATCGCGGCGGGCGAGCAGAAAGCCAAGCTCGCCCGCGAGTTCGGCATCAGCCGCGAAACGCTTTACCAGTACATGCGAGAAACCTGACCATGCCTCGCCGTTCGATCCTGTCCGCTGCCGAGCGCGAAAGCTTGCTGGCGTTGCCCGATACACAAGACGAACTCATCCGACACTACACCTTCAGCGAATCCGACCTGTCACTGATCCGCCAGCGGCGCGGTGAGGCCAACCGCCTGGGTGTCGCGGTGCAGTTGTGTTTGCTGCGCTTCCCCGGTCAGGGCCTGTTACCGGACGCTGAGGTGCCGAGGCCCCTGCTGCAATGGATCGAACGGCACCTGCGACTCGATCCGGCATGTTGGCCGCAATATTCCGAACGGGAGGAGACCCGGCGCGAACACCTGCTCGAACTGCGGGCGTACCTGGACATGGAGCCGTTCGGCTTGGGGCACTATCGCCAGGCTGTTCATGCCACGACCGCACTGGCCTTGCAGACCGACAAGGGCATCGTGCTGGCCGGCAGTGTCCTCGACTCCCTGCGGCACCAACACATCATCTTGCCGACACTCGATGTGATCGAGCGCGTCTGCGCCGAGGCGATCACCCGCGCCAACCGGCGCATCTACGACGCCTTGGCCGAACCGCTGTCGGACGCGCATCGCCGCCGCCTCGACGATCTGCTCAAGCGCCGCGAGAACGGCAAGGCGACCTGGCTGGCCTGGCTGCGCCAGTCACCGGCCAAGCCGAACTCGCGGCACATGCTTGAACACATCGGACGCCTCAAGGCATGGCAGGCGCTCGATCTGCCTTCCGGTATTGAGCGCCTGGTACACCAGAACCGCTTGCTGAAGATCGCTCGCGAGGGCGCCCAGATGACGCCCGCCGACCTCGCCAAGTTCGAGCCGCAGCGCCGCTACGCCACCTTGGTAGCGCTCGCCATCGAGGGCATGGCCACCGTCACCGACGAAATCATCGACCTGCACGATCGCATCCTGGGCAAGCTTTTCAACGCCGCCAAGAACAAGCATCAACAGCAGTTTCAGGCATCCGGCAAGGCGATCAACGCCAAGGTGCGCCTGTTCGGCCGCATCGGCCGGGCGCTGATCGAGGCCAAACAGGCGGGCAGCGATCCGTTCGCCGCCATCGAGGCGGTCATGTCGTGGGACGCCTTCACGGAGAGCGTCACCGAGGCGCAGCGGCTCGCGCAGCCCGAGGACTTCGATTTCCTGCACCGCATCGGCGAGCACCACGCCACGCTGCGCCGCTACGCGCCGGAATTCCTCGACGTGCTCAAGCTGCGAGCCGCGCCTGCCGCCAAGGATATGCTCGACGCCATCGAGGTGCTGCGCGGCATGAACCGCGACAACGCCCGCAAGGTGCCCGCCGATGCGCCGACCGACTTCATCAAGCCGCGCTGGCAGAAGCTGGTGATGACCGACACCGGCATCGACCGGCGCTACTACGAGTTGTGCGCGCTGTCGGAGCTGAAGAACGCGCTGCGCTCCGGCGACATCTGGGTACAAGGCTCGCGCCAGTTCAAGGACTTCGAGGACTACCTGGTGCCGCCCGCGAAATTCGTCAGCCTCAAGCAGGCCAGCGAATTGCCGCTGGCCGTGGCCACCGACTGCGATCAGTACCTGCGTGACAGGCTGACACTGTTGGAAACGCAGCTCGCCACGGTCAACCGCATCGCGCTGGCCAACGAACTGCCGGACGCCATCATCACGGAGTCGGGTCTAAAGATCACGCCGCTCGATGCGGCCGTGCCCGACACCGCGCAGGCGCTGATCGACCAGACGGCGATGATCCTGCCGCACGTCAAGATCACCGAACTGCTCTTGGAGGTGGACCAATGGACGGGCTTTACCCGTCACTTCACCCACCTCAAGTCGGGCGATCTGGCCAAGGACAAGAACCTGCTGCTGAGCACGATCCTGGCCGACGCAATCAACCTCGGCCTGACCAAGATGGCGGAATCCTGCCCCGGAACGACCTACGCCAAGCTGGCCTGGTTGCAAGCCTGGCACATCCGCGACGAAACCTACGGGGCGGCGCTGGCCGAGCTGGTCAACGCGCAGTTCCGTCACCCCTTCGCCGAGCATTGGGGCGACGGCACCACCTCGTCGTCAGACGGCCAGAACTTCCGCACCGGCAGCAAGGCCGAGAGTACCGGCCACATCAACCCGAAATACGGCAGCAGTCCAGGGCGGACGTTCTACACCCACATCTCCGACCAGTACGCACCGTTCCACACCAAGGTCGTCAACGTCGGTGTGCGCGACTCGACCTACGTGCTCGACGGCCTGCTGTACCACGAATCCGACCTGCGCATCGAGGAGCACTACACTGATACGGCGGGCTTCACCGATCACGTCTTCGCGCTGATGCACCTGCTGGGCTTTCGCTTCGCGCCGCGCATCCGCGACCTGGGCGACACCAAGCTCTACATCCCGAAGGGCGATGCTGCCTTTGAGGCACTGAAGCCCATGATCGGCGGCACGCTCAACATCAAGAACGTCCGTGCCCATTGGGACGAAATCCTGCGGCTGGCCACTTCGATAAAGCAGGGTACTGTGACGGCTTCGCTGATGCTCAGGAAGCTCGGCAGCTACCCGCGCCAGAACGGCCTGGCCGTGGCCCTGCGCGAGCTGGGGCGCATCGAGCGCACGCTGTTCATTCTGGACTGGCTGCAAAGCGTCGAGCTGCGCCGCCGCGTGCATGCCGGGCTGAACAAGGGCGAAGCCCGCAACGCGCTGGCCCGCGCCGTGTTCTTCAACCGGCTGGGCGAAATCCGCGATCGCAGTTTCGAGCAGCAACGCTACCGGGCCAGCGGCCTCAACCTGGTGACGGCGGCCATCGTGTTGTGGAACACGGTCTATCTGGAGCGGGCGGCGAACGCCCTGCGTAGCCACGGCCAAGTCATCGATGACAGCCTGTTGCAGTGCCTGTCGCCGCTGGGCTGGGAGCACATCAACCTGACCGGCGATTACCTCTGGCGCAGCAGCGCCAAGATCGGCGCGGGCAAGTTCAGGCCGCTACGACCGCTGCAACCGGCTTAGCGTACGATTTTTTCCGTTTTCTGAGGCGACCCCTTGATCGAGAGCTTGTAGCCGAAGTGGCTCTTGCCGTGCTTCTTGGTCCAGGTCGCGTCGAGGTCCTTCTGCCGCCGCTTCGCAGGCTTCCAGTCGGCGGGCATCGCACCTTGCTCGATCAGTTCCTTCTCGCCTCGGCTGTTGTGCTGCTTGGGGGCGGGGACCAAGGTGGCGTCGATGATTTGACCGCCGCGCGCGATGAAACCCTTCCTGAGCAGCTGCGCCGAGACGCCGTCAAAGAGCGCCTTGGCACCGGCTTCACCGATCCGGTTCTCGAAGGTCCATACGGTGGTGCGGTCCGGCACGTTGGTCGCGTTCGCCAGTCCGCAGAAGCGCTTGTAGCTCATCCGGTCGAGCAACTGGTACTCCATCTGCTCGTCGGACAGGTTGTACAGACGCTTGAGCACCAGGATCCGTACCATGGTCTCGGTCGGGTACGGCGGGCGCCCGCCCTGCGCGCTCACCGGGCGCGGCGCAACCTCATCCACCTCGGCCGCCAACGCCGCAAAGTCGATGTGCGACTCGATCTCGACCAGCGGGTCGCCCAGCGAGTCGAGCTTCTTGCGGTGGTGTTCGTCAGCGAACAGGTCAGTCTTGATGGCGGTGCGTGGTTTCATCGGTACAGGCTGCGGGGTTCAGGACGTCGTAATTTTACCAAGGGCGGGCGGGACTGAGGTTTTTCGAGGCGCCCTTTGGTGAGCTAGAAACCTATGACTTCGGCCCCAGCGGGGTGAGCCAATTTCGGTTCTTTATTGTCGACAGCGCAAACGGACTGCCGCCGGAGTCCATCAAACCCTTTACCTTCGGCGTGACTTTTGCATCCGATGGGGTGTTTAACGGAACCGTGACAGCAACGGCCACACGCCTAACGGCAGTGCCAGAGCCCACCGCCCTAATGCTTGTTGCGCTCAGTCTTGCCTGTCTCGCAACGCAAAGACATCAAAGTCGCCGCTACGCCAGGGCTTCGGCACCTACAACGCATAACTCAAATAAATAAGTCGTTTACCATCAAGCCCTTTCCGGTCTCTGAAGCTCTTCGCCTACCTGCCCACGTGGCAGGCCGTCATCATGACGGCAGCACAGAGTTAACACCGTGAATTCCTAAAGGGCTTTACCCCAACTTGTGCAGGTCGTGACGGCACGCTGGCTTCCAGGGGGTCGTCTCAGAAAACGGGCAACAGAGCACGTTAAGCCGATTGCATTTTTTGCAGCGCCCTGAGCTGTACGCCGGGGGTCGATGACGGCGGACGACGGGCGCGAGCCTGGACGCTCAACCGGGGCAATTCGGGCGCGAAGACACCGCCTCTCCCGCAGGCGCGGGGTAGAAAGTTTAACCGGTTAAACGGCGGTGCCAGTGTGGGACGCCTGCGCGTACGCGCGGATCGGCAGCGACCGGAACGGAGTACGAGGCCGGAAACGGGCGCCCTGTCCGCATTGGACAAAAGGGCACGGTGTGTCCAATGACGGCCTCCCGCAACGGGGCGCCGCCACGACTGACCTGAGGAACGCGTGAGAAGGCGGGTGAGGTGCGGGTTGCGGACGTAGAACGTCACCTTGTCGGCAGCGTCCAGCGTCATCCGATACTCGGGCAGGGTGTGCGCCTCGATGATCTCGCGGACCATGCGGCGGAACTCGCGCAAGGAGCCCTTGCTGCCTGCCTTCTCTTGCAGCAACTCGAGCCCGCTGCCCCAGCGTTGCTGTCGCGCAGCCTTCGCGCATCAGCGGGAAGACCTAGCGAGACGGCTGCGATCACGTCGACCTCACTCAGCGCTCACCGATTGCTCGCGTATCGCGAGGTCTTCAGCCGGCGATGAATTCGATCGCGTATGTCTCGCGCAGGCCTCGCGTCTTGCTCGCGCAGGCCTCGCGCATCAGCGGGAAGGCCGAGCGAGACGGCTGCGATCACGTCGCCCTCACTCAGCGCTCACCGATTGCTCGCGTATCGCGAGGTCGTCAGCAGGCGATGAATCCGATCGCGTATGTCTCGCGCAGACCTCGCGTCTTGCTCGCGCAGACCTCGCGCATCAGCGGGAAGGCCTAGCGAGACGGCTGCGATCACGTCGCCCTCACTCAGCGCTCACCGATTGCTCGCGTATCGCGAGGTCGTCAGCCGGCGATGAATCCGATCGCGTATGTCTCGCGCAGGCCTCGCGTCTTGCTCGCGCAGACCTCGCGTTTCGAGGATCTTGGCCTGGGTACGGCACACAACCGCCGGCCATGCGGGCAGCCCAAGCCCGGCGCGATTGATTTAGACGCGGCTTGTCCCTACCCCAGCCCCCAAAGAATCGGTTCGGCCTCATCCCCGGCCAGGGAGATCATCGGCGCAGACCCGAGCGGACTTTACAAAGGAGAAAAGAAGAGAGTGATCGCAAAGGCACGACACTGCGCAGCTTTGCCGCGAGATTTACAAAGCGAATCGAGGGGTGAAACGCGATTGTAATCCCACAGACGGTTGACGTCCGAGCACGACAAGGGCAGGATTCGTGGCGTCAACGACCGGTCAGCTGCGACCGCAAGGCAGCCCATCCAAAGTCCGGCGCACATGTCGGCAATGCAGCACCGCAGCGTCTCCACAGATGCTGCGCGAACGCCTCCCCTGCGGAAGGCCACCCCCCTTGAGTCGTAACGGGACATCGCAGGTCGAAGCTGACCCGCAACCATCCTGGCGCAGCGCCCCGCTCGTGGCCGCGCACATCCACCTCCTGACGGGATCTCGGATGTCCGAACGAGCACGCATTCGTTACCGAACCGCACAGCGGGACAGGGCGTATGCGTCGTGTCGGGAGCGGCAAACGCTTAGGCACCCCGGCAGGAACCGACTCGGGAACCGGCGCACCCCTCTGCCGTATTGCACAGCAGGACTCCCTCCGACGCTCACGAAGCGCAGGAATGGAGATCGGAAACGGGCGTTGCTCGTCCGAACGTGCAAACGAGCGTGATGTGTGCCGAGACGCCAGCGCCACGCTGGCTCTTTGAAACACGGTTGGAGTAACGCCTCGCAACCACACCGCCGGAGGATCTGCACCGGCAACTTCCCGCGCCTACCACGCGGCGAAGATCGAGAAATCGCATACATGCACGGCAACGCACAGGCAGCCCAGGGATCACCGCGTGATGATCAGGCTATACGACCGCGTTGCAACGAGATCCCCCGTGGTGGCAGCGGGGACGACGACTCGCGTGTGTGTCGAATGGAATCTCGGGGAGGACTCTCGAGCCCCCCGTTCGCTCCCTCCATGCGCCTACGTGAAGGCAATGGGGTGGTGAGGCCCAGGAACTCCCTGGGTCCATGTCTGGCAGGAAGGAAATGGAATGCCGACAAGCTCGCAGATGCTCACGTAACGCCAATTGTCGAAGCAGGAAGCGGGTCGATTCCCCGCGAGGAGGTAGCCTCATAAGAATCGGACATAGCAACAGCTCCCATGCCCATGCGGCCCACCCGTCGCGTCCGTATCGGCATGGGAGTTCTGAAGGTGGAGTCGGAGTCCTCGTGAAACCCAAAACTGCAGAACCGGACTGGAAGGAGATTCGCGGATGGAGGAACCAGCTCGTGCATTTGCTCGGCACGAGGGGGCGCGTCACTGCGAGCTCGCGGGACGGCATGCCCAAGCCCGTGAGCAATGCGACGATGGAGAAGAGGGAAAAGCGGCTCTTCGCTGCGCTGAATGAACTGCAGCGGATGGGATGCAAGTTCAAGAGCCTCGATTCTCTCCAGCGCCGGCACATCAAGGCGCTCGGGACGAAGTGGGCAAAGGACGGGCACTCCCCCTCCACCATCCAGAACGACCTCTCCATGTTGCGGCTGCTGTTCCAGTGGATCGACAAACCGGAGTAACCGGTCACTGAGCGGCGTTCTTTGCCCGCCCGCGCCCACGCGGAACAATCCCTCCCACATTCATCAGGGAGGAGCCGGCAGTGACCAGGGCGACAGCGACCAACAACAAGTGGCGGCGGCGTAGCCGCCAGGAGTG
>JAKLLO010000244.1 GCA_023150095.1 Zoogloea sp. | reverse complement strand
CGGGCGGCCGGAGCTCACCAATGCCGAGGTGCAAGGGCCCGTCGTGCGCGGCACGCAGCTCGTCTACACCATCCACCGCACCACCGGCACCAAGGGTGCCAGGCGCGCCGCTGGAACGCGGCGGCGGCGCCCGCGCGCAGCCCTTGAGGCTCAGCTGGCGCGCCTGGAGCGCGACGCCACGGCAACCCGCAGCGATCCCGTTTTGTCTCCGGCTCTATCCGCCCTGGGCAGCAATATCGGTCCAACCGTGATCACCCTGCCCAGCGCGAGCGTGCCGTGGGTGGGCTGAGCCTTCCCACACTTCACCCGGCGGTACCGGCAACACTGATTGCGGCCGACGCACAGCAACTGCACCTTCAGGCGCTGCGCGATCGCGTCAAGCACCGCTGGCCGGTGCACATCGGACGCAGCGCGTCAGCGGCACAGGCGCTCGGGCGCACGCTGCAGCGCATGACGCGCGTGCGCGGCCCGCTGGCCGAGGAGTTCGCCAGTGTGGCCGTCGTGCTTGACAGCAGCGGCTGGTACGGTGACCACTCGCATTTCGGTGAATACAACAGGACGGTTGCGCTGTACCCGCGGGCTGGTGTGTCGTGGAACTTCATCGGGACAGCCATCGACCGACTCGAAGCACACACGCCCGGCCTGGGCGAGACCGTGTTGGCGGCACTCGACGTGGCGGAGTACGGTCTGGCCGGCATCGCGACCCCGAAACGCGTGCGCGAGTGGTTCGCCATGCTGTACTGGGACGATTCCGTCTCGGACGATGAGGCGCGAATCATCCTCACCGACGAGCGTGGCTACAGCGACGACGATCCACCGCTGCTGCCGTCGGAGTTCGACACGGCGGCGGGCGGAACGATGTGGCTCGCGCCGAAAAGGCGCCTGGGAACGCGCGCGGTTCGCGCGGCACTCACGCGCTACCCGCGACCATTGGCCAGCGAGTTGGCTGCGCTGGTCACGACGCATCTGCCGCAGATCGGACGCGAAGCACGCAAGCGTGTAGAGACTGCCGAGGTCGATATGTCGTGGCACAGCGTGGCACTGTGCATCTGGCCGCACGCAGCGACGGCACACGGGCCAAGGCGACTGCTCGACGACGTCGACCAGGACCGCGCCAGCAGTGGCGAGGACGACGTGTTGCTACGCTGTGAACTGATCGGCAAAAGCGACCGCCATCGCAGCCGCGGGCGCGTTGAACCAGCCCATCGGCGGCCGGTCGATGGCCTGGCGCTGGTGGGCTCTCAGCTGCGTGGCTACCACCTGGTGAACCGCCTGCTGCACCTGCTGCAGGCGATCGACAACCATCCGCTATGAAAGAGGGTTCCCGATGGGTATCGAGATCCACACCGACACGGGCGCGAGCGAACTGCGCTTGTGCCGAGCGATCCTGCTGTACGGCGCCTCAAGCCGTACCGCCAATCAAGGGCATGTCGCCATCCAACATGCCACCATCCATCCGGTGCGACAGCACCGGGGCGCAGCGCCGCAGATCCAACCCGGCCAACTGCTCACGCGCGAAGCACTGGGCGAAGCTCTGGCGGCGCTGGCCAGCGCGGGCAACGTGCGGCCATGGTCCTTCGTGCAGAGCAACGTCGTAGCCAGCGGCACCGATATGGTCGCCTGGCATACGCCCGCGACGAAGCGTCACATGGTCTTCGTCGGCAGCAGTCTGAACGCTGGGGCTACAGCAGCGCAGCCACCCATGCTGTGGGTCACCAGCCGCCGCCATCTCTGGGTGTTCGCGCTGGCCAGCGATGACCGCCCCGGGCAAGATGCCCCGGTCTTCCACGCGCCACACTGGAACGTCTGGCAAGGCGGGCAGGTGTGCCTCGGCTCGGCGGATACGCCGCAAGACGGCAATCCGCAGGCATGGACCGATATGTTCTACGCCACGGCCTTCACACACCCCAACGACGGGGCGAATTGGCAAGCCCACTGGCGCGGCGGCGTGACGGCTCTGTGGAAGAAGCTGCTCGCCGAAGGCGGGCGCAGGGACTTCCCCATGAGAGCGCTCGTGCCAACCGGCGCGACCGTGGAGCAGATCGTCGAAGGCATCATGTCGACCGGCGTGAAGCAGGCGCGCGGAGGCGTTCGATGAGCGCCCAAGCCGCCACGCACCTGATGGACACGTACATCGCCCGCACGACGCCGACGCTGCCGATGCCGCACGGGCCGTTCGAGGCGCTCGCGCAGCCGGGGCATCGCTTCCTGGTCGCCCGCGAGGGGCTGTACCTGGAAGCACGCCGCCGTTGGCTGCACGCGGTGCTGCCACTCGCGGCGAGCCCGGTCGCGCTGCCCTACGGCAGCGCCACGGCGGTGCAAGGGATGCAGCTGCTGTGTAACAGCATTCCCGAGGCGCTGCTGCGGGAGTTCGAGCAGTTGGCTCGCGCTGCGTTGCCGCTGGAAGCCGCCGCCTGGGTCGTGTGGCACGAAACGTCGCGGCGCTTCCGGCTTCAGCCGCTCGTGGCGCTCGAAGCCACCGCGACACACCTGCAGTACACCAGACCTATCCTCGACGATGGGTGGGAACTGGTACTGGACCTGCACAGTCACGGCGCGCTCGGCGCGTTCTTCTCGACGCAGGACGATGCCGACGATCGCGCAAGCGGCGAGGTCAAGCTCGCCGGCGTGGTCGGGCGCGTAGGCCAGGCTCCCGAGTGGCGATTCCGCCTCGCCGCGTGCGGGGTGTTCAAGGAGGTCGCATGACCAAGCGCGTTTCGACGAAGCAGGGGGCGTACCCCGGCCAAGAGCGCGTCTACCGCCTGCCGCCCGCATGGTTCGGCAAGCGGCTGGGCGTGCTGGTTGTCGGCGCCGGGGGCACGGGTTCGGCGGTGCTGGCCAACCTCGCGCAGATGGCCGTCGCGCTGCCGCAGCTCGGGCATCCGGGCCTGGACGTCACGGTCATGGACGACGACACCGTAGCGGCCAGCAACGTCGGGCGCCAGTTGTTCACGTCGGCCGACATCGGCCGCCCCAAGGCGGCCGTGCTGGTCAACCGGATCAACCTGGCCTACGGTCTGAGCTGGTCGGCCAGGGCGTGTCGGTTGACCGATGACGAGGACGACCGCGAAGTTGTGATGTTGGGCTGCGTGGACACCCGAAAGGCCCGCGCCGTCATGGCGCGACGGCACGCGGCGAAGTGGGGCGACAACTGGTGGATCGACTGCGGCAACACCACATCGAGCGGCCAGGTCATCCTCGGCGCGCGGCGCAACAAGGAGGTCGACCTGCCCAGCGTGGCCGACTTGCTGCCCGAAGCGGTGGACGAGAACGCCGACGCAGGCGACGACGCTCCGTCGTGCTCGATGGCCGAAGCGCTCAGCCGGCAGGATCTGCTGGTCAACCGCTTCATGGCCGACGCTGCGACCAACCTGCTCTGGCAGTTGCTACGGTACGGTCAGGTCGACAGCCACGGCGCGTTCATCGACGTGCGACGCTTCACGATGCGGCCGCTGCCGGTCGATGCGGACTGCTGGGCCCGCATGGGCTGGCGACCTGGCGAGGTCGCGCCCACGCGGCGCGCCGCGTGATCGAAAGAACAGCCCTCTGCAATGGAGGGCCCTGGCGGGCAGTGCACCCTTGCACTTGCCCGCCCGCCGATGCTCAAGCGCCGGCGAAAGCCACGCCGCCCCAGCGATGGGCGCGTGGTTTTCGCGGGCCCTTGGCCACTGCCGTACGCAGAAGCACTCCCGCAGCGAAGAGTGCTGGCCTAGAATCGCTTGACTTTCGCCACCCGGCGATCAGTCGGCTCGTGCGCCATGCACGCGAGCCGGCATTTCACCCGCGCACCCCCGCGACCCCAGGCAGCCATAGCCAGGCGAGTCCGTTGCGCACCCCATCACGGGCGTCCTCCGGTGTGGGGAGGATGCCCACTCACAGGAGTTGGGCATGCCCCAGACCATTGATCGCGCCTCGTACGAGGCGCGCAACACCGTCACCCTGGCACTCGACGAGGGC
>JAKLLO010000022.1 GCA_023150095.1 Zoogloea sp. | reverse complement strand
AGCGGGCCGCTGCGCTGAAGCGACATGCCTGCGTGTTGCAGCGTCGTCCCGCGTACATGCAGGGACGTCGCTGCAACACACAGGGACATCCCTATGCAGCAGGGCGACGTCCCTGCAGGCTGCAGCGATATCCATTTACGGTGAAGTGACGTCACTTTGTGGCGGAGTGACGTCCCTTTATGGTGGAGTGACGCCACTCCATTCCGCAGCGACGTCCCTCCACACCGCAGCGACATCCCTCCATGCTGCAGCGACGTCCCTCCAACTTGCAGCGACGTCGCCTCAACCTACAGCGACATCCCCGCACGCCAGGCCCGCATCGCCCTCCGCTACCGCGTCATCGCCTCGTACTGGCACGCCGCCCCCGTGGCAGACCGGGTCGTGCTGCCGGGTTGCAGCAGGCGCCCGCGGCCTTGGCGGCGCATCCCCCGTAGGCCCCGCACCGTGGCGTGCCAATGACGCCATCGCCCCGACATCCGCCGTAATGCCGCCCGGACGCGGCGCGCCGACGCTCTTGCCTCGCGGGCATCGCCGACGCTTCGTCGCCATCCCCCCTCGGGTGGATGTTTCCTGCGCCGCACCCCGCCGTGGGGCGCGCAGGGTACGCCCGTCGACCCGCCCCACCCTTTTTTCAAGACCAGGAACACGCCCATGATCCGCAACTACTATCTGCCCAAGGACGAAAGCAGCCGCGCCGACCTGCTGGAACATCTGGCCCTCCGGCTGCCCGACTACCTGGGCACCCTCGAACTGACCGACGTGGAGCTCGACGCGCTCCGGGCCGACGCGCTCGCCTATCGCCACACCCTGGCCGCGACCCTCGCCGCCCAGGCCCACGCCCGCCAGTGGACCGCGTTCAAGAAACAGCAATTCGACGGCAAGGCCAGCCCGCTCCCTTACCCGGACGGCGCCGTCGCCGTCGACGCCGTGCCCGATGTGCCGGCGGGCATCATTCCGCGCCTCGCCCGCTTGGTGGCGCGCATCAAGACAGCCCGCAATTACACCGAGGGCATCGGTCACGAACTCGGCATCATCGGGTCGGCCCGGCGCGCCGACACCGAGCGCGCCAAGCCCATCCTGAAGATTGCCCTGAATGCCGGGCGGCCGGTGATCCGCTGGACCAAGAGCATCGCCGACAGCCTCGAGATCCACCGGGATCGGGGCGACAGCCAGGGCTTTGCGCTCCTCACCATCGCCCACACCACCCGCGTCCCGGACCCCACGCCACTGCCCGCCGGCTCCGCCAACTGGCAGTACAAGGCCATCTACCGCCTGAAGGACGAACGGATCGGCAACTGGAGCGATGTGGTGAGCATTGTCGTGGGCGGGTGACCCACCCGGACGCAATCCGCCCGTCACCGCCTGCGGCGGCCGCGCGACCTTGGCGGCGCCACAGGACATGCGTTGCGCGGCCCGCTGGCCGCGATGTCCCCGCCGCCCGAGACGATCGGCCGGATGACGGGCCGATCCCATCGCGGCCTATGGGGAAACGACGATCCGAGGGGTCGGGATGGGGCGTCCGGGCGGCAGGGTGAGACCGCGCCGCAACAGGGCTGCGGCACGGCCGGAAGCCGGCGGGACGCAACCCGCCGACAGCATGGTCGGGCACTCGGCGGATGGGCGCCCCTACCTTGGGCGAAGCCCCCGGCGACAGTCTGGCAGTACCCGCTCGCACGCCATCTGCCGGTGATGGCGAGCAGCGGTCAAAGGGCGTTTCCGGCCCCCAGAACCTGCACCGGCGACCTGAAGAAGGGTGGGCCGGTCGCCATCGCCCGTGATCGTCTCAGCACTCCGCGCCAAGGTGTCGCGGCACCGGGCGGTCAGCGAGGACTCGCCACCCCAGGATGCTCAGACCCGGAACCGGGTCATGATCTCCCGAAGGTTGCCGGAAGCCCCCTCGACACCCCGTGCGGCCTGATCCAGGTGATGCAGGGTCTCGGAGCTGTTCCGGGAGAGCCGGCTGATCTGCTCGATGGCCTGGGAGGTGATGGCGCTGGAGGATGACTGTTCGCGGGTGGACTCGGCGATCTGGGCGATCTGCCCCGCCACGTCGTCGGCACTGCGCGCAATCCGTTCGAAGACGGCGTGGGATTCCTCGTTGCTGTGCAGACCCGACGACACGGCTGCGCCAACCTGCTCGATGGTCTGCACCACATCCCGGGCACGGGACTCGATGCCTTTCACCGTCTCGGCGATCGAGCGGGTGCTGATGGCCGTCCGCTCCGAGAGCTTGCGCACCTCGTCGGCGACCACCGCGAAACCGCGCCCCTGCTCGCCGGCCCGGGCGGCTTCGATGGCAGCATTGAGCGCCAGCAGATTGGTCTGGTCGGCAATATCGCGGATGACCTGGGTGAACTCGGAAACGCTGCGGATCTCGTCGGTCAGGGCAGCGATCGCCTGACCCGACTGGGCCACCCGCGCGACCGCATCCTCGCCAGTGGTCAGGGCCTTGCGCATGGCCTCCTGGGCAGAGAGGGCCACCGTCCGGGATTCGGCCGCGCTCGCCGCCACCGCCTCGGCCCCGGCGGCCACATCGGAGATCGACGCCGTCATCTCGCGGATGGCCGTCGAGACCTGGCTGACCTGATCGAGCTTCTCTTCCGCCTGCCGGGCACCCTCACCGGACGCCATGGCCAGCCGACGGACTTCATCGTTCAGCCCCGTCGTGGCGGCCTGCAGACCACTCAGGGTGCCGCGGAGATTGCCCTGCATCTTGTTGAGGCGCTGCGCCAGCCGCGCAAACTCGTCGTGACCGGACACTTCGACACTGCGGGTCAGATCACCCTCGGCAATGGCGTCCGCCAGATCGAGGGCCTGCCGCAGCGGCCTGACGATGCTGCGGGAAATCAACGTGGCGATGATCAACCCGAAGGCCACCGACACACCCGCCAGCCCCAGCAGCACCACCTGCGCCTGACCGGATTCCCGCTCGGCAGCCTCCACCGACGCCTCGGCCTTCTTCTCGAGGACCGCCTGCGCCGCATCCAATGCCGCCAGCAGCTCGATCTGCCGCGGGCGGAGCGCGTCGCGCACCATGTCCTGAGCGTGCTTGTTATCCTCGGCCAGGGTGGCCTCCATCACATCCACGATCTGGGCACTGGCCGACTCCTCCAGCTTGCGGATCTCGTCGAGCCTGAGGGGCGCCAGGTCGATGGGCAGCGCCGCCAGCTCCTTGGACGCACGAGCGTAATCGGCGCGCGCCTCCTTCATGTGCTTGAGCTCTGTCTTCTTGAAGGCGATGTCTTCCTGCAGGACCACATCCCGCAGCGCCACCGACTGGAAGCGAACCGCGTCGCGCATCCGGTTGATCAGATTGATCGCCACGTGATCCTGCCGCACGACCACCTGGATGCTGTCGCGCAAGGTGTGGAGCTGAACGAGACTGAGCACGGTGATCGCCGCCATCAGCGCCAGCAGTCCGAAGAAACCCGCTGACAGCCGGGCAGACACTCGAAGGGAATTGAATAACACAGCCTCTCCATCAACATCCGGTTATCGGAAAGCAGCTACCGCAATCGGCAGCAGCCTCCCGCAGACAGCCTTCAGTTGGCCGTGACGGCCGCATTCAGGACACCGATCGGCTTGCCGCCATCGAGTACCGGCACTGCAACCTGCACGCTCTTGACCTGCGTCGCGGGGTCGGGCTTGATCTCCTGGGCGTGGAAAGCCTGCCCCTTCAGGGCCGCAGCCACATGGGGGCGATTCGCCGCGTTATAGAGAAACGCCCGGGACGACGCCGCCACCACCTGCCCCTTCCCGTCGCGCAGGAAGAGCTTGTTGATGTTCTTGTCCTCTTCCCACTTCTTGAGCTGATCGCTGACCGGCCCCGAGATGGTGGCCTTCACGGCCGGATCCGTATCGGGAAGATCGTCCCAGCGGGAGTTGGTCATCACCGGGCTCGCGGCATTGGCATCCTTCACCGCCTTGACCATGGACGGATGGGCCGCCCATTCGATCATCTTCTTCTGATAGGCCTCGACCCGGGTCTTGAGCTCGGCGGGCAGTTCCGAACGGGCCGGCGCCGCACCCAACCCCAGTCCCAGGCCCACCAAAGCAAGGATCAGGGCACGACGGACAACGACAACTGACATGGCAAACCTCCTGAAATAGACCGACAATCAAATATAATTAATTACCGATGTATATACGGCGAAGGTTCGGACGACTTGAGCGCCGCTTGATGCAGCCCACCCCACACCCGGCAGCGCAGGCTCGGTCTGGAGGCTGAAGAGAAGGCGACATGTCCACGCCGCCCGGAAGGAGCCCCCCGTGAGGCCCGGCCGCCCCGCCACAACCCGGGCGACAGCAGGAACTCACGCGGTGAGCGCAAGGGCTCATCTGCAGCCCAAAAACAAAAACGCCCCAAAAGGGGCGTTTTTGTTGAAACAATGGCGGAAAGGGAGGGATTCGAACCCTCGATACGGCTAAACCGTATACCGGATTTCGAGTCCGGCGCATTCGACCACTCTGCCACCTTTCCGCTCGAAGCGCCGGATTATAGACACTCCGTCGGAAAAAGCCAGAACTTTATGCAGGTTTTGCGGTGCGAGCGGTAAATTCGTCGTATGCGCGCACGGCTTCGGCTGCGTACATCAGGCTCGGGCCGCCGCCCATGTAGGTGCAGATGCCCAGGGTTTCCATCAGCTGCTCGCGGGTCACGCCCAGGCGGATCAGCGCCTTGACGTGGAAACCGATACAGCCGTCACAGCGGGCCGACACACCGATCGCCAGGGCGATGAGTTCCTTCTCGAGGGCGGTGAGCGCCCCCTCCTTCATCGCTTCCTTGGCCATCACGCCGAAACCCTTCATGGTCTCGGGGATTTCGGCGCGCAGGGCTTCCATGCCCTTGCTGAGGTCGCCGGTGATCTGGACGAAGGACTTGCTGCTCATGTTTGCCACTCCTTTTATTAGACTTTACTAATATACAGGATTGGCAGCATCAGGAAAACCGCCGGCATCAAGCCGGCGGCAATTTGTCTCAACTCGCGGGCTGCAGTACGGTGATGCCGCCCATGTAGGGCTGCAGCACGGTCGGCACGCGCACCGAGCCATCGGCCTGCTGGTAGTTCTCGAGCACCGCGACCAGCGTGCGCCCCACCGCCAGGCCGGAGCCGTTGAGGGTGGCGAGGGTTTCGTTCTTGCCCTGGGCGTTCTTGAAGCGGGCCTGCATGCGGCGGGCCTGGAAGCTCTCGAAGCACGAGCAGGAGGAGATCTCGCGGTAGGTGTTCTGGGCCGGCAGCCAGACTTCCAGGTCGTAGGTCTTGGCGGCGGAGAAGCCCATGTCGCCCGAGCACAGCACGATCTTGCGGTACGGCAGCTCGAGCTTCTGGAGGATCGCCTCGGCGTGGCCGGTGAGTTCTTCCAGCGCGTCCCAGGCCTTTTCGGGCTGTTCGATGCGGACGAGCTCGACCTTGTCGAACTGGTGCTGGCGGATCATGCCGCGGGTGTCCTTGCCGTAGCTGCCGGCTTCCGAGCGGAAGCACGGGGTGTGGGCGACGAACTTCAGCGGCAGCTGATCCAGCGGCACGATCTCGTCGCGCACGATGTTGGTCACCGGCACTTCGGCGGTCGGGATCAGGTAGAACTTGCCACCGTCGGCCTTGGGCACCGAGAACAGGTCTTCCTCGAACTTGGGCAGCTGGCCGGTGCCGAACATGCTGGCGGCGTTGACCATGTACGGGGTGTAGAGCTCGGTGTAGCCGTGCTCGGCGGTGTGGGTGTCGAGCATGAACTGGGCGAGCGCGCGATGCAGGCGGGCCAGGCCGCCCTTCATCAGCGTGAAGCGGGCGCCGGAGATCTTCACCGCGGTCTCGAAATCCAGCCCGCCCAGGCGGGTGCCGATGTCCACGTGATCGCGCACCTCGAAGTCGAAGCTCGGGATCGTGCCCCAGCGGCTGACTTCCACGTTGTCTTCTTCGGACTTGCCGGCCGGCACGCTCTCGTGGGGCAGGTTGGGCAGGCCGGCGACGAAGGCGTTGAAGCGCTCCATCAGCTCGGCCAGGGCCACTTCATTGGCCTTCAGCTCGTCACCGATGCCGGCGACCTCGGCCAGCACCGCGGAGGCGTCTTCGCCCTTGCCCTTGAGCTGGCCAACCTGCTTGGACAGGGTGTTGCGGCGGGCCTGGAGTTCCTGGGTACGGGTCTGGCGCGTCTTGCGCTCGTCCTCGAGGGCCTGGAAGGCGGCAACGTCGAGGCTCATGCCACGGGTGGCGAGGCGCTCTGCGACGAAATCCAGTTTGGCACGGAGCAGTTGAACATCAAGCATGACAATCCCTATTCGAATCTGAAACCGGTCAATCGATGGCGTATCGGGCAGCAGCTTTGCGCCTGCCCGGACGGGTTGCACCGCAGCACGGAGAAACCGCTTGCACCACTAGCAGAAGTTATGAAAATCAGAAAGTTAATAGCCCAGAATTTTTAAACTTTTCTTGATTTCCGCAGCTCAAAAACCACACTTAAAGAAAGACGTACGCAGATGACGTCGCGCACCCAAACCATTGAGGAGACACCCATGTTATCGATACGCGACTGCCTGGATTACTGCGACCTCACCGACGAGGACGTTGCCATCATCGCCGAGCACCACGACATTCCCGATGTCGCCGCGGCCCAGATTGCCTGCGGCCTCGTCCAGACCCGGGAAGGTACGCTGCTGCTCACCCAGTTCATGCAGGAACTCGTCGAAGAAGCCGAAGAGCGCGGAGACCGCGACAAGGCGAAGCGTTTCCGGGCAGCCTGCGCACGATTCATCGCGAGCCACCCCGTCCAGACGACCCACTGACATCACCCTGCCCGGCGCGTGACTCGGCTTCCCGGTCGAGTTCGCGCAGGCGCGCCAGCTTTTCTCCAATCTTCGCTTCAAGCCCGCGGTCCACTGGCTGATACCAGTCGGGCCGCGCCATGCCTTCGGGCAGGTAGTTCTCGCCGGCCGCGTAGCCACCGGGTTCGTCATGGGCGTAGCGGTAGGCCTTGCCGTAGCCGAGCTCTTTCATCAGCTTGGTGGGCGCGTTGCGCAGATGGATCGGTACCGGGCGCGAGATGTCGTTGGCGACAAACTTTCGGGCCGCATTATACGCCTTGTAAACCGCGTTCGATTTGGCCGCGCAGGCCAGGAAAACCGCGGCCTCGGCCAGCGCCAGCTCGCCTTCCGGTGAGCCCAGGCGCTCGTAAGTGGAGCACGCGTTGAGGCAGATTTCCAGCGCCCGCGGGTCGGCCAGGCCGATGTCCTCGATGGCCATCCGCACCAGCCGGCGGCCCATGTAGAGCGGCTCGGCGCCACCGTCGAGCATCCGGCACAGCCAGTACAGGGCGGCATCGGGGTCGGAACCGCGGATCGACTTGTGCAGTGCCGAGATCTGGTCGTAGAAGGCTTCGCCGCCCTTGTCGAAGCGACGCAGATTGCGTGACAGCGCTTCGTCGATGAAGGCCGGCGTGACCGGGTTGATGCCCGCCGTCTCGGCCGCCGTCTGCACCTGTTCGAGCAGGTTGAGGAGTCGCCGGGCGTCGCCGTCGGCAAAGCCGGTGAGGCGATCGCGGGCGTCGTCCTCGAAGGCCAGATCGGGACACGCGTGGGCGCGGGCGCGCTCGAAGAGTTCCGCCAGTTCTTCGGCGGTGAGCGGCTGGAGCACGTACACCGCGGCCCGCGACAGCAGCGCGGAGTTCACCTCGAAGGACGGATTCTCGGTGGTTGCCCCCACCAGCGTGACCAGCCCCTGCTCGACAAACGGCAAAAACGCGTCCTGCTGGGCCTTGTTGAAGCGGTGCACTTCATCCACGAAGAGGATGGTGTGGCGGCCGCGGGTACGGGCAGCTTCAGCCTGGGCGATGGCCTCGCGGATGTCCTTCACGCCCGAGAACACCGCCGACAACGCGGTGAACTCCGCATCGAAGGCCTTGGCCATCAGGCGCGCGAGGGTCGTCTTGCCCACCCCCGGTGGCCCCCACAGGATCATCGAGTGGGGCTTGCCCGACTGGAAGGCCAGCGCCAGCGGCTTGCCCGGCCCGAGCAGGTGACGCTGGCCGATGACCGCCGTGATGGTCTGCGGACGCATCGCCTCGGCGAGGGGCAGGCGCGGCGGGTCGAGGGAGTCGAACAGATCGGCCATCGAGAGCAGCGACGGGCGCGCTTATTCGCCGACCACGTCGGCGCCCTTGGGCGGCACGAAGCGGAACAGGCCGGCGTCCAGCGCCGGGTTGCGTTCGATCTGGCCGAACTGCAGTGAGGTGGTCTGGCCGAAGTTGTCGTGGAGCACCATCGCCTTGAGCTGACCGCCGGCAAAGCCCATGCGGATGCGCTCGAAGCTGCTGTCGTCGGACTTGGGCGTGGCTTCGACCCATTCCAGGCCGTCGGCGTCGCCGGCGTCCTTCAGCACGAAGTTTTTGTCCAGCGCGTTGTCACCGGCAAGAATTGCCGCCGGGGTGTTGCCCAGCGCCTGGCCGAGCTTCTTGGTGGTGACCTGGTTGAGTTCCTGGTCGAAGGCCCACAGCTTGCTGCCGTCACCCACCAGCAGCTGGGCGTAGGGCTTCTCGTACACCCAGCGGAACTTGCCCGGCCGGGAGAACGCAAAGGTGCCGCTGGCCTGCTGGGGCTTGCGGCCGGACTTGGAGAGCACCTGCTGGGAGAAGCTGCCCCGCGCGGCGCGCGTGCCATCCATGAACTGCTTGAGCTGGGCCAGCCCGTCGGCGTGGGCCTGTCCGGCGGCGAGCAGGCCGGCGAGCATCAGCCCGCGGACGACGGTGGCAATTGAAGTGCGAATCATCATTCTCCTTCGCGGGCGGGGGCGATCACCTCCCGGTTCCCGTTGGCGCCCATCGGCGTGACAAGGCCGGAGCGTTCCATCTGTTCGATGAGGCGGGCGGCGCGGTTGTAGCCGATGCGCAGGTGTCGCTGCACCAGCGAGATCGACGGCCGGCGCGTCTTGACGACGATCTCGACGGCCTGGTCGTAGAGCGGGTCAGCCTCGCTGCCCTCCCCGCCTTCGCCACCGCCGAGCAGATCGCCGCCGTCGTCTTCGGGCGAGGCCAGGATACCGTCCACGTAGTCGGCCTCGCCGGTGGCCTTGAGGTATTCGACCACCTTGTGCACCTCGTCATCCGCCACGAAGGCGCCATGCACACGCACCGGCAGGCCGGTGCCCGGCGCCAGGTAGAGCATGTCGCCCATGCCGAGGAGCGCCTCGGCGCCCTGCTGGTCGAGGATGGTGCGGGAATCGATCTTGCTGGAAACCTGGAAGGCCATCCGGGTGGGGATGTTGGCCTTGATGAGGCCGGTGATCACATCCACGCTGGGGCGCTGGGTGGCGAGGATCAGGTGGATGCCGGCGGCCCGGGCCTTCTGGGCCAGACGGGCGATGAGCTCCTCGATCTTCTTGCCGACCACCATCATCAGGTCGGCCAGCTCGTCGATGATCACGACGATGTAGGGCAGCTTGTCGAGGGGCTCGGGGCTTTCCGGAGTGATCGAGAACGGGTTCTTGAGGGGCGTACCGGTCTTGGCGGCCTCGGCCACGGCCTTGTTGTAGCCGGCCAGGTTGCGCACGCCCAGCGCCGACATCAGCTTGTAGCGCTTCTCCATCTCGGCGACGCACCAGTTGAGCGCGTTGGAGGCGTGCTTCATGTCGGTGACCACCGGCGCCAGCAGGTGCGGGATGCCCTCGTAGATCGACAGTTCGAGCATCTTCGGGTCGACGAGAATCAGGCGCACGTCGGCGGGCTCGGACTTGTAGAGCAGCGACAGGATCATCGCGTTGATGCCCACCGATTTGCCCGAGCCGGTAGTACCGGCCACCAGCAAGTGCGGCGTCTTGGCGATGTCGGCCACCACCGGCTGGCCGCCGATGTCCTTGCCCAGCGCCACGGTGAGCGGCGAGTGCATGTCGTGGTAGGCCTTGGAGCCGAGGATCTCGGACAGGCGCACCGTCTGCCGCTTGGGGTTGGGGAGTTCCAGCGCCATGCAGGTCTTGCCCGGCACGGTCTCGACCACGCGGATGCTCACCACCGACAGGGCGCGGGCGAGGTCCTTGACCAGATTCATCACCTGGCTGCCCTTCACGCCCACAGCCGGCTCGATCTCGAAGCGGGTGATGACCGGGCCCGGATAGGCCGCCAGCACCTTCACCTCGACACCGAAGTCGGCCAGTTTGCGCTCGATGAGGCGGGAGGTGAATTCGAGGGTTTCGGGCGACGGCGGCTCCACGTCGTGGGAGGGCTCGTCGAGCAGCGCCAGCGGCGGCAGCGCGCCGCCGGGGAGTTCGGTGAACAGCGGCGTCTGGCGTTCCTTCTCGACGCGGACGGACTTCTCGACCTCAACGATGGCCGGCTCGATACGCAGCGGCGGGGGCGGCGCGGCCTCCTCCTTCTTGCGCTTGGTCTCGACGACCGCCTCGCGCTTCTGGGCGACCTCGCGCCCGATGCGCCGGTCTTCGAGGGTCTGAAAGCCGTTGGTGGCAAACAGCCAGACTTTCTCGAGCCCGGTGCCGATGGCCTCCGACGCCTCGACCCAGCTCACGCCCGAGAACAGGCTCAGACCCGCGGCGATCAGCGCCAGCAGCAGCAAGGTGCCGCCGGTGAAGCCCAGATACTGAAAGGTCAGCGCGCCCAGCTCGAGGCCGATCAGCCCGCCGGGCTCGAGGGGCAAGGTGGCCTTCATCGAATGAAAGCGCATGGCTTCGAGCCCGCTGCTGGCAAGCAGCACGACAACGAAGCCGAACACGACCACGAAGAAGGATCGCCGGTCAGCCCCGAAACTGCGCTGCAGGCGCCGGAACCCGATGGCCAGCCCCAGCCCCAGAAACGCCACCCACCACCAGGCCGAGAGCCCGAAGAGGTAGAGCAGCAGATCGGACAACCAGGCACCGAAGCGCCCGCCGGGGTTGCTCACCCGCTCCATCTGAACGGCGTGGGACCAGCCGGGGTCGGCCTTGGAGTAGCCGAAAAGCACCATGGCCACGTAGCAGGCCAGCACGCCGAGCAACAGCCAGCGCGCCTCCTGTAGCAGGCTGGCGATCTTTTCCGGGAGGGGGAGCGGACGGGTGGAGGGGCGATTGAGCATGACTTGGCGATACAGGGCCTTGCGGGGCGCGGCAAAAAACAAAAGCGCGGTTGGAAGCCGCGCTTTCGATTATAAACCAGGGTCTCTGGTTGTCCCTTCCCCGTCGCCATCAGGACTGTCGGGGGAGGATTTACGAACCAGTCACAAATCGTAAATTTTCTCGCGCAGGATCACGCCGCTGTCGGTTTCCTCGATCAGGCCACGCAGGCCGAGATCCTTCATGACCCGGCTGACCATCTCGCGGGAAGCGCCGATCATCTTGGCGATGTCCTGCTTGGACACTTTCTTGCGAACCACCTTGAGGCCGTCCACTTCCTCGGACATCTCGAGGAGCAGGCGCGCCACGCGGCCGTACACATCCATCAGCGCCAGGCTTTCGATCTTGCGGTCGGCGTCGCGCAGGCGGCGGGTGAGGTTGCACATGACGTGCCACGCAAGCTCGAAGTTCTCCTGCATGAGACGCTTGAAATCGGTCTTCGCGATGGTGACCAGATCGGACGGCGACACCGCCACGACCGAGGCCGAGCGCGGGCTGTCATCGAGCACGCCCATCTCGCCGAACATCTCGCCCTGACCGAGAATCGTCAGGATCACTTCGCGACCATCCTCGTCGCTGACCATGACCTTCAGGTTGCCGGTAAGAACGAAATAGACGAAATCGGTGCGATCACCTTCATGTACCACCGCGGACCCCCGCGGAACCCGTCGCATCATCGCGCAGCGCGCGACGGCAGCCAGCCGGTCATCGCCCAGCCCCTGGAAGATGGGGAAGGTACGCAGGGCAATTGTGGACACGGAGCTGGTAACGGTCATAGGGCCTCTCCTGAGCAAAGGGCTAAAATGTTTCTTGGCGATGTGACCAAGTTGTCATGAGCTATTAGCGGCCAAGTATAAAGCAAACTTGAGGGTCTCCGAATGACGCACGGGCATGGTCACCTGTTGGCACCAGACTGGCGCGCTCATTTAGAAACGGTCATGGGGAACTCTGCCCCTTATAATCGCTCTTTGCTGTTCCACCGCCCATCAGACATCAGAGAGACCCATCACGATGGCCACCCGTCACATCAAGCTGCTCATTCTCGGTTCCGGCCCCGCCGGCTACAGCGCCGCGGTCTATGCCGCCCGCGCCAACCTGAACCCCGTGCTCATCACCGGCATTGCCCAGGGCGGCCAGTTGATGACCACCACCGAAGTGGACAACTGGCCGGCCGACCCGGACGGTGTGCAGGGCCCCGAACTGATGGCGCGCTTCGAGAAGCACGCCGCCCGCTTCAACACCGAGATGATCTTCGATCACATCCACACCACCCACCTGTCGGAAAAACCCATCCGTCTGGTCGGCGATGCGGGTGAGTACACCTGCGACGCGCTCATCGTCGCCACCGGCGCCAGCGCCCAATACCTTGGCCTGCCATCCGAAGAAGCCTTCTCCGGCAAGGGCGTGTCGGCCTGCGCCACCTGCGACGGTTTCTTTTACCGCAACCAGGAAGTCGCGGTGATCGGCGGCGGCAACACCGCGGTTGAAGAGGCGCTGTACCTCGCCAACATCGCCAGCAAGGTCACGCTGGTGCACCGCCGCGACAAGTTCAAGGCCGAACGCATCCTCGTGGACAAGATCCACGAGAAGGTCGCCGCCGGCAAGATCGTGCTCGAGCTCGATTCCACGCTGGACGAAGTCCTGGGCGACGCCACTGGCGTGACCGGCATGCGCATCAAGCGCACCAAGACGGGCGAAACTAAGGACATCGCCCTGAAGGGCGTGTTCATCGCCATCGGCCACAAGCCCAACACCGACATCTTCGAAGGCCAGCTGGAGATGGAAGGCGGCTACATCGTCACCAAGGGCGGCCGCCACGGCAACGCCACCGCCACCAGCGTGCCGGGTGTGTTTGCCGCCGGCGACGTGCAGGATCACATCTACCGCCAGGCCGTGACCAGCGCCGGCACCGGCTGCATGGCCGCCCTCGACGCCGAGCGTTACCTCGACAGCCTGGGCCTCGCCGGCTAAGCCGCGCCAGCCCCACCGAACGGACCGGGCCATCCCCGGTCCGTTTCCATTTGGACACTCCCCTTTCGCAAGCATGGGCAAGGACAAGCGCAACTCCGGCCTCGACGCCCTGAAGGCCCTCCGTGACCAGGTACCGAACAGCGTCCTGAAAACCGTCATCGCCCGCCCGGCACCCAAACCGGCCTCGGGCAAGGCCGCGCCGCCGGACGAACCCGACGACGCCGCGCTGTTCCGCGCCCAGGTCGGCCGCATCCAGCCCCTGCGCGCCGACAACCACGCCGACCTGTCCCGCCCCAGGCCCGCCCCCACACCACGCCCGAAAGTATTCGAACCCGAGCCGGAAGCGCCCCGCCGCGCCCCGCGCATCGACGAGAACGACCCCTCCGCGGTGTTCCGCGCGGCGCTCGGCGAGATCGCCCCGATCCGCGACTTCAACCGGGTCGACCTCAGCCACCAGCGCCAGCACGCCAACCCGAACGTGCGCGCCGTCGAACACTGGGAGCCGGATCTGCCGAAGGTGGACGTAAACGCCCTCCACGACCCGGCCGAACTCTTCCGCCACGCCGCCGGCGAAGTCGCCCCGCTGAAAGACCGCAACCTCGCCGATCTCGACCGCCCCACGCCCGCCCCGCTCCCCCGCAAGCGCGAGGAGGACGAGCGCGAGGTGCTGCGCGAGGCGATCGAATCACCGCTCACCTTCGAAGACCGCCTCGACATGGGCGACGAGGCCGCCTACCTGCGGGTCGGGTTGCCACGCCGGGTGCTCACCGACCTGCGCCGCGGGCGCTGGGTGGTGCAGGGCGAGCTGGATCTCCACGGCCTGACCCGCGACGAAGCCCGGGCCAGCCTCGCCCAGTTCATCGCCCTCGCCCTCCAGCAGGGCCGCCGCTGCCTGCGGGTGATCCACGGCAAGGGCCACGGCTCGCCCGGCCGCCTGCCGGTGCTCAAGCACCTCTCCCGGGGCTGGCTCGCCCAGCGGGAAGACATCCTCGCCTTCTGCCAGGCCCGGCCCCACGACGGCGGCGACGGCGCCCTGCTGGTGCTCCTGCAGGCGGGCAACGGAGGCCGCGGCTGAACGCCATTCGCCCGAAAAAACATTAGTATTTTCTGATATATAGCGTCAAAACCGAGGCTTCGGCGGGAGCCGCGCCCGCTTTTGGTGCTTCTTGGGCGATTCTTGCCTTCAATCAATTTTTTTCCGTCTCCACATCCCTAGAGTGCGCTGCGACAGATTGTCGCAGCCTCTCCACGCCACAGGCCTGGCGCTGCGCAGCCACCCGACCAGGTGGCACGTCGATTTCGGTTAGGGACAAACGGAGACCAACTAATGAGCACCGATGACATCAAGCAAGACGATCAAACCCTCGTTCCGGGACGCCGCAAGTTCCTGAATTCCGCAGCCCTTGCCGGCCTTGCCGGTGCAGGTCTGTCGGTGGGTCTTTCCGCCTGCAAGCAGGAAGCCGCGCCGCCTGCCGCCGCGCCGGCAGCTGGCGCAGCCTCCACCGCGCACTCCGCCGCCGAAGTCGGCAAATACGAAGTCGCGCCCGGCCAGCTGGACGAATACTATTCCTTCTCCAGCGGCGGTCACTCCGGCGAAGTGCGGATCTACGGCCTGCCGTCCGGCCGCCTCTTCAAGCGCATCCCGGTCTTCAACATGGATTGCCTGGTGGGCTGGGGCATCACCAACGAATCCAAGGCAATCATCGGCACCAAGCCCGACGGCAGCCTCAAGTACCACACCGGCGACACCCACCACGTGCACCAGACCTACGTGGACGGCATGTACGACGGCAAGTACATGTTCGTGAACGACAAGATCCACGGCCGCCTGGCCCGCGTTCGCATGGACACCATGGAATGCGACAAGATCACCGAGCTGCCGAACATCCAGGGCTTCCATGGCACCTTCACGGACAAGCGCGACCCGGTCGATGAGAAGATCAACTACACCACCCGCGTCTTCTGCGGCGCCGAGTTCTCGATCCCGCTGCCCAACGACGGCAGCAACATGGGCGACGACTCCAAGTACCGCGCCCTGTTCAGCTGTGTCGATTCCGAATCGATGGAAGTGCGCTGGCAGGTGCTGATCGACGGCAACTGCGACCTCGTCGCCACCTCCTACGACGGCAAGCTCGCCGCCACCAACCAGTACAACACCGAGAACGGCGCGCACTACCAGGACATGATGGCCTCCGAGCGCGATGCCTGCCTGTTCTTCCACGTGGCCCGTATCGAGCAGGCCGTCAAGGACGGCAAGTTCAAGACCTACGGCAGCTCCAAGGTGCCCGTCGTCGATGGCACCAAGGCCGCCAACCAGGACCCGAAGACCGCCCTCACCTGCTACGTGCCGATCCCGAAGAACCCGCACGGCGTCAATGCCAGCCCGGACGGCAAGTACTTCGTGTGCTCCGGCAAGCTCTCCCCGACCGCCTCCGTCATCCAGCACGACCTGGTGCTGAAGTGGTTCGACGGTGAGCTGAAGGATGCCCGAGAGGCCGTGGTGGCCGAACCGGAAATCGGCCTCGGCCCCCTGCACACCGGCTTCGACAACAAGGGCAACGCCTACACCACCCTGTTCCTCGACAGCCAGATCGTGAAGTGGAACGTGGACGCCGCCATCAAGGCCTTCCAGGGCGACAAGAACGCCAAGGTCGTCCTCGACCGTGTGGACGTGCAATACCAGCCGGGCCATGGCTTCACCTCGATGGGCGAGACCAAGGCGCCGGACGGCAAGTACTTCCTGTCCGACAACAAGTTCTCGAAGGATCGCTTCCTGCCGGTCGGCCCGCTGCACCCCGAAACCGCTCAGCTGATCGACATCAGCGGCGACAAGATGAAGGTCGTGGCCGACCACGCGGTGTACTCCGAGCCCCACGACTCGATCATCGTCAAGCGCGACCTCATCAAGACCCGCCAGGTGTACAACCTCGACGACTTCCCGAACGCGATCAAGGACCCGAAGGAATCCGGCGTCTTCCGCAACGGCAACAAGGTCACCGTCAAGATGGTCTCCCAGGCGCCGGCGTTCAGCCTGCCCGAGTTCACCGTCAAGAAGGGCGACGAGGTCACGATCATCCTCACCAACCTGGACAAGGTCGAGGATCTGACCCACGGCTTCGCGATCCCGAAGTACGACATCAACTTCCTGGTCAACCCCCAGGAAACCAAGTCCGTCACCTTCAAGGCCGACAAGCCGGGCGTCTACTGGTGCTACTGCACCAACTTCTGCCACGCGCTGCACCTTGAAATGCGCAGCCGGATGATCGTCGAGAAGTAAGCGGCGACGAAGCAACGATTCCTTATCGAGAAGTAATTTGGGGAGACGCGCGCGTCTCCCTTTTTTTCGTTCCCATCCCCCGGCTACCGGCCCCCGCGCCTGACGCGCGATAGCCCCTCACCGCCGCGGCTGCGGCGAATTGACTCAGCTTAAGGCGCCCCCCGGGCCCAATCATCAGAATCCGGTCACATACTGATTTGTGGAGTCACCCGATGATTTCCCTGCGCGCCCTGCGCACCCTCGCCCCACGTTTCACAGCCCGCATCACCGCCGGCCTCGCAGCCCTGACGCTCACCGGCAGCGCCCTGGCCGACACCTATGAAGTCAAGCTCCCGCCCGAGCTCACCTCCTCGCCGAAGATGTGCGACTACGCCCCGTGCAAGGACGTGATGCCCGGCGCCACCAGCTTCTCGGAACGCAAGGGCCAGCCGCCCTTCGTCGAGGCCTACGCCGACGAAGCCGGCCAGAAGAAGCTGATCGGCTACGTGATGCTGTCCACCGACATCACCGACACGCCGGCGTACTCCGGCAAGCCGGTGGTCACCCTGATCGGCATGGACACCGCCGGCAAGTTTGCCGGCGTCAAGATCCTCAAGCACTCCGAGCCCATCCTGCTGCTGGGCATCCCCGAATCGGCGCTCATCAAGTTCAACAACCAGTACCTGGGCAAGTTCGTCGGCGACAACATCGAGATCGGCAAGTCGCGCCCCGAGGAAAACCTGATCGGCCTCGACGCCATCACCGGCGCCACCGTCACCGTGATCGCCCAGAACCAGGTGATGATGGTCTCCGGCGGCGAGGTGGCCAAGCAGGTCGGCATACTCAAGCCGGTGATCCGGCCCCAGGCCAAGTTCCCGCCCGCCGCCGCGGCCTCGCCGAGCTGGGCGCAGCTGGTGGAAGACGGCAGCGTCCAGCGTCTCACCGTTAAGCCCGAGGAGGTCGGTCTCAAGAGCGACGGCCGGCCTTACATGGATCTGTGGTTCGGCTACCTCAACCAGCCGACCATCGGCGAAGCCATCCTCGGCAAGACCGGCTACGCCGGCCTGATGAGCCGCCTGAAGGAAGGCGAGCACGCCATCTTCATCGTCAAGACGGGCGGCATGGATTCGTTCAAGGGCTCCGGCTTCGTGCGCGGCGGCATCTACGACCGCGTGCAGGTGCGCCAGGGCGGCGACGGCTTCACCTTCCGCGATCTGGACTACGTCAACCTGTGGGGCGTCTCCGCCGCTGGTGCGCCTGCCTTCGACGAATCGGCGATCTTCATCATCCGCGGCAAGAGCTTCTCCGGCGCCTTCCCGTGGAAGCTGGTGTTCCTCGGCAACAAGATCGACAAGGAAACCGCCGCCAAGACCTTCGCCAACTTCGACAAGGAATACTGGCTCGCCGACAAATACCTGGAAGGCGGCCGTCCGGTGGTGGTCAAGCCTGATCCGACCTGGCTCAAGGTGTGGAAGGAGCGCAAGGTCGAGATCGCCGGCTTCATCGTCTTCCTGCTCGCCCTCTCGGCCGCCTACGCCAGCCGCGACAAGCTGGTGCGCCGCTCGACCCACAAGAACAAGTGGCCGGTGAATGCCTTCAAGTACACCGGCTGGGTGCTGTCCATCGGCTTCGTCGGCTTCTACGCCATGGCCCAGCCCTCCATCACCCAGGTGCTCACCTGGTTCCACTCGCTGCTGTTCCAGTGGAAGTGGGAGCTGTTCCTGTCCGACCCGCTGATCTTCGTGTTCTGGATCTTCATCATCGTCACCACCTTCGTGTGGGGTCGCGGCTTCTTCTGCGGCTGGCTGTGCCCGTTCGGGTCGCTGTCGGAGCTGCTCTACAAAGTGGGTCAGGCGGTCGGCCTCAAGCGCTTCCAGCGCCACCTGCCCCAGGCGCTCCACGACAAGCTCAAGTGGGTGAAGTACGTGGTGTTCTTCGGCCTGCTGGCGGTGTCTTTCTTCAGCATGGGGCTGGCCGAGAAGCTCGCCGAGATCGAGCCCTTCAAGACCACCTTCCTCGTCGGCATCACCAACCGCAGCTGGCCTTACAGCCTGTTTGCCGCCAGCCTGCTGGGCCTGGCGATCTTCGTCGAGCGGCCGTTCTGCAAGTATCTGTGCCCGCTGGGCGCTGCGCTCGCCATGCCCACCACCTTCCGCTGGTTCGGCCTCAAGCGTAAGGACGAATGCACCAGCTGCAAGGCCTGCGCCAAGGGCTGCGGCTCGCTGGCCATCGACGCCAAGGGCAACATCGACCAGCGCGAGTGCATGCTGTGCCTGGATTGCATGGTGTTCTACTACGACGATCACGCCTGCCCGCCGCTCGCCCAGGAACGCAAGCGCCGCACCAAGGCCGGCCAGCCGCTCACGCCCATCGACGGCAAGGGCTATTTCATCCCCATCCACCCCGCCCCGGTCGACAAGAAGAAGGAAGGAACCGCAGCATGACCATCGCCGACCGCAACGAACTGCGCCAGCCCGCCTACGGCGAAGCCCACGGCATCGCCTGGCTCGCCGCCGAGATGTGGGATCACCTGTGGCCCTGGGCCGGCCGCGGCCAGCCGGCCCGCAAGGCCATCCAGGGCGCAGGCTTCGCGCTGGCGCTCGCCGCCACCGTCGCCTGGGTGATGGCCGCCATGGGCCGCCTGGAAGCCGGCGCGATCATCGGCTGGTGGTTCGGCTGGAGTGTCTTCGAGGTGATCGTCCGCCTCGACGCCAAACCGTATGTGAAGGAAGGCCCGTGGTGGGGCCATCTGTATCGCCGCGCCACGGTGATGGACATGATCTGCTACGTGAGCTTCAAGAACCTGCTGATCGGCGCCGCGCTGTTCATCGGGCTGCGCACGCTGGGCATCGTGCAGGTGTAAGCAGGCTTTGGGCAAAAGCATGCGGCGGCCTTGAGGTAAAGTGCCGCCCATGCGCCCCGCCCACCCCATCTCCGAAGACGAAGTCGAGTTCACCGCCATCCGCGCCCAGGGCGCCGGCGGGCAGAACGTGAACAAGGTGTCGAGCGCGGTGCATCTGCGCTTCGACATCGCCGCCTCGTCGCTGCCCGAGCACCTGCGGGAGCGCCTGCTCCGGCTGGGCGACCAGCGCATCAGCAAGGACGGCATCGTCGTCATCAAGGCCCAGGAATTCCGCAGCCTCGAGAAGAACCGCGCCGAAGCCCTGCGGCGGCTGCAGGAACTCATCGACAGCGTGTCGGTGGTGGCCAAGCCCCGCCGCCCGACCAAACCGACCCGCGGCTCGGTGACCCGGCGCCTGGAAGGCAAGGCCCGGCGCAGCGCCGTGAAGGCCAATCGTGGACGCGTCGAATGAAGCGCCCGACCGACGTCGCTGGCCAACAAAAAACGGCATCGACGTTCAGCCAGATGCCGTATTCACCTTGAACCGTCGCGCGACGCCCCAACGGGCGCCAGCACTCACTGACGGCTCAGCACGTTCAGGCCGGGCTTGAGTTCGGCGGCCTCGATGTAGCCGATCGCGCCCTGGTTCTTCTGCACGAACTCGATGACGGCTTCGGACGAATCGAGCTCCCGGGGCGGCACCCCCTTGCCGATGAAGCGGCGTACCGTCCAGTAGGCTTCGTATTTCTCGTCCGGCTGATTGAGGTAGCTCATCGTGAAGTGCTCGCGGGTCGGGCTGCCCGACGGAGCATTGACCACCGTCACCGGCAAGCCGTTCACCTCGGTGGCGCGGCCGGTGTAGAGCTTGCGGATGATCTGGTTGTCGAGCTTCGGCAACTGGCGATGACCGATGATGACCACGGTATCGGCCAGCACGATCGCCGGAGCGATGCCCAGCAGGCACAGCAGCGTTTTGAGGTAGCGGTTCATTTTCATCGGAGTCATCCTCAGAAAATGAAGCTGTACGAGACGGAGAGAACATCGATGTTCTGATTTCTAACGTCCGTTCCGCTCGGCGCGTCGACAAGGTTGCTCACCACGCCCACGCGCGTGCGCAGCCACTCCGCCTTCACCCGCGACTTGGGCGTCACGGCGTAGGACGTGCCGATCGCCCAGGATTGCTGGTCAGCCACGTACTGGGAATCCGCCACCGCCCGCTGGGAGGCGTTGATCACCGAGCTCAAGGGCACGTAGGACGGCACCGTATGGCTGTTGATCGTGCGGTAGCTTTCCAGGCCCGACGAATCCGACTTGAGCTGGGCGTAGTACACGTAGGGCGTCCAGGCGCCCATCTGGCGACGCAGGGACACATAGCCACCGGAGCCATCCAGCCCCCGCTGCACGTCACCCGACTTGCGGATGAAGTACTCCGCCCCAACCCGGAACTGCTTGCCGATGCTGGTATCGAGGCCCACGTTGGCGATCAGCAGCTCGATCGTGCGGCTCTCGGGAATGCCGGCCCCCGGCAGGAACCAGTAATAGCTCACCGACGGCATCAGCGGATCGGAGATCAGCTCGGGCCGGTCAAGCCAGTTCTCGCCATTGCTCCGCCGCACCGATGACTTGAGCAGCCCGGCGCGGAAGATGTTGCCGTCGTCCCGATAGGTGAGCGCAAGGCCTCGGGCCGTGATGTCAACCTGGTCGAAATACGTGCCCGAGCGCAGGAAGCCAGGCACGTCGTCCCGGATGTACTGGCGCCACTTGGTGCGCGCATCGCCCCAGTAGCCATCGAGGCTCAGTTCGCCCTCGCCGATGTCCCACGACTTGGTTGCCGACACGCCGGTGAAATCGGACGTCGGCGTCATCAGATAGACCTCGGCGGGCAGCCGCGCGTAGTCGAAGGACGCGCCCACATCCATGTTCTCGGCGTGGAGATACAGCGGAATCCTCAGCTTGCCGGCGCGCAGCAGGAGGTCATCGTCGGGCCGCCACGAGAGGAAGCCCCAGGCGAGCTTTGGCGACCAGCGGGTGTCGTCGCCGGCTTCGGGGGCGAGCTTGAACTGGAGGGTCGCGCCGATGCGCGAGGTGAGCGAGGCATCGATCTGCAGGGCCAGCAGGCTGTCCCGCTCGAAGCTGCCGCCGTTGTCGATGTAACGCTGATACTTGAACGGCTGGTTCGACACCGCGTAGCCGAGCGTGCCAAAACCCGAGACCGCCACCTCCTGCGCCGGGGCAGGCGTGCCGGCCAGCGCCAGCAGCAACAGCGTCACGGCCCGGACAAGTGGCCTCAATGTTCGCATCGACTTTCACCCGTTCCACAACGCTGTCGTCGGACGATGACCGCCCCGGCGGAGCGGCCGACACGACGACCATCATTTAACATTTCTGCCAGGCAGAACGGCCGCGATGATACATCGGGGCCGTCGATCGTAGCGTGGAAGACCGCGCGAAACCGCGCGAATCCGGGGAAAAATCGCAGTGCGCGCTCAGTGCGCCTCGTCGTAGGCCGACAGGCTCACCCCCGCCGCCGCGAGACATTCCCGCAAGTGCTTCACTTCCAGCTTGGCAAACTCGTTGCTGTGATGGGGGTGATGGACGAAGAACTCGTGCTTGTTGAGCAGGATGCGGAAGCGCGCCCCGTGGCTGGGCTCCACATCCGCCCCGAGGTGCTTGAGCAGGGATTCGACCTCGCGCCACTGGATGTTGCTGCTGACCGGCTCGCGGAAGATCGCTTCAAGGACGTGACGGTGCTTGTTGCTCATGGTTTGCTCCTCCCTTTGATCGTTGGCAATATTCTTGCACTGTGAGCCCGGCCCGCATACCGCCCGCAGGCGCGATCGCCCGGCCTTCGCACCACCTTTGATCCACGACAAAGAAAGACGTCACCATGCCCGTGCTGCTGCAAGTCGATTTCCCCTTTTCCGGCCCCTGGGGCCCGGAGATGACCGACGCCCTGCAAGGCCTCGCCGCCTCCATCGCCCAGGAGCCCGGCCTGATCTGGAAGATCTGGACCGAAAACGCCGCCACCAGCGAAGCCGGCGGCATCTACCTGTTTGCCGACCGCCCCAGCGCCGAGGCCTACCTGACGATGCACACCGCGCGCCTCAAGGGCTTCGGCATCCCGGTGGTGAATGGCAAGATCTTCGACGTGAACGGCGAGCTTTCCGCCATCGACCGCGCGCCGCTTTAAACCCGCCGATCCCGGCCCGTGTCACCAGTCCACATCACGGAGCCGGCAAAATAGTCATGGGCCGATCATGCTGCGGTCGCTATCATGCGCGACCCCCACGCGGCATTTCCCCATGATCACCCTCAAAAACGTCACCTTGCGCCGCGGCGCCAAGGTGCTCCTCGACAGCGCCTCCGTCACCCTCAACCCCGGCGAGAAGGTCGGTCTGGTCGGGCGCAACGGCGCCGGCAAATCGTCCCTGTTCGGCCTGCTCAACGGCAGCCTCCACGAAGACGCCGGCGACTACTCGATCCCCACCCAGTGGCGCATGGCCCAGGTGGCCCAGGACATGCCCGAGACCGAGCAGAGCGCCACCGACTTCGTGATCGAGGGCGACACGGTGCTGCTCGCCGCCCAGCGCGAAGTTGCCGAGGCCGAAGCCAGCGACGACGGCATGCGCATGGCCCACGCCTACATGGAGCTCCACGACGCCGGCGCCCACGACGCGGAGGCCCGCGCCCAGGCCCTGATCCTCGGCCTCGGCTTCAAGGTGTCGGAGCTGTCCCAGCCGGTGAACAGCTTCTCCGGCGGCTGGCGGATGCGCCTGCAGCTGGCCCGGGCACTGATGTGCCCGTCGGATCTGCTGCTCCTCGACGAACCCACCAACCACCTGGATCTGGACGCGCTGGTGTGGCTGGAAGCCTGGCTCAAGCGCTACGCCGGCACCCTCATCGTCATCAGCCACGACCGGGAATTCCTCGACGCCATCACCTCGGTCACGCTGCACATCGACAACGCCCGGCTTGTGCGCTACGGCGGCAACTACAGCACCTTTGAAGACATGCGCGCCGAGCAGATGCTGCTCCAGCAGGCGGCGGTGGCCAAGCAGGCCGACAAGATCGCCCACCTCAAGAAGTTCATCGACCGCTTCAAGGCCAAGGCCAGCAAGGCCAAGCAGGCCCAGAGCCGGGTCAAGGCGCTGGAGCGGATGGAGAAGATCGCCCCGGTGCTGGCCGACGCCGAGTTCAATTTCGAATTCCAGGAACCCGCCAACCTGCCCAACCCCATGCTGGCGATGGCCGACGTGAGCGTCGGCTACCCGCCGCCCGACGACGCCCCCGCCGGCACGCCGCCCACGACCATCGTGCGCAACATCAACCGCTCGGTGCATGCCGGCCAGCGGCTGGGCATCCTCGGCGCCAACGGCCAGGGCAAATCCACGCTGGTGAAGACCGTCGCCCGGGCGCTGGCGCCCATCAGCGGCGAACTCACCGAAGGCAAGGGCCTCAACATCGGCTACTTCGCCCAGCAGGAGCTCGACGTGCTGCGCCCCGCCGACACCCCGATGGAGCACATGATCCGCCTCGCCAAGGACACCATCGCCGCCGGCCGCAGCGGCTGGGTGGCGGGCCGCGAGCAGGATCTGCGCAGCTTCCTGGGCACCTTCAATTTCAGCGGCGACATGGTCAAGCAGCCGGTGGGCACCATGAGCGGCGGCGAGAAGGCCCGGCTGGTGCTGTGCATGATCGTCTGGCAGCGCCCCAACCTGCTGCTGCTCGATGAGCCGACCAACCACCTGGATCTGTCCACCCGCGAAGCCCTGAGCGTGGCGCTCAACGAGTTCGAAGGCACGGTGATGCTGGTGAGCCACGACCGCGCCCTGCTGCGCGCGGTGTGCGACGAGTTCTGGCTGGTCACCCGTGGCGGCATCGAGCCCTTCGACGGCGACCTGGACGACTACCAGCGCTTCCTGCTCAACGAGGCCAAGCGCGCCCGCGAAGCCGCCTGAGCCCCGCGCCCCGGCGCTCAGCCGAGGCGGTGTTCGATCACGTAGCGGGTGAGTTCGGCGTTCGACTGGACGCCGAGCTTCTCGATGATGCGCGCCCGATAGGTGCTCACCGTCTTCACGCTCACGTGCAGGATCTCGCCGATGCGGGTGAGCGAGGTGCCCTTGCTGAGCATCAGCAGCACCTCGGTCTCGCGGCGCGACAGCGCCTCGTGGGCGAGCTTGCGCCCGACGGGCGCCACCCCCGCCAGCAGCTTCTCGGCCAGCGTCGGGCTCAGGTAGCGGGCGCCGCCCACCACCGTGCGGATCGCGGTGAGGATCTGGTTGGGCGGGCTGTCCTTATTGAGGAAGCCCGACGCGCCCGCCTCGAGGGATGGGATCGCGAACTCGTCCTCCGAGAACATGCTGAAGATCAGCACCGGGAGGCTCGGGCGCAGGCGCTTGATCTGCTTGAGCACCTCCAGCCCGTTGACGTCCGGCAGGGCAATGTCGAGCAACACCAGGCTCCAGTCGCCCTTCTCCGCCAACGCAATCGCCTCATGCCCCGACGCCGCCTCGGCCGTGATCTCCAGGTCGTCGGTATCCGCCAGAAACTGTCTCAGTCCACCCCGTACCACGGCATGGTCATCAACGATCAACACGCTCGCCATCAACTGCTCTCCAGCCTTCGGCCCAGTCTTCGAGCGGAATGTGCAGGGTCAGACTGGTGCCCGCCCCCGGTTCGCTGCTGATCGACAACCAGCCACCGAGATACTGGGCCCGCTCCTGCATTCCGATCAGACCGAAGGAATCCAATTTATCGCGCTCGCTGTCGGCGAGCCCTATTCCATTGTCCCGCACTTCGACGTCCAGCATGCCGTGCTGAATCTCCATCACGATGGAGGCTCGGGTGGCCTCGGCGTGCCGGGCCACATTGGTCAGCGCTTCCTGGACGATGCGGAACACCGCCGTATTACGGACCGCGGAAAGCGTCAGACGTTCCGGCATCCGCACGTCGATGGCGATGCCCGTCATGCGCGAAAAGTCCGCCGCGTACCATTTGACCGTCGCAATCAGCCCCAGCGTGTCGAGCATCGCAGGGCGCAGCCCGGCGGAGATGCGCTTGACCGTCTTGAGCGCCGAATCCACCTGTTCCAGCAGTCGGTCGAAGCGCGCCTGGGTGGACGCCGGCAGCGCCAGGCCGTCCACCGTGGTGGCCAGCCCGAGTTTGAGCATGGTCAGGGTGCCTCCGAGTTCGTCGTGCACCTCACGGGCAATCGTCGTGTTCTGCTCCTCGCGCACGGTTTCCAGGTGGGCCGCAAGTCGCTTGAGGCGCGCCGCGCTCTCGGCCTGCTCTTCGGCCGCCAGCTTGCGCTCGGTGATGTCCTCGTGAACCGCCACCAGACGCAGGGGGCCGTCACCCTGGAAGCAGCTCAGGTTGAGCACGAACCAGCGCCGCTCGGTGGGCGATGCGCACTCGTACTCGATCGACACATCATCGCGACACCCCGCCACCGCGCTCCGGATGGCGGCCGCCACCTGGCCGGCCACGGAGCACTCCGCCAGCGTGGCCATATCGCAGATCGCCAGGTAGTTGGCACCCTCGCTCATCACCGTCGGGTCGCCGCCGTTGCCCACCGCAAACTCGCGCCACGCGCGATTGACCGCGATGATGACGCCGTTCGCATCGAGCACGCACAGGGGTGAATTGAGCGCGTCGATGGTGGCCCGAGTGAAGCGCTCGGATTCCAGCAGCGCCCGGGCCCGCTCCTCCGCCTCGAAGGTGCGCTCGGCCACCTTTTCCTCAAGGGTATCGTTGATGCGCATCAGCGCCGCTTCAACCTCCTTGCGGGCGCTGATGTCGGTCAGGCTGCCCACCAGCCGCGTCACCCGCCCGCGGGCATCGCGGATGATGCGCACGCTGTCGGAGATATGCACCCAGCGCCCGTCGTCGCTGCACAGGCGGTATTCCAGCTGAAGGCGATCACAACGCTGCTTCAGGCAGTGCATCACTGACTCCCGGACCCGCCGCGCGTCATCCGGGTGAATCCGCGCCTGCCACCAGTGACGGTCGAACCGGGATTCCGTCCCGCGCCCGAAAATCGCGCTGAAACCCGCCGAGCAGTAGAACGAATCGCTCTCCCGGTCCCAGTCGAAGACCATTCCTGCCACCGCCTCCATCGCCAGCCGGAAGCGCGACTCGCTCGCCGCCAGGGCGGCCTCGGCCCGCTTGCTGTCGGAGATGTCCTGGGTGCTGCCCATGCCGGCAACCAGCTTGCCCGCGGCGTCGAACACCAGCTCGACGCGCTCCTTCACCCAGCGGATCTCGCCATCCACCACCAGACGATGCTCCACGTCGTAGGGCGCGCCGTTCATCGCCGCCTTCCAGGCGCGGTCGACGAACTCGCGGTCGTCCGGGTGAACGACGGACAGGAAGGTCTCGTAGGTTTGCGGCACCCCTTTCGGAACCCCAAAGATGCGGTAGTTCTCGTCGGACCAGCGCAGCTCGTTGCGTTCGAGATCCAGCCGCCAGCTGCCCGTGCGCGACACGGCCTGGGCGCGCTGCAGCTCCGCCTCGCTCTCGCGCAGGGATTGCTCCACCTGCTTGAGGCCGCTGATGTCGAGGTTGATGCCCGCCCAGTGGCTGATCTCGCCACGCTCGTTGCGCACCGGCACGCCCCGCGCCAGGATGTCGTGCCAGTTGCCGTCGGCGCCGCGAAAACGGTGCTCCACATCCCACACCGAACCCCGCTTGACGCATTCCATCCAGCGCGCCAGGGTGCGCTCGGCATCGTCCGGATGCAGCAGGCTGAACCACCCGAAATCCGAACACTGCGCCTGAGTCATGCCCACCAGCTTGAGGAAGGACTCGCTGGCGTAGATGTTGCGGCCATCCGGCGCGCACACCCACACCCCGTAGTCGATGGACTCGCCGATGGCGCGGTACAGCCGCTCGCTGTCGCGCAGCGCGGCCTCCATGCGCTTGCGCTCGGTCACGTCACTGAGAAAACCGTGCCACAGGATGCTGCCATCCGCCTCCCGCTGGGGCATCGAATGGCCCTCGACCCAGCGCTCGCCCTTGGTGGGATGAAGGACGCGATACTCGGCCCGCCACGCCGTCAGGGTGCTGGCCGAGGCCGCAACCGTCTCGTGGACATAGCCCACATCCCCCGGATGCATCCGCGCAAACAGCGCCGACGCGTCCTCGCACACCTCCTCGGGGCGCACGCCGTAGATCTGCTCCAGCGCCGCGCTGGCGTAGGGCATGCACGATGTGCCGTCCGGCCGCAGCCGGAACGAACAGATCACCCCGGGCACCGTCGCGGCGATCTTGGTCAGCTGCGCCTGCAGTTCGTACTTCTCGCGCATCAGCGCCTCGGCCTCCTTGCGCTCGCCTATGTCGCTGAGCGCCAGGTTGAGCACCGGCTGTCCGCCGGAATCCCTCACCGCGCCGGCCTCCACGAGCACCCACACGCGCCGCCCGTCACCCTGGCGCATCCGCAGCTCGTAGGTTTCCAGCATGGCGGTTTCAAAGATACGCCGGCAGTAGCGGGCGAAAGGCTCCCGATCCCCCTCGCAGACGAAATTCACCACCGGCTGGGCGATGATCCGCCCCATCGGAACGTCCAGCAGCGTGGCGGCCCGGATGTTGGCCTGCAGGATCACGCCCCGTTCGTCGATGGTCAGAAAGCCAACCGGCGCCAGCTCGTAGAAGTCGAAGTAATTGGCCCGCGCGGCCTCCAGCCCGATCAGTTCGCGCCGCAGCTGGGCGTTCTCGAGCTCCAGCTGCGCCTCCCGGGTGGTCAGCGCGTCGAGCTCACGGCACAGGTCGCCGAGGGGAAGCGGGTCTTCGTCCGCCTCGTCACGCCATCTATCGTCATCGGCCATTAGACTCATCCATCGATTGCCTTGGCGGGATTTTCGCGCCGTTCCGCCCGCCGTGGTGCGCAATCGCGCCGGGCGCCAGCGGGCCGCGATCTACACCACCCGGCCCGGGCTCCCCGCGTGACGCAGCACGACCTGATTGCGCCCTTCGCGCTTGGCGGCGTAGCAGGCGTCGTCGGCAATCTTCAGCGCGGCGGCGCAGCTTTCCACCGAGGCGTCGATCTCGGCCAGCCCGAAGCTGGCGCTCACGGAAAACACGCGGCCTTCCCACCGGAAACGCAGGGCCGAGATCGCATGACACAAGCCCTCGGCGATCCGCCGGGCGTCGTCGGCGCTGCAATCGCGCAGCAGCAGGGCAAACTCGTCGCCCCCGATACGGCTGCTCAGATCCCCGACGCGCACCCCTTGCTGGATCAGCCTCGCCACCTCGCGCAGCAGCGCATCACCGGCTGCATGGCCGCCGACATCGTTCACCGCCTTGAAGAAATCGAGGTCGATGAAGCACAGCACACAGCGATCGGAAGCCCGCCTCGACGCCGACACGGCCTCGTCCAGCGCCTTGTCGAAGGCCCGCCGGTTGGGCAGCCCGGTGAGGTGGTCGTGCATGGCCTGGTAGGCGAAGCGGTCCCGGGCTTCATCGGCGCCGGCCTGCACTGCGCGGCGTGTCTCCTCCAGCGTGCCGACCAGCGCGTTGATACCCTCGTACAGCTGCTGCATCTCGCGGCCGGCCACGTCGGCCTTCAGCCGCACGTCCCACTGTCCGGCACGCACGCGCTTCACCACGTCGGCCACCCGCAGCATCGGATCACCCCAGGCGTGGCCCAGGCGCAGCGCCACGTAGATGCTGCCCGCCAGTGCAGCCAGCGTCAGCAGGGCATGGCGCAGAAACCGCTGATCATCCGCCGGCACCGGCGCGGCGGCATCAAACTCCAGCAGCACCCAGCCTGCCGCCCGGGGTTCGACGAGGGTGAACAAGGCATCGCCGATGCCATCGTCGCGGGCGGCCGGCATGGACATCACCGGTGCGGCAAAGGCCATCCGCCCGCTCCGTTCATCGATGAAGCTCGCGGCGCGCACGGCGCGAACCTGCTCCCGCGTGGCGACCGCCGGCCGGCCCCGCTCCACCAGCGGACGGCCAGTGTGGTCGTAGATCGCCAGCGCGGTCACGTTGTCGGCGCCGCCAAGGGCATCGACAATCTGTTCGAGCTGCTGGGGGCGGCCAAAATACACACCGGCTTCCACCGCAGTGGCAAGCAGACGCACCGAGGCCACGCCTCGGGCCAGCCTCGCGGGCTCCTGGGACGGCTTCGGCTCCACCGGGTGCATCATGAAGAACGCCGCCAGCAGAAAAGGCAGCGGCGTCAGGGCCAGCAGCAGCAGATGCTGGGTCAGCGAGAGGCTCCGCAACCAGCCGGTGCAGGCGGACCAGGACACGTCCCGCCATTTGACCTCGTGTGCGAACTTGAGCAGATCCATCGCCATGACTGCCTCCCGTCACGCTTTCGATGCGGCCCCGCAAACGGCAGGCCGCGTCGCTCGGTCGAGCAACACCACCCGGAACAGGGCTACGAGCGGCGAACCGTCGCGTCGCCGCTCGCCCCCAGCCGGCGACGCGACGGCCACCAACCCTTGCTACGCGGCTTTCTTCACCGTACCCGGGCGGGCCTTCTCGACCACCCCGAGGCTGGCTTCGGTGATCTCGCGGGAGGTACCGATCAGCTTCTCGTAGGTGCTGCTGGCGGCGTCCAGGGCCGAATGCAGCACGTCGGAGAACGCCGTCTGACTACCGGACGCCGACGACAGGCATTGCTTTTCCACCTCGGCGGCGAGCCGGCGGGTGACTTCCTCGGCGTTGGCCGAACCCAGCGAGAACACTTCCGCCTGGGTCGCAACGAAGACCTCGCTCACATCGCGGAGATATTCGCTGACCCGTTCAAACTGACGGAGCTGCGTGCGGAGCTGTTCCTGATAATCGCTGTGGGTGTCGCCGACGGCATAGCCTTCGATGAGGGCCCGGGCAAAATCGGTGTTGAGCGAATAGATCCGCTCCGTCGCCTTCAGCGCAACGCCATAGATCGACTTGCAGGCGTCGCCATTGATGGCAGCGACCTCGGCAAAGCCTTGCAGGGTGTGGGTAAAGTCCATGTTGTGGCTCTCTTCTGGAAAAAAAAGTTGAGCGCCCCTGGCCGCGCAGCCCTGCGGCAGGGATGAAACCGGCTAGAGCAGGCCCAGAGCCAGCGCGCTGGTCCGGATGAAGTTCACTGCGTCGCTGGTCACATAGGGCCCGAAGGCGCACAGAGTCACCAGCTTCTCGCTTGCGATGCGCGCCCTCCTGCGCCGCCTGGGCAGCAGGAAGTAATACCTGCCGGGCGCATGCCCCCCTGCGCTGGAGGCCAGTTGATCCGCTGACAGGGATGTGACGACACCCCAGGTCGGAACGCACACCAAAGAATTGCCATGGTTGGTCAAGCTTGTCTCCTCCACGTCTCGCATCTTTTTTGGTCCGGCGAATCCCGGTCCAGGCCATCTCCCGCCGCCAGCCTTCTTCGAGGCTTACGATCACGCGGGGTGACTGATTTGTGGAATGAATGATTTCATCAGCGAAACGACACGTCTGTCAGCGGCACGCCAAATGTGTGTCGGAATTGAACAGTTGGTCGGTAGGATTTTTCTGACACGGCCGACGCGCGAGCCCGTCTCGAAGGCGCGCCGGGCCGTCATCTCACGCCTTTCGGGCCAGGCTGGCGCTGCCCGCGAAAAACAGCGATCCTTGCGCCCCGAACTGCAGCAGCCAGCCCCCGCCCCGATGACCTGCAAGCTCGTCGTCTTCGACCTGGACGGCACCCTCGCCGACTCCTTCGACACCTTCCGCGTCTGTCTCGACGAAGCGGCGGCCGTGCATGGTTTTCGCAGCCTCGCCGGCGAGGACACCCAGCGCATCCGCCGCATGTCGAGCCGGCAACTGATGGACCACCTGGGCGTGCCGATCTGGAAAGTGCCCACCCTCGCGGTGGACATGCGCCGGCGGATGTTTGCGCGCATCGACGCCGTGCGCCCCTTCCCCGGCGTCGAAGCCACCCTGCGCCGCCTGCAGGGCGACGGCGTGGCGCTGGCCCTCGTCACCTCCAACACCCGCGACGCCGCCCGCGCCGTGCTGGGCGCAGACACCCTCGCGCGCTTCGACCACCTGCACTGCGGCGCCAGCCTGTTCGGCAAGCGCTTCAAGCTGCGCGAGCTGCTCTGGACCACCCGCCTCAGGCCCGAGGCCGTCACCTGCATCGGCGACGAGATCCGCGACGCCGACGCCGCCCGGGCCGTGGGCATGAACTTTCTCGGCGTCGCCTGGGGCTACACCCACCCCGAAGCGCTGCAGGCCCACTGCGACGCGCCGCTACTGCAAAGGCTGGACGAACTCCCCGAACACCTGCCCGCCAGCAACCCGACGGGCGACTGAAGTCGCCCCCACGAAAGGCGGCACACCACCAAGCCCCCGCCCCTGTTGGGGCGGCTTCAGCCGCCCGCGGACGCCCATCCGGGAACCAAGGATTGCTGAACGCACAGCTGGGCGACTGAAGTCGCCCCCACGAAAGGCGGCACGCCACCCAGCCCCCGCCCCTGTGGGGGCGGCTTCAGCCGCCCGCGGACGCCCAGCCAGGAACCAAGGTTTGCTCAACGCGCCGCTGGGCGACTGAAGTCGCCCCCACGAAAGGCGGCACACCACCAAGCCCCCGCCCCTGTGGGGGCGGCTTCAGCCGCCCGCGGACACCCAGCCGGGAACCAAGATTTGCTGAACGCGCAGCTGGGCGACTGAAGTCGCCCCCACAGTAATCGACACACCGACATGCCCCCGCCCCTGTGGGGGCGGCTTCAGCCGCCCGCGGACGCCCAGCCAGGAACCAAGGATTGCTGAACGCGCAGCTGGGCGACTGAAGTCGCCCCCACATATAAGCGACTCACCGACATGCCCCGCCCCTACGAAAGGCGTGCCGCTCGCTGGTCTTCACCCAAATCAAGGCTTGCTGCGACATTGCGTCGCACACTGCAGCCTCACCGGATTTCCCACACCTTGCCCGTGCCCCTTCATTTCCGCCCGCTCCGCCTTGCCCTGGCTCTCCTCGCTGCAGGAACGGCTGCTGGCGCCCAGGCGGCCAGCTGGGATGTAAAACCGGGCGAGTCGATCCAGGCCGCCATCAATCGCGCCGCCCCCGGCGACACCGTGCGCGTCGCCCGCGGCCATTACCTCGGAAACCTGCGCATCGACAAGCCGCTGACCCTCGTCGGCGTCGACCGCCCGACCATCGACGGCGGCGGCAAGGGCGACACCATCCGCGTGGCCGCGCCCGACGTGGCCATCGAAGGCGTGATCGTCGCGGACTCCGGCGACGACCTGGGCGCCCAGAATGCCGGCATCTACATCCAGCCCGGCGCGCACCGGGCGCGGGTGACTGGCTGCACCTTCACCTACACCCTGTTCGGGCTGTGGATCGAAAAGTCCAACCAGGTGCTCATCGAGCACAACACCATCACCGGCAAGCGCGATCTCGACTCCGCCCAGCGCGGCAACGGCATCCAGCTCTACAACACCGACGGCGCCAGGATCATCGGCAACAACGTGAGCTTCGTGCGTGACGCGCTCTACGTGGATGTGTCCCACCACGCGGTATTTCGTGGCAACCGCCTGCACCACGCCCGCTACGGCAGCCACTACATGAACTCCTACCACAACCTGTGGGAGGACAACGACAGCTACTACAACCGCGGCGGCCTCGCGCTGATGGAAGTGCGCGACCAGATCGTGCGCAACAACCGCGCGTGGGGCAATTCCGACCACGGCATCATGCTGCGCACCATCCAGGATTCCATCGTCGAGAACAACGTGGTGGCCGGCAACGCCCGCGGCTTCTTCATCTACGACGCCGAATACAACACCGTGCGGGGCAACCTGGTGGTGGATAACCAGGTGGGCGTGCACCTGTGGGCCGGGTCGGTGCGCAACGTGGTCGAGAAGAACGACTTCATCTCCAACCGCGAGCAGGTCAAATACGTGGCCGCCCGCGACGAGACCTGGGGCAAGCAGGACGGCAACCACTGGAGCAACTACGTGGGCTGGGACCGCAACGGCGACGGCATCGGCGACGTGCCCTACGAAGCCAACGACATGGTCGACCGCCTCTCGTGGCGCCACCCGATGGTCAAGCTGCTGCTCGCCAGCCCGGCGATCCAGACCCTGCGCCTCATCAGCCAGCAGTTTCCGCTGCTGCGCGCACCCAGCATCGTGGACCCAAAACCGCGCATGCGCCCCGAACATTCCGACTGGAGAAACTGGCTTGGCAAGCACTATCGTTGAAGCCCGCGGGGTGACCAAGGATTTCGGCACCATTCAGGCCGTCAAGGGAGTCGATCTCGACATCGCCCCGGGCGAGCTGTTCGGCCTCATCGGCCACAACGGCGCCGGCAAGAGCACCCTGTTCAAGATGATGCTCGGGCTCATCCCCGTCACCCGCGGCCAGATCCGCCTCGACGGCGAATCCGTCACCGGCCCGCGTTTCCGCGAGACCCGCCGCAAGATCGGCTACCTGCCCGAGAACGTCGTGCTCTACGACAACCTCACCGGGCTCGAAACCCTGTTCTTCTTTGCCGACCTCAAAGCCGTGCCGCGCAGCGAATGCGCCGGCCTGCTCGAGAAGGTCGGCCTCTCCCACGCCGCCGGCCGCCGCGTGCGCGAATACTCCAAGGGGATGCGCCAGCGCCTCGGCTTTGCCCAGGCATTGCTCGGCACGCCGCGCCTGCTGTTTCTCGACGAACCCACCACCGGCCTCGACCCCGGCGCCATCCGCGACTTCTACCGCATCCTGCGCGAGCTGAAAGCCGAGGGCGTGACCATGGTGCTCACCTCCCACATCCTCGCCGAGATCCAGGAACGGGTGGATCGCCTCGCCATCATGGAAGGCGGCCTCATCCGCGCCACCGGCACCGTGCAGGATCTGCGCGAAGCCATGGATCTGCCCCTCACCCTCGAGATCGCCGGCGGCGCCGGGCTCAAGGAACAGGTCACCCGCCTGCTCGAAGGCATGGCCATCGAAAGCATCGAAGAAGCCGGCAGCGTGCTGCACATCCGCCTGCCCCGCGAAGCCAAGATGCCCGCCCTCACCCGCCTCGCCACCCTCGGCGACACCATGCGCGATCTCCACGTGCGCGAACCGTCGCTCGAGGATGTGTTCTTCGGATACCGATCGGAGAATGGGTAATGGGAAATGGGGAGTAGGAGGTAGGTCAGGCCTCTCCGCTCCACCTGTTTCCCCACTCATTCACTATCCACTCCCCAACCGCCCACAGGAAACGGAACCCCGGCCAAGCCCCTCCGCTCCCCCACTACCCACTACCCAACCCCCACTCCCCATCAAGCCCATGCTCTCCATCGACTTCAGACAGATCGGCATCATCGCCGGCAAGGAATTCTGGGATCGCATCCGCAATCGCTGGGTGCTGGCGGTGGCCATCGTGTTCACCGTGTTCGCCCTCGTCATCGCCTACTTCGGCGCGGCCCAGCAGGGCGCGGTGGGGTTCCGCTCCATCGAGCTCACCATCGCCTCCCTCGTCAGCCTGGTGATCTACCTCATCCCGCTCATCGCCCTCATCCTCGGCTTCGACGCCATCGTCGGCGAGCGGGAGCGCGGTTCGCTCGATCTGCTCCTCACCCTGCCCATCACCCGCAAAGAGCTCATCCTCGGCAAATACGCCGGGCTTGCCGCCGCGCTGGCGTTTTCCACCATCGCCGGCTTTGGCGCGGTGGGCGTCATCCTCTCGCCGCAGCTCGATCTCAACGCCCTCTTCCACTACGCCGGCTTCATGGCCTCGGCCATCCTGCTGGGCTTTGCCTTCCTCAGCCTGGCGGTGATGCTCTCTGTGTTTGCCAGCGATCGCACCCGCGCCTCGGGCCTCGCCATCGGCACGTGGTTCTTCTTTGTGCTGGTGTTTGATCTGCTGCTGCTGGGCGCGCTGGTGGTCACCGCCGGCGACTACGGCGGCGCGGTCTTCCCCTACCTGCTGCTGCTCAACCCGGCCGATGTGTTCCGCGTGCTCAACGTGTTCAGCCTTGATGAAGTGCGCACCCTCTACGGCCTTGCCACCGTCTTCCCCGAAGCCCTGAGCCACCCCGCTACCCTTGGCGGCGTGATGCTCGCCTGGATCGTCGGCCCCCTGGCCGCTGCCATCTGGAGATTTGAACGATGAAACTGCCCCGCTCCGTGCCACCTCTCGTCCTTCACACCGCCGCCCTGCTGGTGGCCGTCAGCCTGCTCTCCGCCTGCGGCAAACAGAGCAGCAACAGCGTCGGCCCCACCGAGATCACCAAAGAGAGCGCCTGCGCCCTCGACGGCATGTTCCTCGCCGACTTCCCCGGCCCCAAGGCGCAGATCCTCTACGAAGGCGCCACGGCCCCCGAGTTCTTCTGCGACACCATGGAAATGTTCTCGCTCTATCTCAAGCCCGAACAGGCCCGCAAGGTCGCCGGCATCTACGTGCAGGATCTGGATAAAACCCCCTGGGAAGCCCCCAAGGGCAGCTGGATCGACGCCCGCAGCGCCTTTTATGTGGTCGGCTCCAAGAAGCGCGGCGCCATGGGCCCCACCATCCCCTCGTTTGGCACCCGCGAAGGCGCCACAAAGTTTGCCCAAGCCGAAGGCGGCAAGGTCTATCCTTTTGCCGAAGTCACCGCCGACATGGCCCGCCTCGATGGCGGCGCCCTCCACGACCAGCGAATGTAAACCGCAAGCCATGGACAACTTCTACAGCAACATCCCCGCCGATCAGGCCCAGGAAATCGAACAATGCGCCCGGCTGATGTACGAACTGCGCGGCGCCCGCGACACCCTGCTCGCCCAGCTTGGCGCCGCAGATGCCCCCCAGGCCCTCGACTGCATCGTGCGCGGCGAAATGCCCGAGCACCCCAGCTACGAGCAATACCTCTCCGCCCGCATCCTCGACACCCTGCACGCCGAAGTGCGCGCCGACCTCGCCGAGCGCGTCAAGATCGCCAACCAGGTCTAGCCCCAGCAAACCGCCACGCCCACGCCCATGAGCCTTCATCTCGACCTTGCCGCGCTCCTCGACGAGCGCTTCGGCCAACATCTCGAAAGCCCGGTGGACGTCAAGTACGACGCCCTCATCGCCCGCCTCGATAACGGCGTGGTGCTCGAAGCGCGCATCGCCGCCCCCGACGCCTACGCCATCGCCTGGGCCTGGGGCGACGCCGAACTGCGCATCGACACCGCCCCGCTCCACAAGGATCTGCCCACCTACCCCAACCACCTGCACACCGCCGACGGTAAACTGCGCGCCGACCCCCTCACCCACTGCGGCGCCGCGCCCCTCGACAACCTCACCCGCGTCATCCACGCCATCCTGCAAGACCCGCTGCTCGACAACACCCCCGGAGCCCAGCCATGACCCGCCGCGTTCTGCCCACACTCGCCGCCGCCATCGTCCCCGCCCTCCTCGCCGTCCTCGTCATCGGCCAGCCCATTGCAGCAAGCGCCGCGGATCTCTCGCCCCAATACGTCCAGCGCTCCACCCGCTGCCCCGTGTGCGGCATGTACCCCTACCGCACCCCCCAATGGACGGCCCAGATCGTCTTCAACGACCAGACCGCCAGCAGCTTCGATTCGCCCGCAGACATGTTCCGCTTCGTGGGCAACATGATGCTCTTCGACAAAACCCACAAACCCGCCGACATCGGCGCCATCTGGGTTGCCGACTACACCACCAAAGCCTGGGTGGATGCGAAAAAGGCCTTCTACGTCCTCGGATCAAAAGCCCGCGGCCCCATGAACGAACCCAACCTCCCCGCCTTCGCCAGCCGCGAAGCGGCCGAAGCGCACGTGAAGGCCGAAGGCGGCAAGGTGCTGGCGTTTGGGGATGTGACGCGGGAAGTCATCAAGAGCCTCGCCGGCGCGCATAACCATTAGGCTGGCGGTTCACCAAACAAACGAGATCGATATCCAGCAAAGAAAATCGTCGTCCTCCATCCACCCTAAAAGATCAACCTTTCTGAACAAGTCACTTCTCATCCAAAGCAGAAACATTCATTTCAGCAATTTTATCCAACCTCTTAAGTCTAACAAGTGAGGCATCATTCTTCTTTTTTATTTCGAACATAGATTTATATATTTCTAGTGCATCAGCAACCTCCTCAGCACAGCGCTTTTCAATAGCACTGACGTCGCCGCTCTCATACAACTCCCAAACCCCCTTCCCAGACTCCAAGACTTTGCCTTTAAGGTATTTTTGATACAAAGCCGATTTGGTTTTGGGGTATGCAAAATAAGATTGATTAAACGCAAATTGGCAGAATGTGGCAATAGAAAGATCGATCTGGCGACACCCACACAAAACATCGTAAACCCGCTCATTACTAGCGATTGAATTCAAAGACATTCGAGCCAACAAAGCCGGAACGTCACTATGAGAAATTCCAATACCCGCAAGCATTAAAGAACCAGCCTGATCTTTCGACTCGATAGATTTCCACTCATCCTGAATCACTCGAAATATTTCGCACAAAACCTTCTCTTCGCTTCCAAGTTGCCACTCCCAAATGTTATGCCTCTTCCCAACACGATCTTGCATTGGATAGTAAGTCAGAAATGAGCCCCCTAGAATTTTGTGATCAGACAGCACCGGGGAAAACGTCATCCCAGCCGGAGTCGAACGAGACCGATCTTTGGCAGGGACATAATATTCGAGATCAAAAAAGATTACTTTAGTCTTATTAGGATAAAATTTAAGCATATTCAAAAAAATGAAATCAAGAGAAGCCAGCAATCGGAACTAAAATCTGAAACGTCTCATAAGGCGGGGAAATTTGAGCGAAGTCATCCTAGCGTAATCTGCCATAACTCAACTGACGCCCAGTCTGAATAAATCTCACTGTTACTTCAGCGGCAGATCCGGCCGCAGTACATCCAGCATCTCCCGCGTCACCGCCCCCTGCAACGAACACCCCACGCGGATGAACGCAGTTTCCCCGCTGTAAGGCTCGACCATCAGCACCCGCTCCACCGTCTTCGGTTTGGGCAAGCCTGACTCGGTCGTCTCCTTCGCCCAGCCCCTCATTGGCTCGTCGTGATGCCACACCTCGGAGCGAACGAACACCTCGCCTTCCATCCGCAAGCGCTCGCCCTCCCAGAACAGGCCACCAAGCTTCTGCGCCGCCTCGGTAGTCGACGTCGGCACCAGCAGCCCCCACGAAACAATCAAACCACCCGGGATTCGCTTTATCTCGTCGAAGTAGCCGATCACGATGAGCCCCCGCACCTCCACCGGCAGCGCAAAGAAGCTCTTGCTCTCGGTGTCATGGGTCATGTCCGGCACCGGAAACGTCGCCGCACGCCCCCGGGCGATTACCTGCGCATGACGATCCAGCTCGCCACGGCTCGCGTTCACCTCATCGAAGAAACGCGCATCGCAGTAGGACAGCGACGAGACCAGGCGCTCGCCGAGGGACATCTGTGCGTTGGCCGACGTAGCAAGCAGAAGCGCAGCAATTGCCGAGAAAAATCGTGAAGCTAACTGAGTCATTGTGTATTCCCTAAACGCTTTAGAAAAAAAGCCTGATTTCACCGGTCTTTAACGCTGTCGGAGCGGCAGGGGCTGCCCGAATAAAGGTCGCTTCACTTGAAATCAACTGAAGGCGCTTTCGACACAGTGTCGCAGCTAAGCTTTTGCGAAAAGCAGCCGTTCAACTTGGAACTTATGCTCCACGTAGCGTCGTTAGCTTGAGCGAAAAAAGTAAGCAGAAACACGGACATGTCACAGAGCAACCGGAGGTTGAGTGGAGGCTTTGGCTAGCACATGTCTAAAGTCTTGAGTCAGAAACGCCAGTTCATAGGTTCCGTCGACCATCTGTCTCGCGTGTATTGGTGAGTCGGCTATCTGAGCTACTGGATCAACACCAGCATCGACCGTAGCGACTGCAATGTAGAGGGTGAGCAACTGAGAGTTGTGCTTACCGTGCAACCGAACATGATTTGAGCCGACGGGATCGACTATCAGATCAGTGATGGGCAACCAGCCCGCCTCCTGCCAAGAGTAACGCCTAGTTAGTAGAGACTGATCCGAAGCTGACAACCGCACGGCCCTGGCTCCATCAGAGCAGGGGTGCTTGGGCCATGGCGGACCCAATTCATCAAAGATGGCACATCCCCCATGCTTAGATTGGTAGAGGAATACAGCATTTCCGCATGCAGAACAGACCATAGGAACCGTGTAGCTGTGGCGGGAATCCTCCTCCGAAAAGAGATCTGCGATCAGTTGACTATCTTTGGCGAGCTTGCTTGGCTGACAGAATTGGCACGTGCAATACGGCGGATGATTATGACCTCGAGGAGACATGGGCTAGGTTACCTAACTTGTTATAGCTTGAAATCCTGCGGACTAATCGGTATATAAAATATCGGGTTACGCTGCGCTGACCCGACCTACTTGGCTTGGCTGTATTTTTTAAAAAACCTATACAATCAATACAATATCGTGAAAAACGACTGAAAATTTTCGCAGATCGTATCAATGCAGCGCCCGACATAGTTCGATCAGGCCAACTCATCTCCACACATAATATCGGCGATCTTTCAAAAGCACGGCAAAGCATCCTCCGTGACTGTCCGCCCTCAATAACTACAAAGCTAAAGCAGTGTGATTTCACCAAACCATTGCGCCAACTAACGAAATCCAAAACCTAATGCCGATGTAGAGTTTTAAGAAAAGATTTCACTCAACATCAAAGAATGAAGAGCCTTTATATCAGTGTAGTCGCAAAAGGAATATTCAGACACAGCCTGCGGTGTGGGGGACAACCCTCGAAACTGTTGGGTATCACTCTTCAATTTTTCCGTCTTCAACAGGCGGCGGAGGTATCTGCTTTAAATTTTCAACTTTTTCCAATCGTCTGCGCCGCATTTGATGCATTACTTTCATTCCAAATTCTGTAAGGCACCAGTATTCATCATTATCTGATACCGGTTTTTTCTTGCTGGATGGCTGGACGCACTCAAGCGCAGACAGATCCGCAAGTATGGATCGATTAACATTTTTTGGCGTTGGCCAACTTCTTCTTAGCTCATCTCTTGGCACAGAGAGAACGTTAGTCGCCATATATCTAGCCAATTCCGTCAACGAAAACTCTACTTGCATTTCCGGCGCGACTACTTCATAAATTTGGTAGAGAGTTACTTCCTTAGCCTTTTCCCAGTCGTCAGCACCGTTCTTCCATACAGCAATTTTTCTTTTATTGTTTCTGAGTGTTTCAATAGTTTTTGAGATGGCAGCATCTTCACTGCTGATTGATTCAAAGGCTGCAAGTTTTTCTCTTAGCTCCGAATTCTCAGAGCTAAGCCTAAGCACTTCCCTTGCTGCAGCGACATCTTGAACCTTAGAGGCCCTTACCCAGCCTTCCCGAGGATATGTGTTAAATGCTTTAATAAGAGCAATTGAGCATCGACCATACAAATCTTCACCAGACCGCCAAAAACTTACGGGTTTTTGCTTTATTTTTTCCTTGAATTTATTGAGCTTTTTTATTAAGTTTTTATCTAAATCACATTTATCCTTGGGCCATTCAATTGCGCCATCAATAACGAACCCCAAAGTTGGAATGCCACACGAAGTGGCGTAGTCGTATTCTTTCTCTGTATAACTAACTCCTGACGAGTCACATGACCCATATCTATGCGCCGCGACTACAACATAGTAATCAGATTGGTCAATTTGCTTTTTTATTATGCTCCACTGCTCCTCATCTGCAGCGCTAAACATTTCCATTCCGACAGGAATGTGCCCCATCTCTAAAACGGCCTTAATTACAAGATCTCTCTCTTCCCTTAAATCCTGATAGGTTGAGCTGACAAATACCTGGTATTTAGAATTCATGCAGAAACAATCTCCAAGAGATGACAAGTTGCT